>DASPIO010000161.1:0-41092 GCA_035629155.1 Azospirillum sp. | reverse complement strand
GCCGGGGCGCAGCAGGTCGGGCCGGTGGATCGTCCAGTAATAGACGGCCATCAGCGTCAGCGACGGGGCCACGGCGGTGTAGGCCGGAATCCGCAGCGGCACGAGGCCGAGCAGAAGCAGCATCACCGTAACCGCGAAGGGCGCGAGGTTGCGCCCGGCCTTGTCGAGACGTTGCCAGAGGGTGACGGTCATTTCAGGGTGCGCTGATCCAACTCGTCCTGCACGCCGGGCAGACCGAAGTCGATGAGGCGCAGATGCTCCAGCCGGGCCATGTCGGCGATCGGCTGGACCTTGACGCCACGCTCGCCCACCGAGGCGACGACGCCCACCGGGATGCCCGGCGGGAACAGGCCGCCATGCCCGGAGGTGACGACCCGCTCGCCCACGGCGATGACGGCGTCGGCGGGAAGGTACAGCAGACGCGGCTGGTCCGAGTTGTCGCCCGCCAGAACGGCGCGGGCGCGCGAGCTTTCCAGGACCACCGGCACGCGCGTGTTGATGTCGGTGATCAGCAGCACGCGCGCCGACCACTCGCCCACCTCGACCACGCGGCCGACCATGCCGACGCCGCCGATGGCCGCCTGCCCCTTGCGCACGCCGTCGCGCCGGCCGGCGGTGACCACCACGGTGCGCAGGAACGAGCCGCCGGGGGTCGCGATGACGCGGGCGGTGATGGAGGACGTCGCCGGTTCGGGCTTGTAGTGCAGCAACGCCCGCAGGCTGCCGTTCTCGGCCTCCAGCCGCGTCGCGACCTGTTTCCATTGCAGCAGGCGGGCGTTCTCCGCCTTCAGGCGCTGGTTCTCCTCGTACACGTTCTCCAGCGCCACGATCGACTCGACGAAGTGCGCGGCGGTGGCCGCCGGGCGCGACAGAGCGTCCATGATCGGGGCGAAGGCGTCGGTGACGCGGGCGCGCACGCTGTCCACCAGCACCGCGTCGACCTTGCCGACCATCATCAGCGCGACCGAGGCGAGCACCAGAAGAAGGAAAGAGAAACGCTGGGCCAGGGCCTTCAGCGGGGCGGCTAGGCGCACGACGGATCCCGAGGTTCGCGGCTTCACAGGATGATCCCGTCCAGGAACGCGGCCCTCCTCTTGCCCTGCAACCGCGGAATGATCACAGGGAGAGAGGTACCCGACTGAGAATTACACGATCAGTACGCGCTGACCAAGACGTTTCGCAACGTCTTCATCTCTTCCAGCGCGCGCCCTGTGCCCAGCGCGACACACGACAGCGGATCGTCGGCGATCGACACCGGCAGGCCGGTGGCGTGCCGCAGCACGTAGTCCAGGTTGCCCAGCAGCGCGCCGCCGCCGGTCAGCACGATGCCCTTGTCGACGATGTCGGCGGCCAGTTCGGGGGCCGTGTGCTCCAGCGCCACCTTGACCGCCTCGACGATGGCCGACACCGGTTCCGCCAGGGACTCGGCGATCTGCCGCTCGGAGATGATCAGCTCCTTCGGCACGCCGTTCATCAGGTCGCGGCCCTTGATCTCCAGGATGCGGCCCTCGCCGTCCTCCGGCGGGCAGGCGGAGCCGATTTCCTTCTTGATGCGCTCGGCCGAGCCCTCGCCCACCAGCAGGTTGTGGGTGCGGCGGATGTAGCCGATGATCGCCTCGTCCATCTTGTCGCCGCCCACGCGCACCGAGCGCGAGTAGACGATGCCGCCCAGCGACAGCACGGCCACCTCGGTGGTGCCGCCGCCGATGTCGACGACCATGGAGCCGGTCGGCTCCGTCACCGGCAGCCCGGCGCCGATCGCGGCGGCCATCGGCTCCTCGATGAGGAAGACCCGGCGGGCGCCGGCGGCCTCGGCCGACTCCTGGATCGCCCGGCGCTCCACCGCGGTCGAACCCGACGGCACGCAGATGATGACCTGCGGGCTGGCGAAGCTGCGGCGGTTGTGCACCTTGCGGATGAAGTGCTTGATCATCTCCTCGGCGACTTCGAAGTCGGCGATGACGCCGTCGCGCAGCGGACGGATGGCCTGGATGTTCCCGGGCGTGCGGCCCAGCATCATCTTGGCCTCGTCGCCGACGGCCAGCACCTGCTTCTTGCCGCGGACGTTGGCGATGGCCACGACCGACGGCTCGTTCAGCACGATGCCGCGCCCCTTGACGTAGACGAGGGTGTTGGCCGTCCCAAGATCGATCGCCATGTCGGCGGACAGAACGCCGAGGAGTTTGGATAGCATGGACCCGACTAGCTCTTCATTCGGTTGCGACGGCCTGGCCGGCGAAAGGGCTTTCTACCACTTCCGCCAACGGTTCCATAGACCAAGGTTCCAGCGCGCTCAAGCGGAGAGTGCGGCCAAGACTGCCCTCTGGCGCTTGCGGTGGGGCGGGATGGTCATACCGGGACCGACACGTCCGTCCGTCCTCGAGTGGACGTACACTCGCGGATCACGGTTAACATTCCGTCAACGCACCGCGTCCAGCCGGCCGCCGCTTTCTAGGCGGAATCCCCCGGGGCCGCAACGGCTTTGTGACACGAAGGGGACCTGTCCGCGCAGCGGGGATATGCGGAAAAAGCCCGTGAAAAAGATTCGTTCAGCAACGCCCCATGGCATGCGCGTTCATGCTAAGGTCCGCGACCGGAGGAACGCATGAAACACACCACGCCCCACATCGTCACGGCCTATGAGGAGGCCATCCGCAAGCTGCGCTCCAGCGTGGTGGAGATGGCCGGGGCGGCGGAGACGCAACTGGACGGCGCGCTGTCGTGCCTGACGCACCGCGACCCCGAACTGGCGAGCGCGGTCATCCGCGGCGACCACCGCCTGGACCGCGAGGAGCAGGGCATCGAGGCGCACGCCATGCGCCTGCTGGTGCTGCGCCAGCCGGTCGCCGACGACCTGCGCGAGGTGATGGCGGCGCTGAAGATCGCCAACAACCTGGAGCGCGTGGGCGACTACGCCGCCAACATCGCCAAACGCTCGGCGGCGCTGGGCGGCCTGCCCGACCTGGGCGGTGCGGACCTGGGCGTGGCGGCGGCGCTGCCGGAACTCGGCCGCATGGTGCGCGAGCGCCTCAGCGCGGTGGTCGACGCCTATGTCGAGGCCGACGACGCGGCGGCGCTGGATGTCTGGCGCCGCGACGAGGAGGTGGACGCGCTGTACACCAGCCTGTGCGGCGACATCGTGCGCGCCGCCGGCGGGAACGCCGAGCTGTTCGCCACGCACATGCACCTGCTGTTCATGGCCAAGAACCTGGAGCGCATCGGCGACCACGCGACCAACATCGCCGAGGTCGTGTACTTCCTCGCCACCGGCCGCCCGCTGGCCGAGGAGCGTCCGAAGGCCGACCGCACCAGCGAGACCGTGAAGATTTAGCCGCCGGGGGTATGGAAAGCGCGCGCGATCATGGACACGTTCGGTAGATGACGAAGCGCACGCCCGACTCCATGCCCGAAGCCCTCAACTCCGATGAGCTGGTCCGCCTGTACGAGGCGGTCCGCGAACGCCAGAGCCACGACCCGGCGGGCTCCCGCACGGCGAAGCTGTTCGCCGCCGGCACCAAGAAGATCGCCAAGAAGGTCGGCGAGGAAGCGGTCGAGGTGGCGCTGGACGCCATCGCCGGCGACCGCGAAGGCGTGATCGCCGAGAGTGCCGACCTGCTCTACAACCTCTCCGTCCTGTGGGCCCAGCTCGACCTGCGCCCCGAGGACGTCTACGCCGAACTGCGCCGCCGCGAGACGCTGTACGGCATCGCCGAGAAGCTGCCGAAGGTGATGGTGGGCGGCGGGAAGTGAGCGCCCGCAGGTCGGGTCGGGGTCTCCCCGGCGTACGCCGGCCCGCCGCGCACGAATAGGTGGGCGCACCGGGCGCGGCACCCAACGCCCCGTCCTACCGGCGGCGCATGATCGCTTCCATCGAGCGCCGCCGGTCAAACCCTCTCGCCCCCTTGCGCCGCAGTCCGTATCACACCCCTCCCAGCTCCCCCAGCACCTCCCGCACCGCCGCCCGGAAGGCCGCCCCGCCCCGCGCCCCGGCCGCCAGCACCAGCCGCCCATCGGGCCGCCGCTTCACGTCGGCCCGCACCGCGGCGATCCGATTCGCCGCCTCCGCCGCCGCCGCCTCACGCAGGCCCAGCACCGCGCCGGCCGGGCCGACGTCCAACTGCTCCACGCCCGCGCGGCGGCACAGCGCCTTCAGTTCCGCCACCTCCAGCAGCACCGCCACCTCCGCCGGCGGCGGCCCGAAGCGTTCCTCCAGGTCGGCGGCGAAGCCCTCGGCCGCCTCCCCGTCTTCCAGCGTCGCCAGGCGACGGTACAGCGCCAGCCGCGCCGCCGGATCGGGCACGTACGTCTCCGGGATGCGGATGGCCACGTCGAGGCCGAGGCGCGGCGCCCACGGCGCCTCCATCTCCCGCCCCTCGCGCGCCGCCGCCACGGCGCGGTTCAGCAGCTCCTGGAACAGCTCGGCGCCGACCGCCTCCAGGTGGCCGGACTGCGCCTCGCCCAGCAGGTCGCCCGCACCCCGGATATCCATGTCGCGCGCCGCCAGCTCGAACCCCGCCCCCGGCCGGTCGAGCGTGGCCAGCGTGTGCAGCCGTTCACGCGCCTGGCCGGTCGGCGGCCGGTCCGGGTCCCAGGTGAACCACGCGTGCCCGCGCACCGCGCCGCGCCCGACCCGGCCGCGCAACTGGTGCAACTGGGCCAGCCCGAACAGGTCGGCACGGTGGACGATCAGCGTGTTGGCGCGCGGAATGTTCAGCCCGGTCTCGATGATGTTGGTGGCGAGCAGCACGTCCCCCTCGCCCTCGGCAAACGCCGTCATCGCCTCGTCCAGGTCGGCCACCGGCAGCTTGCCGTGCGCCACGATGATGCGCAGGCCGGGCACCAGCGCCTCCAGCCGGTCGTGCAGCCCGGCCAGATCCTCCACCCGCGGGCTGACGCAGAAGCTCTGGCCGCCGCGCGCCCGTTCGCGCCGCAGGGCGTCGCGCACCGTGGCGTCGTCCCAGGCGTCGGCCACGGTGCGCACCGGCCGGCGCGTGCCGGGGGCGGTGGCGATGACGCTGACATCGCGCACCCCCGCCACGGCGAGCTGCAGCGTGCGCGGGATCGGCGTCGCCGTCATGGTCAGCACGTGCGTGCCGGCGCCGAGCTGGCGCAGCCGCTCCTTCTGCCGCACGCCCAGCCGGTGCTCCTCGTCCACCACCAGCAGGCCCAGGTCGGCGAAGCGCAGGGCGGGGGCGAGCAGCGCGTGCGTGCCGACCACCACGCGCACCGCGCCCGACGCCAGCCCGTCGCGCACCCGCCGCGCCTCCGCCGCGCCGACGGCGCGGGAGAGCTGCGCGACCTCGAAGGGGAAACCGGCGAAGCGCTCGCAGAACTCCTCGAAGTGCTGGCGGGCGAGCGGCGTGGTCGGCACCACCACCGCCACCTGCCGCCCGGCCCCGGCCACCGCGAAGGCGGCGCGGAGCGCCACCTCCGTCTTGCCGAAACCGACGTCGCCGCACACCAGCCGGTCCATCGGCCGCCCGGACGCGAGGTCGGCCAGCACCGCCGCGATGGCCTTGGCCTGATCGGGCGTCTCCTCGAACGGGAAACCGGCGACGAAGCGCCGCCAGGCGCCGCGCGGCGGGCGGATCGGCTCAACCCGCGCCGTGCGCCGCTCGGCCTCCGTGCGCACCAGCGCCTCGGCGCCGGCGCGCACGGCGTCGCGCACCGCGTCGCGGCGGTGAATCCAGGCCCCGTTGCCGAGGTCGTCCAGCCGCACCGTTTCCGGGCTGCCGCGGAACGGCCAGACAAGGTCCAGGTTCTCCGCCGGCACCAGCAGTGAATCACCGTCGCGGTAGACGAGGCGCAGGCAGTCGTGCGGCACGCCCGTGCTCTCCACCGTCTCCAGACCCTCGCACAGGCCGATGCCGTGGTCGAGGTGCACGGCAAGGCTGCCGATGGCGAGGTCGGACGCCGCCATGTCCACCTCGTCCCGTCCGGCCCGGCGCCCGGCGTCCGCCCGCGCTTCGGCGTCGAGGTCGACGTGGGTCACCACGGCCACACCATCGGCGATGAAGCCGGCCTCCAGCTCCAGCGAGGCCACCACCACCGCGCCGTCGGGCGCGTGCGCGGCCTCATCCCACGTTGCGACGGAAACGAACCGGTCGAAGCCGGCGCGGCGCAGCCGCGTCCGCACCGCGCGCCGCTCCTCCACCCGGCCACCGGCCAGCAGGACGCGGCCCCCCTCCCCCGCCAGCGCGCGCAGCCGGTCCAGCACGGCGGCGGGCGTGCCGGCCAACGGGCGACCGCCGGCATCGGCCAAGGCGCCATCCGGCGGCGGCTCCGGCCGCAGCACCGCGACGCGGCGCCCGGACAGCGCCATGTCCCATGCGGCGGCGTCGAGGAAGGCCAGGCGCGGCGGCACCGGGCGGTACGGCGTCAGCCGCGCCCGCGTCCCCGCCGCCAGCGCGCCCGACCGCGCCTCGTAAACGTGGCCGACCTGCGCCAGCCGGGCGTCGCGCACGGCCTCCGCGTCGTCGTCCAGGGTCACCGCCGCGTCGGGCAGCAGGTCGAACACCGTCCCGGTCTCGGCCAGGAACAGCGGCAGCCAGTGCTCCACGCCGGCCGGCCGCCGCCCGGCCGCGATGGCCGCCGGCAACGGGTCGCCCTCCACCGCTCCGTGGCCGAACAGCTCGGCGTAGCGCGCTCGGAAGCGGGCCGCCGCCCCGGCGTCGAGAACGACGTCGGAGGCGGGCGGCAACACCGCCTCGGCGAACGCCTCCCCCTCCGTTTCGGAATCCTGCGGATCGAAGGCGCGGACGGCGGCGAGGTGCGCCCCCGCCAGCTCCAGCCGCAGACCGGGGCCGCCGCCCGGCGGCAGCACGTCGATGCGGTCGGGATCGGTGGCGAACTCGCCCGGCTCGCGCGGGTGCGACGTGGGCACGTAGCCGTGGTGCCGCAGGTGCTCGGCCAGCCCGTCCGCCTCCACCGCGTCGCCGGGCGCCAGCCGCAGCACCGCCGCCGCCAGCGTCGCGCGCGGCGGCAGCCGCAGCAGGGCCGCCCGCGCCGTGGTCAGCAGCACGCGCGGCCGTCCGGCGGGCCGGGTCAGCCGCGCCACGGTGAGCGCGCGCGCCGCCATCACCGCGCCGCTGGGCGACACCCGGTCGTACGGCGGCGCGTCCCACGCCGGCAGCACCAGCGCCTCGACCCCCGGCGCGAAGAACGCCAGCGCCGCCCGCAGCCGCGCCACCCGCCGCGCGTCGGCGGCCACGTGCAGCACCCCCGCGCTCCCCGCCGCCTCGGCCAGTGCCGCCAGGGCGCGCGCGTCCTGCCCCTCCGGGGCGCCGAAGACATCGACGGCCACCCCCGCCCGCCCGGCGAGCAGCGCCGTCAGCGCGCCCGGCGTGTCACGGGGCATGGGCACGCGGCGGCGTGTCGGGTCGGTGGAACGGCATGTGGAACTCCCCATGGCGGTGGCGGGGGTCCAACACGGCTTGGCCCGCTTCGTTCCCGACGCCGACCGACGCCGCAATTGACAATATTCCTATTGCTCGCCATGATCATCGCGTCCTCCACCCACCCGGAGCGCGCGCGATGGCCAAGAATGACGGACGTGCCCGAATGTTACACCCCTGCCCCAAGCGTATCGCCGCGTAACATCCGGTAACATCCGCCCCTGACGGAGCCCGACCATGGCCACCATGAACCGCCAGATCCGCCTGCGCGTGCGCCCCGACGGCATCCCGCAGGCCGAACATTTCGAGATGGCGGAGGTGCCGCTCGAACCTCTCGCCGCCGGGCAGTTCCGCGTCCGCAACGCCTACCTGTCCGTGGATCCGGCGATGCGCGGCTGGGTCTCGGCGGTCGGCAACTACGCGACGCCGGTCGGGCTGGGGGAGGTGATGCGCTCCTTCGCCGTGGGCGAGGTGGTGGAGAGCCGGCACCCCGACTACCCCGTGGGCGAGCGGGTGATGGGCCTGTTCGGCTGGCAGCGCTTCGCCGTGTCCGACGGTCGCGCCGTCATCCGCAAGGTGCGCGAGGACGACCTGCCGCTGTCGGCGTCGCTCGGCATCCTCGGCCTCAACGGCATCACCGCCTACCTGGGCCTGACCGAGGTCGGCCAGCCGAAGGCCGGGGAGACGGTGGTGGTCTCCACCGCCGCCGGCTCGGTGGGCTCGGCGGTCGGGCAGATCGCCAAGCTGCTGGGCTGCCGCGCCGTGGGCATCGCCGGCGGGCCGGCGAAGGTGGAGTTGTGCCGCTCCGCCTTCGGCTACGACGCCGCACTCGACTACAAGGGCGAGGCCGACCTGTCGGCGGCGGCCGCGGCGGCCTGCCCCGACGGCGTGCACGTCTATTTCGACAACACCGCCGGCCCGGTCAGCGACGCCGTTTACCCGCACCTCGCCGTCGGCGCCCGCGTGGTGATCTGCGGCACCGCGTCGGTCGCCAGTTGGGAGCCGCCGCCCCTTGGCCCCCGCGTGGAGCGGCACATCCTGGTCAAGCGCGCGCGGATGCAGGGCTTCCTGTTCTTCGACCACGCCGCCAAGTTCGAGGCGGCGGTGGCGCGACTGGCCGACTGGCTGCGCGCCGGCAAGCTGCACCACCGGGAGGACATCCTGGACGGCATCGAGCAGGCCCCCGGCGCCATCGCCGGCCTCTACCGCGGCGAGAACCTGGGCAAGCGCCTGATCCGCCTCACCGGGGATTGATCCCGTTCACGCCGTCCGCGCGGCGCGGTCCACCACCGGGGCGACGCCGGCCGACGCCTCGGCCAGCAGGGCCAGCAGGTCGCGCACGGCCAGCGGCTTGTGCAGGATGCGGTAGCCGCTGGCCTGCACGTCGGCGATGCGCTCCGGCGCCGTGTCGCCGGTCAGCACGACGCAGAGCAGCGGGCGGTTCACCCACGCCTCGACGGCGCGCAGCGCGTCCAGGCCGGTCGTCCCGCCCTCCAGCCGGTAGTCGGCGATCACCAGCGTCGGCACGCCGGGGCCGGATGCCAGCCGGTTCACGGCATCCGGCCCGCTCT
The DNA here is from genome assembly GCA_035629155.1 of Azospirillum sp. Lineage (GTDB taxonomy): Bacteria > Pseudomonadota > Alphaproteobacteria > Azospirillales > Azospirillaceae > Azospirillum. The sequence continues at coordinate 32,127 of DASPIO010000161.1, read as the reverse complement.
CGGCGACGACCACCCGCCAGCCGGACTGCTCGATCAACAGCGCCAGCCCCTGACGCACCAGCGGGTCGTCGTCGATGACCAGGGCTATCCCCGGGCCGATGGCCGCCGCCGACGCCGCCGCGACCGCCGGCGGAGCCGAAAGCTCCGGTGCCGCCCCGGCGGCCAGCGGCACCTCCACCATGAAGCAGGAGCCCCGCTCCGGCCGCGACACCACGCGCACCCGGCAGCCCAGCAGGCGCGCCAGCCGGTCGACGATGGCGAGCCCCAGGCCCAGCCCCTTGCCGCGGTCGCGGGCGGGATTGGACACTTGGTAGAATTCCAGGAAGATGCGCTCCAGATGCTCGGCCGGGATGCCGACGCCGGTGTCGTGGACCTGGATCAGCACGCACTCCCCCTGCCGCCGGCAGCCCAGCAGGATGCCGCCCCGGTCGGTATAGCGCAGCGCGTTTTCCAGCAGGTTGCGCAGGACGCGCTCCAGCAGCGCCGGGTCGGTGCGCAGCGTCAGCGAGGAGGGGACGGTGCGGAACGTCAGCCCCTTCTCCTCGGCGCGCAGCCGGTACTCCGCCTCCAGCCCCTGCAGGATGGCCGAAACCGGCACCGGCCGCAGGTTGGCCGGCACCGTGCCGGCGTCCAGCTTGGAGACGTCGAGCAGCCCCTCCAGCAACCGGCACAGCGCGTCCACCGACGCCTGCAGGCTGCCCAGCAGCGACGCGGCCGGATGCTCCCCCAGCCGGGCGGCCAGCGACGCGGTCAGCAGCACCAGCGACTGCACCGGCTGGCGCAGGTCGTGACTGGCCGCCGCCAGGAAGCGGGTCTTCGCCTCGTTGGCGCGTTCGGCGGTGATCAGCGCCATGACCGCCTCCTGCCGGGCGCGCTCCGCCTCGTTCTTCGCGGCTTCCGCCTCGGCGCGGGCCTGTTCGGCGTGGCGGGTCAGCGTGCGCTGGATGGTGATCTCCTCCTCGGCCTGGCGCTCGCGATCCTCCTGCATGGCGGCGATGCGGTCGAGCATGGCGTTGAAGGCGCGGGCGAGGCTGCCGACCTCGTCCTCGCCGCGGACCTGCGCGCGCTGTCCGGTGAAGCCCTCGCGCACGATGGTGCCGGCCAGCCGCTCCAGGTCGCGCAGGGATCGCGTCAGGTGGTAGCCGGCAACGCGGCTGCCCAGCAGGATCGCCGCCAGCGCCGCCACGCCCACCAGCGCGTAGGCCGGCAGCCCGATGGCGAGCAGCGAGGCGGCGGGCACCGCCGGCGCCTCCAGGTGCAGGGCGAGGCCGAGCGGGGCCAGCCGCTCCGGCGTGCGCAGCGGCACGTCGACGGCGATCCGCCCCTCGCCCGGCGGGGGCGTGGATGCCGAGCCGGCGTGCCGCAGCCGGGCCTCGGGATGCAGGACCAGCGCGTCGAAGGGCAGCTTGTAGAGCAGTGCCCCCTCCGGCGAGGCGGTGCGCGAGTAGACGAGCATCTCGGCGGCCAGGAGGTACGGCCTGCCCTCGTCCTCCACCACCACGGCGGTGGACCGCCCGGCCGCCATCGCCTGGGCCAGCCACGCCATGTCGCGCCCGGTCATGGCGGGGCGGCCGTTGTTGGCGATCGGCACGCCTTCGAAATCGGTGAAGACCAGCGACACCGGCACGCCGGCCACATGGTCGAAGCTGCGCAGGAACGGGAGGAGGTAGGTTTCCTTGCCGGCGCTGTCGACCAGCGCGGTGGCGAGCACGCTGTTCTCCGACAGCTCCCCCATCGTCTCGACGACGGCGGCCAGCAGCCCTTCCGTCTGGCGCGCCACGAGGGCGGCGCTGGCCTGCACGTTGCCTTGGTGCTGGTCGATGAGGCGCGCTCTGGAGATGGTGTGCAGCGCCGCCCCCACCAGCACCGCCAGCACCACCGACAGCGTCGCCGAGGCCAGCGCGAACCGGCGCGCCAGTTGCCCCCCGGCCAGCCGCCGCCGCGCGGCTGCCAGCGCATCGTGCAGGATGGGTGTCACTCGATGGGCACCAGAACGCCGTCCCGGTTGAAGCGGGCCATCAGCAGTTCGTCGGCCCCGAGGGCTTCGTGCCGGGTGGCGGTGAACGGGTGCTCGAAATGCTTCACCAGCCCCTTGTAATCCTCCACCTTCTCCAGCGCGTCGCGGACCGAGGCACGGTCCGTGGTGCCGGCGATGTCGATGGCGCGCGCCAGGATGTGCGTCAGGTCGTAGGCGTGCACGAAACCGACGGGGGAGCGGATCTCCTCGACGCGGGCGATGCCGAACAGTCGCCCGGTGGTCTCCATCACCTCGGCGACCTTGGCCGGATCGGCCCGGAACAGGCTGACGGTCTGGATCACCGTGAAGTCCACCTCGTGCAGCGCCGGCCCGGCCTGACCCACGAAGTCGCCGCCGGTGATGCCCCAGTGGCTGATGATCGGCCGCCGCCGTTCCTTTGGCAGGGCCGCCACCTCCTTCACCAGGATGGCGGCCTCGTCGTCGTTGGCGACCAGGATGACGGCCTCGGCCCCGGCACGCTCCAGCGCCTCGTACTTGTCGATCAGCGACGCATCGCGCCAGTTGTACCACACCGTCGCGGCCGACGACGGCCCTCCGCCGGCCGCGAAATACCGCTCGGCCGAGGCGAGGTTGCTGCGCCCCCAGGCGGTGTTGGTCAGCAGCAGGCCGACCTTCTTCGCCCCCACCTGCCCGGCGTGCTTCAGCATGAACGGCATCGCCAGACTGTCACGCAGGCTGAGGCGGAAGGCGTAGTTCGGCTCCATGCCGTTGTCGATGATGGCATCGGCCGAGGACCAGGGCGCCAGGAACAGCGTCTTGGTCTCCTTCAGCGTCGGCAATTCCTCGATCACCACCGGGCTGAACCGTCCGCCGAACACGGCCACGAGGTCGGGCATCGCCGCGAACTCACGGATGTTCTTGATGCCGCGCGCGGGCATGGAGCGGTGCTCCTTGGTGACGAGTTCCAGCTTGCGCCCGCCGAGCACGCCGCCGGCCCGGTTGATCTCGTCGATGGCCGTGCGGATGCCCTGCTCGATGGCCTCCGCCGAGGTGCTGTTGGTCAGCCCGAATTCGCCGTCCAGGCCGACGCGCACCGGAGGGCCTTCCGCCGCGGCGGCCCACGGCAAGAATGCGAGCAGACAAAGAACAAGGGTTGCGCGCGCGATGAATGGCAACATTTTCCTGCCAAACAAACCAATCCGATAATTTTGGAACGCATGAACTATGGAACCGTCGGAGGATACGGTCAACCTAAGGATTTCTCGGTGTATTCAAGGTATCGGCGTATGCAGCGGGACCTAGGCCTTTCAACGGGAGGCGCGGCGCTGCACACGCAGAACACCGCCATGGTGGCCAGCGCCGTGAGCGCGGTGGTGGGCCGCATGGCACGAGGGAGCGTTGACGTGATCGTCGCGCGCATAACATGGGTGGGAGGCGGTGCGGCCGGTTCGTCGGCCCCCGATCCCATGCGGGCGCCCCACCAACCGATCGGTCAGGATCCCGAGAATGCCGTCGCCTACGCCGTCCACCTGCCCCCTGCCCACCCGTAAGGCGGATTTCGCCACCCTGGTCGAGGCGCTGGACTACGCGGCGCGGGGGGAACGCGGCCTGAACTTCCACTCCGGCCGCGGGCAGCTTGTGGAGGTCCTGGGCTACCGCGACCTGCGCGCGCGGGCGCGGGCGATGGCCCGCCGCATGCTGGCGACCGGCTTCGCGCCGGGCGAGCGGATCGCCCTGGTCGCGGAGACGGACGGCGACTTCGTGCGCGCCTTCTTCGCCTGCGTGTACGCCGGCATCGTCCCGGTTCCCATGCCCCTGCCCATGGCCTTCGGCGGGCGCGCGGGGTACGTCGCCCACATCCGCGGCATGCTGCGCGCCGCACGGGCGTCCGGCGCGCTGGCCCCGGCGGCCCTGGCGGCCTGGGTCGGGGAGGCGGCCGACGGGCTGGGGCTGCGCGCCGTCGGCGATCCGAGCCTCTTCGACGACGCCACGGAGACCGGAGTCGAGTTGCCCGGGGTGGTCCCCGACGACGTCGCCTATCTGCAATTCTCGTCGGGCAGCACCCGCTTCCCGCTGGGCGTCACGGTGACCCACCGCGCGCTCCTGGCCAACGCGCGCGCCATCACCGAGCATGGGCTGCGGATCTCGCGGACGGACCGCTGCGTCTCCTGGCTGCCCTTCTACCACGACATGGGGCTGGTCGGCTTTCTGCTCACGCCGCTCATGACACAGATCTCCGTCGACTATCTGCCGACGCGCGAGTTCGCGCGCCGGCCGCTGATGTGGCTGTCGCTCATCTCCCGGAACCGGGGCACGCTGTCCTACAGCCCCGGCTTCGGGTACGAGCTGTGCGCGCGGCGCGCCGCCACCCTGCCGCCGGAGGGGATCGACCTGTCCTCCTGGCGCGGCGCCGGGATCGGCGGGGACATGATCCGCCCGCACATCCTCACCGCCTTTGCCGAAACCTTCGCGCCGTGCGGCTTCGACCCGCGCGCCTTCGTGCCCAGCTACGGCATGGCGGAGGCGACCCTGGCCGTCAGCTTCGCCCCGCTGGGCACCGGCACGGAGGTGGACCGGGTGGACATGGACCGGCTGGAGGGCGAGGGGCGCGCCGCACCGCCGTCCGGCGACGGAGCCCGCAGCCGCGACTTCGTCCTGTGCGGCCCGCCTCTGCCCGGCCACGACGCCGAGGTCCGGGGTGGCGACGGAAAGCCGCTCGGCGAGCGCCGGCTCGGGCGCATCTTCGTGCGCGGCCCCAGCCTGATGCGCGCCTACTTCGACCGGCCGGAGGAGACCACGCGCGTGCTCTCGGCGGACGGCTGGCTCGACACCGGCGACCTCGGCTACCGGGTCGGCGGATCGCTGGTGATCACCGGGCGCGCCAAGGACCTCATCATCGTCAACGGCCGCAACATCTGGCCGCAGGACCTGGAGTGGAGCGCGGAACGCGTGGACGGGCTGCGCAGCGGCGACGCCGCCGCCTTCTCCATCGACCACGGCGACGCCGAGCGCATCACCGTTCTCGTCCACTGCCGCACCCCCGATCCCGCCGCCCGCGCGGCGCTGAAGGCAGCGGTGGCCGGCGCCCTGCGCGCAGAGCACGGCGCCGACGCCGACGTCCGGCTCGTCCCGCCGCACAGCCTGCCGCAGACGTCGTCCGGCAAGCTCAGCCGCAGCCGGGCTCGGCAACTCTTCCTGTCGGGAGCGTTCGGAGCGGGGCTGTGACCCGGCTGGCGGCCGTCACCGGGGGCACCGGCTTCCTCGGGCGCGCCGTCGTCGTGGCACTGGCGCGGCGGGGCTGGCGCGTCCGCCTGCTCGCCCGGCGCAACCCGGCGCATCCGCAGCGTCCCGACCACGAGCCGGAGGTGGTGTTCGGCGACCTGGACGACGGCGAGGCCCTCCGCCGGCTGGTGCGCGGCGCCGACGCCGTGGTGCACGCCGCCGGACTGGTCAAGGCGCGCTCAGCCGCCGCCTTCCTGGCGGCGAACCGGGACGGCAGCGGCCGGCTGGCTGCCGCACTGGCCGCCTCGGCGCCGGCCGCGCGTCTGGTCCACGTCTCGTCCCTGGCGGCGCGCGAACCCCGGCTCTCCCCCTACGCGGCCAGCAAGCGCGCGGGTGAGGACGCCGCCATCCTTGCCTGTGGGAGTACCCCTTGGGTGGTGGTCCGCCCCCCGGCCATCTACGGCCCCGGCGACCGGGCGACGTTGACCGTGTTCCGCGCCGCGCAGGGGCCGCTGGTGCCGCTGTTCCACGGTCCCGAGGCGCGCGCCTGCCTCATCCACGTCGCCGACGCCGCCGAGGCGATCGCCGCGCTGTGCGCCGGGGGACCGTCGGGCCGTGTCCTGGAGATCAGCGACGAACGGCGGGAGGGCTATCCCTGGCGCACCATCCTCGACGAAGCGGTGCGGGCGGTCGGCGGCGCGCCCAGGATCGTCCGGGTGCCGGCGCCGGCCGTCCGCCTGGGCTGCGCCGTGGCGGGGGCGGCCGCGCACCTCTTCGGCCGCGCGCCCATGCTGTCGCCCGGCAAGGCGCGGGAGATGCTGCACCCGGACTGGTCGTCGGCACCGGACCGGCAGCCGCCGCCGGAGGTCTGGTCGCCGCGCATCGCGTTGCGCGACGGCTTCGCCGGCACGGTCCGATGGTACCGGGAAGCGCGCTGGTTGTAGACGTCCCGGCCCGGCAACGCCGAAGTCTGCGGCGGCGGACAGTCCACGCGGGACCAAATCGGGTGTTCCCCTGTTATGGCAGGGTTCAGGCCGTGGAACCCCTCGGCATGCACGCAATTCTCTTACGGCAACCCCTTTGGAATGTTTGAAGGAACCACGAAACTCCTTACGCTTCCGTCGCGATTCGCCAAGGCGCGCCGATCAGCCCCGACCCTGCCCGTTCCATCCCGCAACCCAGGCGAGAAGCATGACGCAGGACAACAGCATCGTTGACGTCATCGTCGCCATGATCGGCGAACTGCCGCAGGGCAGACAGGGCGTGGGACCGGAGACGAACATCACCAAGGAGCTTGGCCTCGACTCCCTCGCCGTCATGAACTTCGTCATGGCGCTGGAGGATCGCTTCGACGTCTCGATCCCCATGGACCGGCTGGCCGAGATCGAGACGGTCGACGATCTGGCCACGGCCATCGCCGACCTCAAGGGGCGCTGAGCCGGATGGGTATCCTCGACAAGTTCGCGCCCCTGCGGGACTCCTACCACGCCCTGCGGGCCGCCGGCCACGACCCCTTCTCCGTGTGCTTCGACGAAGCGCTGTCACCGAGCGAGGCCATGCTGAACGGCCGGCGGATGATCCTGCTGGGCACCAACAACTACCTGGGCCTGACCTTCGACCGGAGTTGCATCGACGAGGCCGCCGGGGCGGTCCGGCACGCCGGCACCGGCACCACCGGCTCGCGCATCGCCAACGGCACCTACGGCGGCCATGCCGAGCTGGAACGGCGGCTGGCCGCCTTCTGCGGCTGCCGGTCGGCCATGGTGTTCTCCACCGGATATCAGGCGAACCTCGGCATCCTGTCCACCGTCGCCGGGCGCGGCGACCACATCCTGATCGACGCCGACAGCCACGCCAGCATCTACGACGGCTGCCGGCTGGGCAGCGCGGAGGTCATCCGCTTCCGCCACAACGACCCCGATGATCTGGCGCGCCGCCTGCGCCGGCTGAAGGACGCGCCGGGCAACCGCCTGATCGTCGTGGAGGGCATCTACAGCATGCTGGGCGATACCGCGCCGCTGAAGGAGATCGCCGCCGTCAAGCGCGAGTGGGGCGCCCACCTGCTGGTGGACGAGGCGCATTCGCTGGGCGTGCTCGGCCACACGGGGCGTGGCTTGGCCGAACAGGCGGGGGTTGAGGCGGACGTCGACTTCATCATCGGCACCTTCAGCAAGAGCCTAGGAGCCGTCGGCGGCTTCTGCGCCTCGAACCTGCCCGACTTCGACGTGCTGCGCGTGGCCTGCCGCCCGTACATGTTCACCGCCTCGCTGCCGCCGTCGGTGATCGCCTCGGTCCTGCGGGCGCTGACCCGGATCGAAGAGGATCCCGGCCTGCGCGCCCGGCTGAACGCCAACGTGCAGCGCCTCTACGCCGGGCTGGCGGCGGAGGGCTTCACCCTCGGCCCACAGGTGAACCCGATCATTTCCATCCGCATGCCCTCGATGGAGGTCGCCATCGCCTTCTGGAACGCGCTGCTGGACGCCGGCGTCTACCTGAATCTCGCCCTGCCGCCGGCCACGCCGGACGACGTCCCGCTGCTGCGCTCCAGCGTCAGCGCCGCCCACAGTCTCGACCAGATCGACGCCGCCGTGACCGCGATCACCGGCATCGGTCGCGAGCTGGGCGTCGTCGATGCCCCGGCGCCGCGGGCTCGGGCGGACACGCGCTGGGGCGCTGTCAGCGGATCACGCCGTCGCGCCAGAGGCGCAGCAGCAGGCCCGGCGCGGCGAGGATCGGGTGCCGGTGCTGCCAGCGGGTGATCCGCACCGGGCGGCCGGCGTGCCGCTCCAGCTTCCACAGGATGTAGTCCACGCCGTTCTCGAAGGTGAAGGCGGCCTTCACGAGGCGCAGCAGGTTCAGCGCCTTGCCCAGGCGGCGGCGCCATGTCCACCCCCGGCGGGCCGCCGCCCGATCGCCGGCCGGCGGGCGCATGGCGATCCCGGCCTCGGCCAGGGCGAGCGGCAGCAGGCGGTCGTAGCGCTCCGCCGCCCAGCCATAAATTTGGGAGGGCCGGTCGCCGCGCTCCGCGCGCAACTCGGCGCCGTAAGTATGCCGGAACAGCACGGTCCAGTGGTCCGCCGGGGTGCCGCTCGCCGGCCCCAGTCGCGCCGCCCAGCCGGCCGCCGTGACCACCGCCCGCGCCACCGCGTCGATCGCCGCGGCCCGGCTCGCCGCGTCGCGCGCGTGGAGCAACGCAGCCGGTTGGCAGAAGCGCGCCCACACGGTGGTGTCGACCCCGCCTCCCCCCGTGGCGCGCGCGAAGGCGCGCATGCTCATCACCGCCACCTTGGCCCGCACGACCCCCGTGGGACCCGGTACCTCCAGATAAGACACGGTGGGCGGCAACGCCGCGTTGAGCAGCGCCGGCCAGACCCGTCCATGGTAGGCGCGCAGCGAATCCGTCAGGATGTAGACGTCGAGGATACCCCCGGCGTCCCCGGTGCGCAGGCACGAGCCGTAGAACAGCACCGCCGCCACGCCCGCCCCGTGGCGGGCCAGGATGGCGTCGGCGACGGTGCCCGCCTCGGCCATGACCGGACGGTCCAGCTCCTCGGCGATGAGATCCGTGAGGGCGCTCATGGTTCACCCACCGGCTCGACGAACCCGACGCGCCGGTCGGCGGACAGGAGGATGCCGCCCGGCCCCGCCTCGAACAGTTCGCCGTCCATCACGAAGGGGCGCGACGGCTCGACCGCCAGGTCCCGCGCCCGGCCGCTGGCGTAGCCCGCCTCCAGCATCCACGGGCGCGGACGCCCGCGCAGCACCGGCAGCAGCGCCGCCGCCAGCCGCCTGGGCGGTGCGGGGATGTCCAGCCAGCGGATCGCCCCGCCCCCCTCCCCCCAGAAGGGCGTGAGGTCGAGGACGAGGCGGTCGAGCGTGGTGGCCAGGGCCAGGAAGCGCCGCCCGCCGCGCGCCGGGCCGCCGTCCACGCCGACGGCCATGTCCTCCCCCGCCAGCAGCGCCCGCCGCCGGCCGCCGAACAGCGTGGACGCGGCGGTGGCGGCGATGGACAGGGCCACGGCGGCGGCGTTGTTGATGCCGGCCCGGTGCACGTGGCTGTAGGCAAGCCGCGTGCCCGCCGCGAACGCGGCGGCGCCGAACAGGAAGCCGCGCAGCCGCCGGTCCGGCGCATCGCGCCAGACGACGTCCAGCACCGGCCACTCGACCCGCGCCAGCGTCCGGCGCCGCGCCGCGTCGAGCAACCGGCGCAAGCCCGCCCGCCCGTCGCCGAAGCGGTCTCCGGCCCGGCTGACCACGCGGGCGGCGAGGTTGATCTTGCCCGCCGGCAGCAGGGCGATGTCCGGCTCCTCGCCGCCGTAGGCGCGGGGCAAGGCGGTCAGCACCTCGCGCAGCGTGCCGTCGCCGCCGCTGACGGCGACGACGCGGACCTCGCGCCGGCGGAACTCGGCCAGCGTGTCGAGCAGTTCGGCCGGCGTGCCCGGACGGGCGTGCGGCAGGTCGCGGAACGCCGCCACCGCCCGCTCGAAACCGCCGTCGCGGTTGTGCCGGCTCAGCGGGTTGACGATGACGCCGACCCGCGTCATCGCGCCAGCCAGGACACCAGCGGCCCGGCCCGCCGCGCCGCCAGCGCCTGCGCGATCCGCACCGTGTGCACCAGCAGCGAGGCCACGGTCCACGCGGCGACCGCCAGCATGCCCAGATCCGGCCGGCCCGCCAGCGCGCCCAGCGTCAGCAGGATCAGGTTCGGGTTCCGGCGCGCCGTGATCAGGCGGAACCCGCTGTCAAAGGGCTGCCAAACGTGGATCTCCAGCGTGAACAGCGCGATGAACAATCCCTCCTGCAGCCGCAGCAGGACATAGCCGCCCACCACGACGGCGAGCACCAGCCCCGCCTGTTCCAGCGGCAGCCCGGCGGTCTCCAGCCCGGCGATCCAGGCCCAGTACCAGAAGGGCGGATGGATCAGGTCGATGCCATGGTCGAAGACGTTGCCGAGCCTGGTGGAGGTCAGCGTGACGCGGGCGAGCTTGCCGTCCACCGTGTCGAGGAACGTCATGCCCCAGGCCAGGACGAGCCCGCTCAGGAACCAGCCCTGCCAGAACGCCGCCATGGCGAGCAGCACCAGCACAAGGCTGAGCCACGTGACCGCGTTGGGGGTGACGCCATGCGCCGCGCACCAGCGGGTGACGCGCAGGGCCGGCGCCGGCCAGACGTGTTTGGTGACGAGGTCGGTGACCCCCTTGTAGGAGCCCGCGAACATCCGCCGTTCCACCGCCGGCAGCGTTTCTTCCGTCAGCGGCAGCAGGTAGGGCGCCTCCCGCTTGCGCAGCGCGTCGTTGTAGGCGGAACTGAGCGTCCCCGGACCGACGGCGCGCAAGCCCGCCGGCACCGGCCCGCCCCGCGTCAGCAGCGCCGCGGCGGTCTCGACCATCCCCGCGTCCACGACGGCGGCAACCGGCGTGCCCGCCTCCGTGGTCAGCACCGTATTGGCGGCGCGGGCAAGGTCGGCGATCAGCACCGCGTCGTACACATGGTCGTCCCGTACCAGCAGGTGCCGCCAGCCGGGAACGGCGCGATCCGGCCAGGACCGCACCTCCGTCACGCCGGCGCGCGCCAGGGAGCGGCGCAGCCGTTCCGCCGAAGTCATGCCCCACAGGCGCACCGCGCAGCCGCCGTGGATCAGCGCCACCGGCGGCAGGCCGGTCGCAGCACTGGTCACGACATCCTCGTCGACGACGCTCACCAGGCTTTCGTCCTCACCGTCGCGTCCGGCCACGCCGGATTCCCTCGTGGCGGGCAACGGCCGCACGGCGGCGGAAGTTCCCGCCGCCGACCGCTTGGCATCGACCCGCGCCGCCCCATCCTCTTAGGCACCGATCCCTGGGAGCGAGGCCATGTCGAACGCGACGATGCGGAAGTTCGGGCATCCGCGCACCGTGGTGGCGGAAACGGCGCACTGGACCGTCCTGACGCGGCCGCAGCAGGTGACGCTGGGCGCCCTGGTCCTGGCCTGCCGGGAGCCGGCGACGGCCTTCGGGCAGGTCGGCCCCGCCGCCTTCGCCGACCTCCGGGTTGTGGTGGCGGGCGTGGAAGCGATGCTGAAGGGCTTCGTCGCCTACGACAAGATCAACCACCTCATGTTGATGATGGTGGACCCGGACGTCCATTTCCACGTTATCCCGCGGTACGAGGGGACGCGCCGGTTCCAGGGGTTGGAGTTCCCCGATGCCGGCTGGCCCGGTCCACCGGCCCTGGGCGTGGCGGTCGAACCGGGCGCGGCGGTGCTGGAGCGCATCGTGGCGGCGTTGCGCGCCCGGTGGACCAGCGCCGGGGCGTAGAGGCCGCCGCCCGGCGGGTCCGACCCGAAGACAGGGAGTTCCGCCGTGCGCACGATCGACCGGTACATCCTTGTCCAGACCGCCAAGCCGCTGGGGATTTCGCTGGCCGTCGTGCTGCTGGCGCTGATCCTGGAGCGGGTCCTGCGCCTGTTCGACCTGCTGGCACACCAGGGCAAGCCGTTCGGCCAGGTCATGAGCATGGCGATGAACCTCGTCCCGCACTACCTGGGGCTGGCCCTGCCCGCGGCCTTCTTCATCAGCATCTTTCTGGTCGCCGCCCGGTTCAGCGAGGACAGCGAGATGGATGCGCTGCGCGGCTGTGGTCTGTCCCTCCGGCGCTTCAGCCGGCCGTTCCTGTGGCTGGGCGTTCTGCTGGGCGGGTTCAGCATCGCACTCTATGGGTATGTGCAGCCCTATTCGCGCTACGCCTACCGCGCGATCTTCCACGCCGTCACCAATGCGCCGTGGGACGCCTCGGTGGTGGCCGGCACCTTCATCGACGCGGGCGGCGGCTACACCCTCTACGCCGACCGCACGGCCCCCGACGGCCGTTGGCTGGAGAACGTCTTCGTCCACGAGACGCAGCCCGATGGCGCCGAGGTCACCACCACCGCCCGGCGCGGCGGCCTGCGGCTGAGCGACGACGGCCAGCACCTGCGGCTGGCGCTTCAGGGCGGTGTGCAGATCCGCACCAGCCCCGACGGCAGGGACTCGGTGGCCCTGTTCGAACAGCTTCTGCTCGACCGGCGCTTTGCCCGCACCATTCCCCTGTTCCGCTCGCGCGGCGACAGCGAACGCGAGCTGACCATGGAGGAACTGCGCGCGGAGTGGCGCAACCCGGCCTCCACCATCCCGCAGGGCCGGCTGCGGGCGGAGTTCAACGCGCGCCTCGTCCGGTCGGCCTCGCTGCCTTTCCTGCCCATGCTGGCGGTGCCCATGGGCATGGCGGCGAAGCGGTCGTTGCGCTGGCAGGGAATCGCCGTGGCCGCCGTGATCCTGCTGCTCTATCACCACGCGATCCAGTTTGGCGAGAGCATGGCCGACCTCGGCCGGGTGAACCCGGTCTACAGCCTGTGGGGCCCCTTCGCGCTGTTCGCCACCGCCTGCGCCACGCTCTTCGTGATGGCCGACCGGCGCCCCGGCGCCAACCCCTTCGCGGCGCTGTTCGAACGGATCGACGGACTCCTCGGCCAGGTCCGCCGCTTCCTGCCCCGGCGGAGGGCCGTGTCGTGACGCTTGCCGCCTACTTCACGCGGGCGTTCGCCGGGCGCTTCCTGGCGGTGCTGCTGGCCTTCGCGGCGCTGTTCCAGTTGCTCGATCTGCTCGACAAGGCGAGCGCGGTGCTGGAACGCGGGCGGGGCATGGCGGATGTCCTGACCTACGTCGGCCTGCGGCTGCCGATGTTCCTGAACCAGCTTGTGCCGCTGGCCGTGCTGATCGGCGCGCTCACCGCCTTCATGTCGCTGGCGCAGCACAACGAGATCGTCGCATTGCGTTCCGTCGGCGCCTCGCCGTGGCGGTTATTGCGGGTCCTGCTGCCGACCGTAGCGGTGATCGCCGCCCTGCACGTCCTGCTGATGGACCAGATCGTGCCGCGCGCCGAGCAATCCCTGCAGGAGTGGTGGGCGGCGCGCCCAGCCTCCGCCGCCGAGACTGCGGAACCGGCCGGGCCGGTGTGGATCCGCGTCGGCGCCGACATCGCGTCCATCGCGGCGGTGCACGACGGCGGGCGGCGGCTGGATGGCGTCACCATCGTCCTGCGCGACGGGGAGGGGCTGGCGATCGGCCGCCTGATTGCGCGCGAGGCGCGGTGGCAGGACGGCGACTGGACCCTGCACGAGGTCGACACGCTGACCATCCTGCCGAACGGCGTGCAGCGCGCGGGACACCGCGACCGCATGCCCTGGCCGGACGGCCCGGCGCCGGAGAACGTCGCCTTCGTCGCCAACCCCACGGAGTTCCTGTCGGTCCGCCGCATCCTCGCGATCATGGAGGGGGCGTGGTCCGGCACGCGGAACCGCGCCTATTACGAGACGCGGGTGCAGAAGGCGTTCTCGATCCCCGCCTCGTCCTTCGTCATGCTGCTGCTCGCGCAACCGGCGCTGCACGGCATCCGCCGCAGCACCGTGTTCGGGTCCGGCATGGCGATCGGGCTTGGCCTGGGGCTGCTGTTCCTCGTGTTCCAGGGGTTCCTGGCGGCGCTGGCGGAGGCCGACACGCTGCCGCCGGCGCTGGCCGTCTGGCTGCCGCTGGCGCTGTTCGCCTGCATCGGCGGCGCGGTTCTCCTTTACCTGGAGGAATGATCGGCATGGCGGGCTGGCGCGGACGGACCTACGACCTGGGACGGATGAGCCGGCGCGACCTGCTGGTGGCCTACGCGACGCACCCGGCCATCCAGGTCTACGCCGCCCTGGCCGTCCTCGGCGCGGTGCTGGCGGCGGCGTGGACGGCGGACGGCGGGCGCACGGCGCTGGCGGCGCTGCTGATGGTGGCGCTGTACCCCTTCATCGAATACACCCTGCACCGCTTCATCCTGCACGGCCGCTTCCTCTACAAGTGGCGGCTGACCGCCGCGCTGTGGAAGCGCATCCATTTCGACCACCACCAGGACCCGCACAAGCTGGACGTGCTGTTCGGCTCCCTCGCCAACACGGTGCCGCTGATCCTCGCCATAGCACTTCCGCTGGGCTGGGCGGTGGACGGCCGGGCGGGTGCGGCGGCGGCACTCGCCTGCGCCACGGTGCTGATGTGCGTGTACGAGTTCTGCCACTGCGTGCAGCATCTGAACGTCAAACCCCGCAACCGCCTGCTGCTGCGCATCAAGCAGCTTCATCTGGCGCACCATTTCCACGACGAGACCGCCAACTTTGGCATCACCACCCCTCTGGTGGACCACATGGCCGGCACCCACCGCGCCGACACGCGGGACCGGCCGCGCAGTCCCTCCGTCTTCAACCTCGGCTACGATGTGGAGGAGGCGAAGCGCTATCCCTGGGTGGCGGCGCTGACCGGCGCGCCGCCGCGCGACCGCCCGCCCCACGACCGCAATTCGGGGCCAAAGGAGAAGGCGGTGTCGCCATGACCGACCTGTTGAACCGGCCCGCTACGGGCGCCACCGCGGGCGTCGAGATCCTGCCGGTGACGGGCCGCGCCGGCATGGACCGTTTCATCCGCGTCCCCTTCGACCTGCACCGCGACGATCCCACCTGGGTGCCGCCGCTACTGATGGAGCGGCGCGACGCGCTGTCTTCCCGCGAGAACCCCTATTTCCGCCACGCCGAGGCGGCCTTCTGGATCGCCCGGCGCAATGGCCGTGACGTCGGCCGGGTCAGCGCCCAGCTCGACCGGCTGGCCGAGGCCGGCACCGGCCATTTCGGCCTGCTGGCGGCGGTGGACGACGGTGCCGTGGTCGGCGCCCTGATGGAGACGGCCGAGCGCTGGCTGCGGGCGCGGGGTGCCGCACGGGCGCTCGGCCCCTTCAACCTGTCGATCAACGAGGAGACCGGGCTGCTGGTGGACGGCTTCGACACGCCGCCCATGCTGATGATGGGGCACGACCGCCCCTATTTGGGCCCCCTCCTGGAACGCGCCGGCTATTCCAAGGCCAAGGACGTGCTGGCCTATCTCAGCGAGGGGCCGGACCTGCCGGCCGGGGTCAGGGCGCTGCTCGCCCGCCCGCTGCCGCCCAACGTCCGCATCCGCCGCCTGCGCATGGCCGACTACCGGCGCGAGGTCGGCGCGTTGACGGACATCTTCAACGACGCCTGGAGCGGCAACTGGGGCTTCGTCCCGCTGACCGGGGACGAGATCGACCACATGGCCCGGCAGATGAAGCCGCTGATCGACGAGCGGCTGGTCTGGTTCGCCGAGGTGGACGGGCAGCCCGCCGCCTTCGCCGTCTGCCTGCCCAACCTCAACGAGGCGATCCGCGACCTGGACGGGCGGCTGCTGCCGTTCGGCTGGGCGAAGCTGTTGTGGCGGTTGAAGGTGTCGGGGGTGCGCAGCGCGCGGGTTCCGCTGATGGGCGTGCGGCGCCGGTACGCCGACAGCCTCCTGGGCAGCCTGCTCGCCTTCCTGATCATCGCCGCGGTGCGGCGGGAGGCGGCGGATCTTGGCCTCCACCGCATCGAGATGTCCTGGATCCTGGAGGACAACCGGCCCATGCGCCGCATCGCCGAGGCGGTCGGCGGGCGCCCCTACAAAACCTACCGCCTGTACGGGAAACCCTTGTGAGCGGCCCCATCACGGGCATCGTGCTGGCGGGCAGCCGCGGCCCGACCGACCCGGTGGCCGCCACGGCCGGCGTGTCGCACAAGGCGCTGGCGCCGGTGGCCGGCGTGCCCATGCTGGCGCGCGTCCTGGCGACGCTGGCCGCCGTCCCGCGCATCGGCCCCGTGCTGGTGGTGATCGAGCGGCCGGAGCTGGTGCACGGCCATCCGGCCTTCGCCCCCTTCCTGACGCGCGGAACCCTCTCCGTCCTGCCCGCCGCGCGCACGCCCAGCCGCAGCGTGCTGGCGGCGCTGGATGCGGTCGAAGCGCCCTTCCCCTGTCTGGTCACCACCGCCGACCACCCGCTGCTGACCCCGGAGATGGTCGAGCATTTCTGGACCCACCTTCCCCCCGGCGCCGACGCCGCCGTCGCCCTCGCCCGGGCGGAGACGATCCGCGCCGTCCACCCCGGCACGCGCCGCACCTACCTGCGCCTGCGCGACGGTGCCTACAGCGGCTGCAACCTCTTCGCCCTCCGGACGGAGGCGGCGCGTTCGGTCGTGGCGTTCTGGCGGCGGATCGAGCAGGACCGCAAGCGGCCCTGGCGCATGGTCCGCCGGATCGGCGCCGGCCCGCTGCTGTCCTTCGCGCTCGGCCGGCTCAGCCTCGATGCGGCGGTGGCGGCGCTCGGCCGGCGCACCGGTACCGTCTTGGCAACCGTGGACATGCCCTTCGCCGACGCCGCCGTCGACGTGGACCGGCCGGCTGACCTGACCCTGGCCGAAGCGATCCTCGCCCGAAGAGGTTGCCCGGAACACCATAGGTTGGGTTGAAACCCAACATGCCTGGCGCCGCGGACACGTTGGGTTTTCGCTTACGCTCAACCCAACCTACGACTCTCCGCCACCTCCCACCCTTCGACCAGCCGGCGGGCGTGTTCGGCGTCGGCGGGGAAATCGACCTCGGCCCACTGGAGCCCTTCGATGGACACGGCCTCGACGCCGTCGCCGGTCCGTGCCAGCCGGTCGATGGCCGAGAGGTACCAGCGCCGCGTCCCCTCCGGCTCGCGCAGCACGGCCTGGATCGCCTCCGCGAAGCGCTGGCCGCCGTCGCCGCGGAACAGCAGCAGGCCAATGGACTCCCCATCCACGCTGTCCGGCGGCAAGGTCTTGCCGATGGCGCGCAGGCGACGGCCACCGTCCAGGCACACCTTCATGTCGTCGGCGTCATACCGCTCCTTGCGGTCGATGGTGACGGTGACCGGGGCCGCCGCCCGGACCAGCAGCGTCTTCGGGACGGCCGGCTCGAACAGCGTGTCGCCGTTCACGATCAGGAAGTCGCCGGTCATCTCCGGCAGCGCCACGAAGCAACTGCCGATGTTGTCGGCGACCCCGTAGAAGGGGTTGAACAGCGCTCGAACGCGCATCCCCGGCAGGTCGAGCCCGGCCAGCATGGCTTCCACGCCATCCGCGCCGAAGCCGGTGACGACCACCGCCTCTCCGACCCCCACCGCCGCCAGGGTGCGCAATTGCCATTCCAGCAGCGTGCGCCCGGCGAACGGCAGCAGGCACTTGGGCCGCTGGTCCGTCAGCGGCAGCAGCCGCTTGCCCTGCCCGGCGCTGAGGATGATCGCCTTCACGCCGCACCCTCCATCGGCGCCGGCCCCAGGCGGTCCAGGTGATCGCCCAGGCGCAACGCCAGCGCCAGGAGGGTGAAGGTCGGGTTGGCCCAGCCGGAGGTCGGGAAGACGGCGCTTCCCGCCACGAACAGGTTCTCCAGCCCGTGCACCTTGCCGTCGCGGTCCACCACGCCGCGTGACGGGTCGTCGGCCATGCGCGTGGTGCCCATGTGGTGATAGCCGCCGATGGGATGGGCGCTGATCAGCGGATCGGTTCGCCACGGCACCGCCGGATCCTCCAGCCACGCCGCCGGCACCACGTGCCCGAGGCCGAGTGCGCGCATCTCCGTCCCCATCGCCGCGACCAGCACCCGCACCGAGTGCTTGTCCAGTTCCGTCAGCCGCCAGTGCAGGTCAACACGCGGAACGCCCAGGGCGTCGCGCTCGCCCCCAAGGGTGATCCGGCTGTCCGGGTTGGGCGCCTGCTCCGCCCGCACGATCAGGGCCAGTTCCCGCGCCCCCGCCTTCACCAGCAGCCAGGGGCGCAGCGGGTCGACCCGCTCGTGCGCCCACAGCGCCGCCCCCTTCACGCCACGCCACAGGCGGCGGTTGAAGGCCGACGGGGCCAGCCGGTGCTTCATGGCGCTGTAGGTCCTCATGGCCCAGAACGGCGCGTCCCGCTCGCCCTGTCGGGCGCCCAGCGTCAGGGCCGCGTTGAGCGTCCCGTGTGCGCGCTGCGCCTGCGCCTGCAAGCCCAGCAGTGCGGCGTGGCGCCCGGCGCCCACCCGGTGCGCGCGGCCGAAGGCGGCCAACAGCGGCCAGGATGCGGCCGTGTCCAGCCGCCCGCCGCGTGCGTGCGGGTGTTCCATGAAGAAGCGCCCGACGAGGCCGCGCCCGTTCCCGATGCCGGCCGCCGCCACGCCGTTGGAGGCCAGCATCAGGCGCGGGGTCTCGATCCCGCCCAGCGCCAGCACGAAGCGCCCGGCGCGGATCGTCGCCTGCCGCCCGCCGACGTCCTTCACCGTCACCGAACGGACGCGGCGCCCGTCCTCGGACAGGTTAAGCGCCGTGGCGGTGGCGTGCATCAGCAGGCGCGCGCGCGGGTGGCCCGCAACATCGCCGAGGTTCGGCAGGGCGAAGCGGTCGGGCCGGCCGTCGAAGCTCCAGCAGCCGACGCGCAGCGTGTCGGTGTCCAGCGCGCGCAGCAGGGGGAACCGTTGCATCAACGTGGTCCGGCCGGTCGCCGGTTCGGCGATCTCCAGCGCCTGCGCCGCCTCCCGGTAGTACGGCGCCAGTTCGGCGTGGCCGATGGGCCAGCCGCTGTGCGGCACCCACGGGCGCGGCTCGAAGTCGATGGGGTCCAGCTCGGCGCAGCGTCCGCCCCAGATGGGCGTGGTGCCGCCAACCATGCGCAGGTTGACGTCGCCCAGGTCGTAGTAGGGATGGCCGCTCGACGTGCCGGCGGCCAGTGCCTGCACCTCGGTCTCGAAGTCGGCACCGCCGCTCTCCGCCACCAGCACCTCGTGCCCGCGCGCGAGCAGGCGGCGCGCCAGCGTGATGCCTGCGGCGCCGGCACCCAGGATGCACACCGGCGCCTCGAAGGTCCACGGCTCGGCAAGCCCTCTCAGGTCGAGCAGCATGGGGAACCTTTGGGAACGGCGTCGGCGAGGATGCGATATACCTGTTGTTCAAGCACGAAGCGCGACGCGGCGCCCGCCCTCATCGGAGAGCACCGGAAAGGGATAACCCCGTTGGATCAGCATGTTGGCACGCACCACACGGGCATGCTGAGGCGGGCGCTGGGCAACGTCGGCCGGCTGCTGACCGGCAAGGGGGCCGGCGCCCTCATGCAGTTGGGCAGCTTCGCGCTGATCGCGCGCGGGCTGGGGCCGGTGGAGTTCGGCCTGTTCGCGCTCCTGCAGACGCACGTGCAGATCCTGTCGGGCGTCGCCACCGTGCAGTCCAACCAGGCGATCATCCATTACGGCGTGCGGCATCTGGCGGCCGGCGACATCCCGGCCTTCCAGACCACCATAAAGGCCGGCACGCTCATGGATCTGGCCGGCGCGCTGGTCGCCATGGTGGCGGCCTTCCTGCTGGCCCCGGCGGTGGCGCCGTTCCTGGAGTGGGACGACCGCATCGTCTTCTACGCCCAGTGCTTCACCCCGCTGGCGCTGGCCAACGCCATCGCCACGCCCAAGGGCATGCTGCGCCTGTTCGGCCGCTTCGACCTGCTGGCGCGGCACGTGGTGGTGACGCCGGCCGTCCGCCTCGCCGGCTGCGCGGCCGCCTTCCTGCTGGGCGCACCCCTGCCCGCCTATCTGGCCGTCTGGCTGGTCGCCGGCTGCGCCGGTGCGGCGGTGGCGCTGGCGATGGCGTGGCGGCAGGCGTTACGGCGCGGGCTGCTCGCCGGGCTGAACGCCGACCTGCGCGGGCTCTCCAGGGCCAATCCGGGGATCTGGCGGTTCATGGCGATCTCCAACGTGCACTCCACGCTGGCGCTGGTGCCGAACCAGCTTTCGGTCTTCCTGGTGGGCGGCATTGCCGGCCCGGCCGCCGCCGGCCTGTACAAGGTCGCGCGCGAGATCGGCACGGCGATCGGCAAGCCGGTGGACCTGCTCAACCAGGCGCTCTACCCGGACCTGGCGCGGCTGGCGTCGGCGCACGACTGGCGCGGCCTGACGCGGATCGCCGTGCGCGCCGGCCTGCTGGCCGGGGGCATCGCGGCGCTGCTCTACCTGATCGTCCTGGTTGCCGGCGAGACGATCATCGGCACGCTGTTCGGCCGGGATTTCGTCGCGGCGGCGCCGGTTCTGCGCCTTCTGGTGCTGGCCACGGCCATATCGGTCACCGTCTTCGCGGCCGAACCGGTGCTCTACGCGCTGGGCCGTCCCGACGTGCTCCTGAAGATGTCGGTGCTGGTCAACGGCGCCCTGGTCGCGCTGATGGCCTGGATGCTGCAACGCATGGGCCTGATCGGCGCCGGCTGGGCCACGGTGATCATCGCCGCGCTGAGCGCCCTGCTTGCCACCGCCTGCACGCTGGTCACGCTGCGCGGACGTGCGGCGGGACCATGAGCGGCATGGTCTGGAGACCAGCGCATTTCCCACGTCCACCGCGGACCAAAATAGGGGTGAACGCCGCCTCTTATGAAAGACAGGACAGACCACTTTCTTCGGTGCCATCTTCCTTGTCCGGTCGTACCGTCTGGTGATCGCTGCCTGTTGGCTTGGGAGATGCTTCCATGGCAACTTGGACACCCGATCCCAGCTTTTATCCATCGCCGCGCATGGCGATGCAGGCCCCTCCGGAACGGCTGGCCTACGTCGCCATGCTGAACGTGGACGCCGCCGGGGCCCCGGACGCGCTCGGCGTCGTCGACGTCGATCCCGGCTCCTCGCGCTACGGCCGGATCGTCAGCCGCGTCGACATGCCCAACGCCGGGGACGAGTTGCACCACTTCGGCTGGAACGCCTGCAGCTCCGCGCTCTGCCCCTACGCGCCGCATCCGCATGTCGAGCGGCGCTACCTCATCGTGCCGGGGCTGCGGTCCTCGCGCATCCACATCCTCGACACCAAGGCCGACCCGGCCAGCCCGAAGATCGTCAAGGTGATCGAGCCGGAGGAGCTGGCCACGCGGGCCGATTATTCGCGGCCGCACACGCTCCACTGCGGACCGGAGGGCATCTACGTCAGCGCGCTCGGGAACGGCCGCGGCGGCGGGCCGGGCGGCGTGTTCCTCATGGACCACGAGACGTTCGACGTG
The DNA here is from genome assembly GCA_035629155.1 of Azospirillum sp. GTDB lineage: Bacteria > Pseudomonadota > Alphaproteobacteria > Azospirillales > Azospirillaceae > Azospirillum. The sequence continues at coordinate 11,038 of DASPIO010000161.1, read as the reverse complement.
CTCGGCCAATGGGAGATCGACCGCGGCCCGCAGTTCCTGGCGTACGACGTCTGGTGGCATCTCGGCCAGGACACCATGGTCACCAGCGAGTGGGGCACGCCCGACATGATCGAGGACGGGCTCAACCCCGACCTGCTGCTCGGCGCCAAGTACGGCCACCGCGTCCATTTCTGGGACCTTCGGAAACGCCGGCACCAGCAGACCATCGACCTCGGCCCGGAATACCAGCTCGCGCTGGAACTGCGGCCGGCGCACGACCCGACCAAGGCGCACGGCTTCATGAACTGCGTGGTCAACCTGAAGGACCTGTCCTCGTCGATCTGGCTGTGGCACCGCGAGGACGGGCAATGGGCGATGCGGAAGATCATCGACATCCCGGCCGAACCGGCGGAGGCCGACCAGTTGCCGCCCATGCTCAAGGATTTCAAGGCGGTGCCGCCGCTGGTCACCGACATCGACCTGTCGCTCGACGATCGCTGGCTGTACGTGTCGTGCTGGGGCACGGGCGAGATGCGGCGGTACGACGTATCCGACCCGTTCCAGCCCAAGCTCACCGCCTCCGTCCGCCTGGGCGGGATCGTCGCCCGCGCCCGGCACCCGGGCGGCGACGGCGACCTCAACGGCGGCCCGCAGATGGTCGAGGTCAGCCGCGACGGCAAGCGGGTCTACTTCACCAATTCGCTGTACCGGACCTGGGATGATCAGTTCTACCCGGAGGGCATCAAGAGCTGGATGGTGAAGCTGGACGCCACCCCGGACGGTGGGCTCGGCATCGACGAGCGGTTCTTCCTGCGCTTCGACGACGGGTTCCGCGGGCACCAGATCCGGCTGGAGGGCGGCGACGCGTCCTCGGACTCCTACTGCTACCCATGAGCGATCCCTGGCAGTGGCTGGCGCTGCTCGGCCTCGGCGCCTTCCACGGGGTCAACCCGGCCATGGGATGGCTCTTCGCCGTGGCGCTGGGCCTGCAGGAGGGACGCCGCGGGGCGGTGGTCAGGGCGCTGCCGCCCATCGCGCTGGGCCACGCCCTGTCGGTCCTGCTGGTGGTCGCCGGCTTCGGGATGGTCCAGCTGGCCGCGACGCCGCACCTGCTGGAGCCGGCGACGGTCGCCCTGCTGATCGGGTTCGGCGTCTGGCGGCTGGTGCGGGGCTACCGGCACCGGGTACGGGTCGGCATGCGCACCGGCTTCGCCGGGCTTACCTTGTGGTCGTTCCTGATGGCGTCGGCGCACGGCGCCGGGCTGATGGTGCTGCCGGTGCTGCTCGGCATGCTGGCGCCGGCCCAGATGCTGGCGCTGTCGCTGTGCGGTCCGGGGGCCGCGATGACGGGAACCGTCGCGGCGCTCGGGTCGCTCGCCGCCGGGCTGGCCGTGGTCCTGGTGCACATGGCGGCCATGCTGGCGATGATCGCCGCCGTGGCCCTGGTGGTCTTCGACACCGTCGGGCTGGGAATCCTGCGGCGCGGCTGGGTCAATTTCGATCTGGTGTGGGCGGGTGCGCTGATCGGCACCGGACTGGCGATCCTCGTGCTGGGATGACCGTCCCGGCGCGCCCCCCCGCGAGAAGGTCACAATCAGAAAGGGAGGAACGTCATGACCACCTATATCATGCTTGCGAACTGGACGGATCAGGGCATCCGCAACGTCCGGGAATCGCCCAAACGGCTCGATGCGGCGAGGGCCGCGCTCAAGGACATGGGCGGGGATTTCCAGACCCTCTTCATGACGATGGGCGAGTATGACCTGATCGCCGTCTACGAGGCGCCGGACGACGCCGTGGCCGCACGCTTCGCCCTGCTGCTCGGTGGGTTCGGCAACATCCGGACCAGGACCCTCAAGGCCTTCCCCGAGCGCGCCTATCGGGAGATCATCGGCTCCCTGGAATAGGGCGGCGAGCGCCACACGCGCCGTCGAAGCGGTCAAAGCTCCGGGGATGGCAATCTGCGTCGACGACCGACGTCCTGACACGGACGCGATCGTCGTTGCGCCCATTTTTGACGAGACGTCGGCACGCGACTCCTGAGCAGGTGGGCTGTTGAAGGGAACCGTCACCAAGCCGTGACCATCAGCGCCATCGCTCACCAGGAACGGTCAAAGTCGGAAACGACCGGCCCCATGATGACCCATATGTTCTTTCCTGGTTCAGCTTTGCTGCTGGCGCTCACCGGCACCACGCTGCTACCTCACGCGGAAGCGGACGCATGCGGTATCCTGCTGCTCAGCGGCGTGGTCATCGCGCTCTATGCCCTGGTCGTCCACGATGAGCTGGCGCCCGGCGATGAAACGCCCGGCGATGGGCCAGACACTCGCGCCGATGCGCCCGCTCCTCTGACGACGGACGAGCGATTCCGCGAAAACATGACCTGCACGCTGGCGCTGTTCATGCCGTGACGCGGGTGGCCGGCCCACCTCATGCGCCCTCCTCCTGAACAAGGCGACAGCGATCGGACTGCATCTGCTGGGCCACCAGCAGGGCCACCTGCCGGAACGACCGGACAGCCGGCGTTTCGTTGTCGCGGCGCCAAGCGAGTGCCACGTGAACGGGGTCGGGAGCGCTCTCGATCCGGAGAAAGCGGATGCCGGGAATGTGCAGGTTGCGCGCCGTCTCCGGCACCACGGCCACGCCCATTCCGGCCCCCACCAGCCCGAGCACCGTATGGATTTGCGTGGCGTGCTGCACGACGTTGGGCGAGAAGCCGGCGTTCTCGCACATGCGCATGATGCGTGAATGGAACAGCGGGCTCTGCCGCTGCGAGAACATGATGAACGGCTCCCCGGCGAGCCGCGCCAGCGGGACGCTTGCGGCCCCGGCCAGCCGGTGCCCCTTCGGCACCACCAGCAGGAAGCGCTCCTCGAAGATGGCGATCATCCTTATGCGCGGGTCCGACGCCGGCGGACGCAGCAAGCCGACGTCGATCGTGCCGCGGACCAGCGCGTCGAGCTGTTCGGCCACCGTCATCTCCCGCAGATCCAGTTCCACCTCCGGGTACATATGGCGGAATCGTTCGAGAACCGCTGGCATAAGCCCGTATGTGGACGAATGTATGAAGCCGACGGTCAGGCGTCCGTACTCACCGGCTTCGACACGCCGCGCGTCGATGGCGGCCTTGGCGATCTCATCCAGGATCATTTTGGTGCGTTCCAAGAACAGCGCGCCGGCCGGCGTCAATTCTACCGAGCGCTGGCTCCGCTTCAGCAGAAGAACCCCGACATCTTCTTCAAGTCTCTGGATCTGCCGCGTCAAAGCTGGCTGCGCCACGTGCAGCCGAGCGGCGGCGCGGCCGAAGTGAAGTTCTTCGGCGACCGCCCGGAAATACCGCAGATGCCTGACCTCGATCATGTCTGATACCGCTGCGGCATCAATCCGGCACTGATTATGTATTGGACGAACAGTCGGGCGGACGACAAGTTTCCCCCAACAGGACATCAATCGGTGCACCGCACCGCACCCTTTGGGAGGGGACATGATACCGGGCTTCCGGATCGAGCGCGGCCACCCGCGCCCGTCGATTGACCTCGTCACCGCATTCAGGACGATTCCGACCGCCATCATCAGCGACAACATGAACCGGCTGTTCGCCGGCGGCGCCGCGCTGCGCCCCTTCCACAGGACAGGCACGCTGTGCGGCGCGGCGCTCACCGTGCACACCCGCCCCGGCGACAACCTGATGGTCCACAAGGCGCTGGACGTGGCCGAGCCGGGCGATGTCATCGTCGTCGACGCTGGCGGCGACACCACCAACGCCATCATCGGCGAGATCATGTGGTCCTACGCCCGCAAGCGCGGCGTCGCCGGCTTCGTGATCGACGGGGCGGTGCGCGACACCGCCGCCATCGCCGCGGGTGACCTGCCGGTCTACGCCCGCGGCGCCACCCACCGCGGCCCCTACAAGGACGGCCCCGGGGAGATCGACGTGCCGGTGTCGGTGGGCGGCATGGTGGTGATGCCCGGCGACATCATCGTCGGCGACGAGGACGGCGTGCTCGCGGTGCCGCTCGCCGACGCCTGGGAAATCCTGGCGCTCGCCATGGCCCAGCAGGAACGCGAGACCGGCATCCTGCGCAGCATCACCGACGGCAGCATCGACCGCTCGTGGGTGGATCAGACCCTCAAGGCCAAGGGGATGACGCTGTGAGCGCGCGCGTCCAGGCCGACCGGCTGACCGACTTCTGCACGGCCGTCTTCCGCGGTGCCGGGGTGCCCGACCGGGTCGCCTCCGTGGTGGCGGAGAGCCTGGTGTACGCCGACCTGCGCGGCGTGGAATCGCACGGCGTGGTGCGCACGGACATCTACCTGCGCCGCGCCGCCGAGAAGATGATCGATCCGCACGCCCCGGTGACGCTGGTGCGCGACGAGGGCTGCACCGCGCTGGCCGACGGCGGCAACAACTTCGGCGCCTACGTCGGCGCCGTGGCGCTGGAGCGCGCCATGGAGCGGGCCAAGCGGCACGGCGTCTGCGCGCTGGGCGTCCGCCACTCCAACCACTTCGGTACCGGCGCCTGGTACGTCCAGCGCGCGGTGCGGGAGGGGCTGGCGCTGATCGTGCTGTCCAACGCCTCGCAGACCATGCCGCCGACCGGCGGTGTCAGACCGTTCATCGGCACCAACCCCATCGCCTTCGGCTTCCCGACCGGGCGTGAGGTGCCCTTCGTGCTGGACATGGCGACCAGCCTCGTGGCGCGCGGCAAGATCATCGTCGCCGCCAAGCGCGGGGAATCCATCCCGCTCGGCTGGGCGGTGGACAAGGACGGCAACCCGACCACCGACGCGGACGCGGCGCTGGAGGGGGCGGTGCTGCCGCTGGGCGGGCCGAAGGGGTCCGGGCTGTCCATGGCGATCGACATCCTGGCCGGCGTGCTGACCGGCGCCGGCTTCGGCCCGTCGGTCAACAACATGTACGAGAACTGGGCCGAGCCGCAGAACGTCGGCCACTTCTTCATCGTCCTCGACATCGAGCGCTTCATCCCGCTGGCGTCCTTCACCGACCGCATCGGGCAATACATCGAGCTGATGAAGGCCGAGCCGAAGGCGCCCGGCGTCTCCGAAATCCTCCACGCCGGCGAGGTCGAGCACCGCCTGGAGCAGACGCGCCGCCGCGAGGGCATCGCGCTTCCCGACAAGGTCGCCGAGGAGTTGAAGGCGCTCGGTGACCGCTGCGGCGTTGCTTGGCCCGAATAACGGCGTCGGCTGACGCAGGAGCAAAGAAACATGTACGGCACCATTCCCTCGTTCACCTACCACATCCCCACGGCCATCGAGTTCGGCTGGGGGGCGCTCGCCCGCCTGCCGGGCATCGCCAAGGGGCTCGGCGGTGGCCGGGCGCTGGTCGTCGGCGATCCGGGCGTGGCCCGCGCCGGCCTCGTCGAGCGGGTGGCCGCCACCCTGTCGCAGGGCGGCATCCCCGCGGCCACCTTCACCGACGTCGAGAGCGACCCGGCCGTCCAGTCGGTCGAGGCCGGCACCCGGCTCGCCAAGTCCGAAGGCTGCGACGTGGTCGTCGGCGTTGGCGGCGGCAGCGCCTTGGACACCGCCAAGGCCATCGGCCTGATGCTGACCAACGGCGGCACCATCCGCGACTACGTCGGCATCAACAAGGTGCCGCAGCCCGGCGCGCCTGTGGTGGCGATCCCCACCACCGCCGGCACGGGCAGCGAGCTGACCATCTGGTCGGTGCTGTCCGACAAGGAACAGAAGGTCAAGATCAGCGTCGGCAGCACCTTCAACTGCCCGCAGGTGGCGCTGCTCGACCCGGAGCTGACGCTCTCCCTGCCCCCGGCGATCACCGCCGCCACCGGCATGGACGCGCTGACCCACGCGCTGGAGTCCTACGTCAACAAGGCGACCCAGCCGATCTCCGAGGCGATGTCGGAGCAGGCCATGCGCCTGATCGCCCGCAGCCTGCGCACCGCCGTGGCGCAGGGCGACAACGCCAATGCCCGCGCCGACATGCTGCTGGCGTCCTCCATCGCGGCGCTGGCGTTCAACAGCACGCGCCTGGGGCTCGTGCACGCCTTCGCCATGCCGCTGGGCGCGCGCTTCCACCTGCCGCACGGGCTGGTCAACGCGATCCTGCTGCCGGCGGTCATGCGCTTCAACCTGCCCGGCAACTTCGCCAAGTACGCCCGCATCGCCGAGATCTTCGGCGAGCCCGTCGCGGGCCTCGGCCTGCGCGACGCCGCCGCACGCTCGGTGGACGCCATCCGGACGCTCAAGGAAGACATCGGCATCACCGCGAAGCTGGGCGACTACGGCCTGACCGAGGCCGACTTCGACGCCGTCGTGGACGAGGCCATGCAGTCCGGCAACGTGCCGGTCAACCCGCGGCAGCCCACACGCGACGACATGAAGGCGATCCTGCGCGCCGAACTCTGACCCGAGGACCCTGTTATGGACATGCAGACCTGGCTGGCCGAGGCCGCGGGCGGCCGCTACGGCCACTTCATCGACGGCGCGTGGCAGGAGCCCGGCGCCAGGCTCACCCCCATCCACAACCCGGCCGACCGCGACCAGTTGCTCGGCCACTTCGCCGACGGCACCGCCGACGACGTGGAGCGCGCCGTGCAGGCCGCCCACCGCGCCTTCCTGGACTGGCGTGAGGTGCCGGGGCCGGACCGAGGCGCCATGCTGTTCCGCGTCGCCGACCTGCTGGAGCAGCGGGTGGAGGAACTGGCCTTCGCGCTGTCGGCCGAACAGGGCAAGGTGCTGGCGGAATCGCGCGGCGAGGTGATGCGCGCCGCCAAGGAGATGCGCTTCAGCGCCGGCGAGGCGAGCCGCACGGACGGCGTCACCCTGCCCAGCGAGAAGCGCCGCGGCTTCGCCATGACCTTCCGCGAGCCCATCGGCGTGGTCGCCGCCATCGGCCCGTGGAACTTCCCCGTCGTGACGCCGATCCGCAAGATCGGCCCGGCGCTGGCCTACGGCTGCACCGTGGTGTTCAAGCCGTCGGAGTTCACCCCCTGGGCGGCGGCGAAGCTGATGGACGTATTCCGCGACGCCGGCATCCCGAAGGGCGTCGTCAACCTCGTCACCGGCTCCGGCCGCGGGGTGGGCGAACCGCTGACCCGGCACGCGCTGGTGCGCGGCATCAGCTTCACCGGCTCGACCCGCACCGGCGCGGAGATCAACGCCCAGGCGGCCCGCCGCTTCGCCCGCGCGCAGTTGGAGATGGGCGGCAAGAACCCGGCCGTTGTGCTGGGCTACAAGGACGCTCAGGCGGTCGCCAAACAGATCGCCTCGGCCGCCTTCGCCTGCTCCGGCCAGCGCTGCACGGCGATCAGCCGCGTCATCGTGCTGGAAAGCCTCGCCGGCGAGGTGACCGAGGCGCTGGCGGCCGAGATGTCGGCGATCCGCGTCGGCCCGGCCTGGGACCCGCAGGCGACCATGGGGCCGCTGATCACCGACCAGCACCGCGTCTCGGTGCTGCGCAACATCGCCGCCGGGCTGGACGACGGCGCGCGGCTGCGCCTCGGCGGCCGGCCGCTGGAGGACGGCGAGCTGGGCAAGGGCTGGTTCCTGGAGCCGACGCTGGTCGACAACGTCCACCCCGACACCCGGCTGGCGCGCGAGGAGGTGTTCGGCCCGGTGCTCGCCGTGGTCACCGTGCCCAACGCCGAGGAGGCGTTCCGCGTGGCGAACAGCGTCGAATACGGCCTCGCCGCCTCGATCTTCACCCGCGACGTGGACGACGCGTTCCGCTTCGTGCGCGAGAGCCAGTCGGGGATGGTCCACGTCAACCACGGCACCGCCAGCGAGGCACACCTGCCCTTCGGCGGCGTCAAGGGGTCGGGCTTCGGTCCCTACTCCATCGGCCACAGCAACCAGGAATTCTTCACGGAGCTGAAGGCCGTCTATTTGCAGTCCTGACTGTTGACCATTCGCAACCAAAGCAAATCCCCTGGGAGGGAGTCCGAGATGAGCATGAAGACGATCACGCTGGCCGCCGCCGCGGCCGGGATGGCGCTGCTGCCGGTCGCCGCGTCGGCGCAGACGGTGCTGAAGCTGGGCCACGTCTGGCCGCCGACGGAGATCCACGCCAAGGCCGCCGAGCAGTTCGCCGAGGACGTGTCCCGTGCCACCAACGGCGAGGTGAAGGTGCAGGTGTTCGGCGGCAGCACGCTGGGCAGCGACCGCGAACTGGTCGAGGGGCTGAAGTTCGGCACCAACGACATCTGGGTCGGCGGGGCCGGCGTGCTGTCGGCGGCGTCCGACACGGCGAAGATCTTCACCGTGCACTTCATGATCAACAGCATCGACCACTTCCAGGCCGTCTACAACGGCAAGGTCGGGCAAGAGATCACCGACCGCATCAAGAAGGAGTCGAACTATCAGGTCGTCTCCTACTGGCTGCGTGGCCCACGCTGGCTGACCACAAAGGCCGAGGTGAATTCGCCGCAGGACCTGTCCGGCAAGAAGATCCGCGTCCCCGACAGCCCCGTGTTCGTCAAGTCCTGGCAGGCGCTCGGCGCCGCCCCGACGCCCATGAGCTTCGGCGAAGTGTTCACCGGCCTCCAGCAGGGCGTCATCGATGGGCAGGAGAATCCGTTGTCGCTGATCCAGAGCGCCAAGCTGAACGAGGTGACCGAGTACCTCGTCCGCACGGAACACGTCTTCGAACCCATCGCCGTGGTGATGAACGCGCAGCGTCTCGCCAAGCTGCCGGAGAAGCACCGCGCCGCGCTGTTGGAAGCCGCCAACGGCCGCGCCAAGACCTTCGCCAAGGACGAGGTGACGAAGGGCGAAGAGATCTTCCTCCAGCAACTCCAGTCCGCCGGCATGACCCTGGTCGAGCCTGACAAGGCCCAGTTCCAGGCCAAGCTGGAAGGCTTCGTCGAGCGCGAGTTCCCGACGCTGAAGACCCTGCACGAGAAGGTCCTCAATGAAAACGTCGTCGCGCTCCGCCGCTGAGCGGCGCGCGGAGGCCGGGCCGCCGGTGGCATCGCCGGCGGCCGTCTCCCCCGGGCCGGCCCCGGCGACCACGCCGGCCCCCGCCGCCCTGCCGTCGCCCGTGCGCCGGGTGATCGGCGCCATCGACTGGTTCAACGAGGCCCTGCTGGTGATCCTGGCGCTGGTGCTGGGCGTGTTGACCGCACTCGGCTTCGCCCAGGTGGTCGCGCGCTACGTCCTGGCGCAACCCCTCGTCTGGTCGGAGGAGCTGATCCGCTATGCGCTGATCTGGGCGGTGTTCCTGGGCGCCGGGATCACCGTGCGCAGGGGACTGCTGCCCGCCGTCGAAATCGCTTCCCATCTGGCGCCTGAACCGATCCGGCGCGGGCTGGCCTGGGTGTGCATCCTGATCTCCGCCGCCTTCTGGCTGGTGCTGGCTGTCTTCGGGATGGAGATCGTCCGCAACGTCGAGGGCATGAGCTCCGGCGCCATGGAACTGCCCATGCCCATCGTCTACGCGGCCGTGCCCGTGGGGGCGGCGCTGGCCCTTCTCAACACGATCGTCGCCGCCATCGACCCACCGGCGCCGTCGCTCGAATCCGCCATCGATTAGGGGACCAACCATGACCCCGGCAACGCTCGGCTTCCTGCTGCTCCTGCTGTTCGGCGCTGGGCTGCCCATCGCCATCGCGCTGGCGAGCACCGCGGCCGTCTTCATGCAAAGCTCCGGCATCCCTTTGCAGGCGCTGGTGCAGCGGATGTTCGCGGCGCTCGACTCCTTCCCGCTCGCCGCCATTCCGTTCTTCATCCTGGCGGGCGCGGTGATGGAGGCGGCGGGCATCTCGACCCGGCTCATCAACTTCGCCCAGGCGATGGTGGGACGGGCCACCGGCGGGCTTGGCCTCGTAACGGTCATTTCGGCCATGTTCTTCGCCGCCATCTCCGGCTCCAGCGCCGCGACCACCGCCGCGATCGGCAGCATTCTGATCCCGGCCATGGCGGCACGCGGCTATTCCAAGAGCTTCGCCACGGCGACGCAGGCGGCATCCGGTGAGTTGGGCGTCATCATCCCGCCGTCGATCCCGATGATCATTTTCGCGCTGACCGCGGGCGTGCCGGTGTCCATCGGCGACCTGTTCATGGCCGGCGTCGTCCCCGGCGCCATGATCGGCGCCTCGCTGATGCTGACCGTCTACCTGATGAGCCGCTGGAAAGGCTACGGACTGCCGGGCGTGCAGGGGCTGGGCACGCTGGCCGAGGGGCGCATGCCCGACGGGGGCGGCGCTGGCCACGCGTTCCGCGAGGCGATCCTGGCGCTGCTGATGCCGGTCATCATCCTGGGCGGCATCTACGGCGGAGTCTTCACGCCGACCGAGGCCGCGGTGGTGGCGGTGGTCTACGCGCTGGCTCTTGGTTTCCTGGTGTACCGCACGCTGACTCCGGCCGCGCTGATGACGGCGCTGCGCGCCTCGCTGCTCAGCACCGTGGTGATCCTGCTGATCATCTCGGCCGCCAGCGTGTTCGGCTGGGTGCTCACCGCCAACCGCATCCCGACCATGATCGCCGAAGGTTTCATCGCCGTCTCGCGCGATCCCTACGTCTTCCTGCTGCTGGTCAACGCGCTTCTGCTGCTCGTCGGCATGTTCCTGGAGACGGGCGCGGCGATCATCATCCTGGCGCCGATCCTGACGCCGGTGGCGATGACGCTGGGTGTCGATCCCGTGCACTTCGGGATCGTCATGATCATCAATCTTGCGGTCGGCATGACGACGCCCCCGGTGGGCGTCAATCTGTTCGTCGCCTGCCAGATCGCCGGTCTGCGGATCGACCAGATCCTCAGGAGCATGCTGCCGTTCTATCTCGTGCTGCTGCTCGACATCGCCATCATCACCTACGTGCCGCAGTTGACGCTGTGGCTGCCGCAGGCGCTGAAATGAGAGAGGGACGAGAACCGCCAGGAGGAGCCCACACGCAAACCCCCCGGTCCTTTCGGACCGGGGGGTTTGCGTATTGGTGGTTGCGGGGGCAGGATTTGAACCTGCGACCTTCAGGTTATGAGCCTGACGAGCTACCGGGCTGCTCCACCCCGCGGCAAAGGCTGTGCTTGGGGTGCGGAGGTCTGTGAGGAGGGTTGTTTTGCCGATCGCGGTGCGTG
>DASPIO010000160.1:0-16874 GCA_035629155.1 Azospirillum sp. | reverse complement strand
CGAGTGCCCGAGCTGCGGCGAGCTGAAGCGCCCGCACCACGTGTGCGACGCCTGCGGTCAGTACGACCAGCGCGAAGTGGTGAAGACCACGGCGGCTTGACGCCTGTCCGACCGGCCGCCGCCGTTCCGATGCAGGGAGCCCGTCCGAGGTGAGCCAGCGCCTGACCATCGCTCTTGACGCCATGGGTGGCGATCACGCCCCCGACATGGTGGTCGCCGGAGCGGATATCGCCCGCGAGCGTCATCCCGACGTGCATTTCCTGCTGTACGGGGACGCCGCGCGCATCGAGCCGCTGATTGCCAAGCGCACGGCCCTGAAGGCCGTGACCGAGGTGATCCACACCGACGACGCGGTGGCGGCGGATGCCAAGCCGTCGGTGGCGCTGCGCGCCGGCCGGCGGTCCAGCATGCGCCTCGCCATCGACGCGGTGGCGGACGGGCGGGCCGCCTGCGTGGTGTCCGCCGGCAACACCGGCGCGCTCATGGCTATGGCCAAGTTCGTGCTGAAGACGTTGCCCGGCGTGGACCGGCCGGCGATGGCTTCGTTTTTCCCGACGCTGCGCGGGGAGAGCGTGATGCTCGACCTTGGCGCCAACACCGAGTGCACGGCCGACAACCTGGTGCAGTTCGCATTGATGGGGTCGGTCTTCGCGCGCACGGTGCTGGGCCTGACGGAACCGACGGTGGGGCTGCTCAACATCGGCTCCGAGGACGTCAAGGGCAACGAGACGGTGCGCGGCGCCGCGGCCCGGCTGAGGGAGATGCCGTTCCCCGGCCGCTTCTACGGCTTCGTCGAGGGCAACGACATCGCCACCGGCACGACGGACGTCATCGTCACCGACGGTTTCACCGGCAACGTCGCGCTGAAGACGGCCGAGGGCACGGCCAAGCTCTACACCGAGTTCCTGCGCCGCACCTTCCAGTCATCGATGATCGCAAAGCTCGGCTACCTGCTGGCCCGTCCGGCCTTCCAGAAGCTGAAGAGCCGCACCGACCCGCGCCGCTACAACGGCGCCATGTTCCTGGGCCTGCGCGGTGTGTGCGTGAAGAGCCACGGCGGCACCGACGCCATCGGCTTCGCGAACGCCATCGGCGTCGCCGCCAATCTGGCGACGAACGGCTTCAACGAGAAGATCAAGGAAGAGATGCTGCGGCTCGCCAGCGCGAATCCGATTCCCGACACCAAGGCGGCGGCGGTTTGAGCATGATCAGGCGTTCCCGGATCGTCGGCTGCGGATCCTACCTGCCGGCCGACGTCGTTACCAACCAGGATCTGGCGGACCGCGGCGTCGAGACGTCGGACGACTGGATCGTCCAGCGCACCGGCATCCGCTCGCGCCACATCGCGGCGGAGGGCGAGCAAACCTCCGACCTGGCACTGGCCGCCGCCCGCGCGGCGCTGAACCACGCCGGTATGGACGGATCGGAAATCGACTGCATCGTCCTGGCGACGACGACTCCGGACAACACCTTTCCCTCCACCGCGACCAAGGTGCAGGCGGCGCTGGGCATGACCCGCGGCTTCGCCATGGACGTACAGGCGGTGTGCGCCGGCTTCGTCTATGCCCTGTCGGTGGCGGACAGCTTCATCAAGTCGGGGCAGGCGAATCGCGCGCTGGTGATCGGCGCCGAGACCTTCTCGCGCCTGCTGGACTGGAAGGACCGCACCACCTGCGTGCTGTTCGGCGATGGTGCCGGCGCGGTGGTGCTGGAAGCGGGCGAGGGCAGGGGGGACGCGGCGGACCGCGGCGTCCTGTCGACCCACCTGCATTCCGACGGCCGCTTCTACGACCTGCTGTACGTCGACGGCGGGCCGTCGGCCACGCAGACGACCGGGCACGTGCGGATGCACGGGCAGGAGATCTTCCGCCACGCGGTGAGCAAGCTGTCGTCGGTGGTGGAGGAGGCGCTGGTGGCCAACGGGCTGGAGCCCTCGGCCATCGACTGGCTGGTGCCGCACCAAGCCAACCAGCGGATCATCGACGGCATCGCGCGCAAGCTGAAGCTGCCGACGGAGAAGGTGGTGCTGACCGTGGACCGGCATGGCAACACGTCGGCCGCGTCCATTCCGCTGGCGCTGGCCGAGGCGGTGCACGACGGCCGCATCAAGCGCGGCGACCTCGTCCTGATGGAAGCCATCGGCGGCGGGCTGACCTGGGGCTCGGCGCTCGCACGCTGGTAGCACCAATCCGATGGCTGGTCTCAAGGACACCGGCCAAGCTTTTGAATTGACGGGCTTCTCGGGCGGCATTACCGTTTCGGCAATGCTGCGGGGAGGCCTTTCAATGTCGCAGAACACCGTCACGCGCGCCCAATTGAGCGAAGCGGTCTACCAGGAGGTCGGCCTGTCGCGGAACGAATCGGCCGATCTGGTCGAAAGCGTTCTGGAGGAAATCGCCGACGCCCTGGCGCGCGGCGAGATGGTGAAGATCTCCTCGTTCGGCAGCTTCCAGGTTCGGCAGAAGGGCCAGCGGGTCGGCCGCAACCCGAAGACGGGCGAGGAGGTGCCGATCCTGCCGCGCCGGGTTCTGGTGTTCCGTGCCAGCCACGTCCTGAAGCAGCGAATCAACGACGGGCTTGCGGCGGCTGAAGCCGCGGCGGCGGCGCGCGTGAAGGCGGCGTCCTGACCCTTTGGCAGCGGTGAAGGGAACGGCCGCCATGCGCACCGAAGGGACCATGAAGTCGGCCACGGCGTTTCGGACCATCAGCGAGGTGTCCGATGACCTGGATGTGCCGCAGCACGTTCTGCGGTTCTGGGAAACCAAGTTCCCGCAGGTCCGCCCGCTGAAGCGTGGCGGCGGGCGGCGCTATTACCGGCCCGAGGATGTCGACCTGCTGCGGCGGATCCAGAGTCTGCTGTACAAGGAGGGCTACACCATCAAGGGCGTGCAGCGCCTGCTGAAGGAAAGCCGCGGCGCCTTGCCGCCGGCCGTAGCTCAGGTTCCGGCGAACGACTCGGGCAGCGGCGAGGATCTCCAACCCTCGCTGCTGCCGGCCGAATCCGGCACCGGGGCTGAACCCGAAGCCGGGCCGGACGATGCCGACGACACCGATGGCATGGACGAGCCGCCGCCGCCGACCATGTCGGAAGAGGTTCGCCAGGAACTGGAGGACCTGTTGGACGAACTGCGGGAGCTTCAGGCGCTGCTGTCCGGGGATAAGGGAAACGGGTGAAAGAAATCTTTGACGCGGGCATTGCATGGGCGGGCGGTCACCGCTATAGTCCCGGCCCGCGCCGGTTCCAGGCTGACGGAGCGTAGCGCAGCCTGGTAGCGCATCAGACTGGGGGTCTGGGGGTCGCAGGTTCGAATCCTGTCGCTCCGACCAATTCTGGAACCGGTGAGAAAGCCTTGGATCCCAACGGGTCCAAGGCTTTTTCTTTGGTCCGCGGCAAAGGCCGCCCCGGGGCGGTTTGGCCGCCCGTGTAAGCACCATGTAAGCAGCAGCGGCCGCGGTGATCGGACGCGGGTCTGCACCGTCAACCGGTGGGGGAAAGCCTTCCCCCTGGGCCGAGCCGGCCCCGGCCGTCTCGGCCACACCCCCTTCTGCGGGGCGGTCCCCGCAACGCCCCCTCGGCAATTTCGGCAGGCCTGCGGCCTCGGTCTTCCGAATCGGCGCGGGACCCAAGCCCACGCCGATCCCGTGCGGGGGAAAGATGGCGTCGCCCTCTCTCCCCCGCGAGGGCCGCTTGTTGCCGGGCAGGGCCGCCGGCTCAGGGCACGGGCACGTGCCCATCGCCCGGACAGCCCGGCCCGGCGCGCCGGCCCTCGCCCCCCTTGTGTGTTGAGCCTGGGGTATAATACCAAGTGAGCTTCCCCCGGGAGAATGGACACCGGGTTATGCGGCCCGAAGCTCGGCCTGCTCTGGAGTGATGTAGCCGAGAGCCGAGTGGATCCGCTGGCGATTGTAGTAGCCTTCGATGTAGGCGAACAGGTCCCGCTTGGCGGTCTCGCGTGTCGGGTAACGCTGGTGGTGGACCAGCTCCGACTTGGCCGTTCCGAAGAAACTCTCCATGGGCGCGTTGTCCCAACAGTTTCCCTTGCGGCTCATGGACGCCACGATGCCGTGGGCCTTCAGGGCTTTGCGGTACTCCGCCGCAGCAAATTGACTGCCGCGGTCGGAGTGGTGCAGGAGGCCGGGCGCGGGCCGCCGGCGTTGGATCGCCATGGTCAGGGCGGCCAGCGGCAGCTCGGTGCGCATGTGCTCGCGCATCGCCCAGCCGACCACTTTGCAGCTGAACAGGTCGAGGATGACGGCCAGGTACAACCAGCCCTCATCGGTGGGCACGTACGTGATATCGGTGAGCCAGACCTCGTTTGGCCGCGTGGCCGTGAAGTGGCGATCGAGCAAGTTGGGCGCGATCGGCAGGGCGTGGTTGCTGTCGGTGGTGCAGACGCGGAAGGTGCGCCGACGCTGGGCGCGGATGCCGTGGTGATGCATGAGGCGTTCGACCTAGCCACGGCTGACCGTCCGGCCCTGGGCGCGTAGGGCGGCATGAATGCGTGGGGCGCCGTAGCGCTTACGGTGCTGCTCGTGCAGTTGCCGAATGTCGGCCAGCAGCTGCCGGTTCGCCGCCGTGCGCGGGCTATCCGGCCGCGAGCGCCAAGCATAGTAGCCCGACGGCGAGACCTCCAACGCCTCGCACAGCACACGGACCGGGTAGTCGTCGCGGCAGTCCTCGATGATCCGGAACCTCATTTCAGTGGCTCCGAGAAGATTGAGACAGTTTTTTTAGAATGTCTCGTTCCATGCGGACGCGCTCCAGTTCGCGCACCTGCTTCGCTCGATCGACCGGTTCGTCGACCTGTCCGGCACCCGCACCGACGACGGTTCCTTCACCGGCACCATCAAGACGCTCACGCTCACCATCAAGGCCCGCTTCGTCCCGGCCGCGAAGGACAGCGACAAGGCCCCCGACCTGCGCGCCGTGAGCAACGGGATCGAGATCGGCGCCGGCTGGCGCAAGATCGCCCGGGAGACCGGCCGCGATTACCACGCGGTCAAGCTGGACGATCCGAGCTTCCCCGCGCCGATCCACGCCAGCCTGGTCGAGGTCGATGGCGGCTACGCCCTGATCTGGTCCCGCTGAGGCCGGCCACTGGTTGCGGCGCTCATCCTGGCGCCGCAACCCCCGCCGGGCACACCGTGGCGGGGGCCGGCACGGACGGCGGCGCCGTTCACGATCACGGCCACCGCCACGAGGCCCGACACGGGTCCGGCGGGGAAGCCTCCGTGCGCCCCGAAGGTTCGTCTGTCTCTTCGGACGTCCCAGCCTGCCATGCCGGCGCGGCCCGCCTCGAGGACGAGTGGTCCCCCCGCAATGCTGCGCATTCCGGCTCCCCCGCTCGCCGGCACGCCGGTCGCCTGCGGCGCTCCTCGACCCGGACCGCGCCGGCATGGTGCCGCCCCCCGTCGTCACGCCAGAGGAAGAGGAGGGGCCGATGCTCACCATCCACGACCGGATCCGGGAACTGCGGGCCGAACTGGACCGTCTCGTCGCCTTGCAGGCGGCGATGGACACCGTTGCCGATGCGGCCCTGTGCAGCGGAGTGGCGCCGCCCGGTTGAGGCGGCGCCGGGCGTTACGGCCGGAAGCGGCGCCGGCCGGCGCACGCCGCTTCGCCATTCGTGTGTCCTGGGGTGTGCCTTCCCCGTCGTCCCCGACCGCCGTGCGGCACGGAAGGCGTCGATGCCGCCGGGCGAGGTCCCGTCGCCCTTCTGGTCCACCGCCACGCCGCAGGATGCCAACCCCGCTTGCCGTCAGCCGACGCCTTTCGCGATGCGATCGGCCGCGTTCTGGGCACCGCTCGCCGCTCACGCAGGGCATGGACGAACCTGGAATCATCGCGCTCCGGCCCCGGTGGAACCGCCTTTTCCGTCCACCAGAGCAACGAGGGATCGCGACCCAAGACGGCCGAAGGAAAGATGGCTTCGCAGCCGAATCCGAGTCAGGCAATAACGGCTGGACGTGGCGCAAGCGCTGGATTGGCACAGACCGGTGAAGCGCATCGGCGGCGGAAGTGCTTCGCATCGTGGCGTGCATACCAATCATAATGTTGCCGAAGGAATGGATGATTGTTGCGCCGATTTATACGACGCCCGAGTCGCGCGTCCGATACATATCGCTGCATTCTTCGATGTCTAAGCGCCGTTGCTTTTGCATGCCATCATATGAAGAGATTTATTGATAAATTCTCGTAAAGCGCGAGGATTTTGTCGCAAACGCAAGGATACCAAGGCGTCCGATCCGTGGGTGGTCCTCGTCGGCTGGCCTGCGGCAGGTTGTCGTATGGCAGTGTGTTACCCTCATTACGTGTTTTTCCAGTCCGACACACGAATTTCAGTTCCGCAACGGACGCATGCCGCAACTCGCACCAGCAAAACCGCACGACGCCACCGCGTCGCCCGCCGCCGCCGAAGCCGATGACGGCTTCAAGGCGCTGGCGCTGCTGCTCGCCTTCACCGGCGATCCGGTGGCGCCCGCTCAACTGGCGCGCGAAAGCGGCCTGGGCGCGCGCCGGCCGACGCTGGAGGCGCTGACCCGGCTGGCCCGTGCGCACGAGCGCACCGGCCGCGTCGTCACCGCCAGGTGGGACGCGCTGGCGAAGACCGCGCTGCCCGCCGTGGCGGAGACGCGCGACGGCTTCGTCGTCCTGGCGCGGGTGGGGCAGCAAGGCGCGCTCATCCACGACCCCGCCGAGGGGCGGCCGAAGACGCTGCCGCGCGCCGACTTCGAGGCGCTGTGGACCGGCCGGCTGCTGCTCGCCGGCCGCGCCCCGGGCGGCGAGGCGCCGGCCCACGCCCCGGCGGCGCGCCCCTTCGGCTTCTCCTGGTTCCTGCCCATCCTCGCCAAGCACCGCGCCGCGCTCGCCCAGATCACCGCGGCGTCGCTGCTCTTGCAGGTCTTCGGCCTGTTCATGCCGCTGTTCCTGATGATCGTCATGGACAAGGTGCTGACGTCGAACGGCGTCTCCACCCTGGGCCTGCTGGTCGTCGGGCTGCTCGCCGCCGGCGTGTTCGAGCTGCTGGTCGGGCTGGCCCGCGCGCATCTGCACGCCTTCGTCTCCAACCGCCTGGACGTCGAGCTGCAGGCCCGCCTGTTCCGCCACCTCGCGGCGCTGCCCATCAGCTTCTTCGCCGCCAGCCCGACCGGCGCCACCACGGCGCGCGTGCAGGATCTCCAGGCGATCCGCGCGTTCCTCACCGGCGCCACGGTGACGACGCTGATCGACCTCGCCTTCACCGGCGTCTACCTGGGCTTCATGGCGTACTTCGCGCCGGTGCTGACGCTGATCGTCGTCGGCGTGGTGGCCGCCGTGCTGCTGCTCTACGCCGTGGTGACCCCGGCCCTCAAGGCGCGGCTGGCCAGCCGCGCGGGGCAGGCGGCCGACGGCCAGTCCTTCCTGATCGAGGCGGTGGCCGGCATCGAGACGGTCAAGAGCCTCGCCGTCGAGCCCTTCCTGCAGCGCCGCTGGGAGGAGCACATCGCCCACCACACCCGCACCGCCTTCGACGCCGAGCGGCTCAGCCAGGCGATGGGGCAGGGGGTGTTCTTCCTCAACCGCCTGATGACGGTGGCTACCCTCTGGCTGGGGGCGCTGGCGGTGATGGACGGCACGCTCTCCGCCGGCCAGCTGCTGGCCTTCAACCTGATGGCCGGGCGCGTGCTGGCCCCGGCCCAGCGCCTGGGCCAGCTGTGGCAGCAGTTCCAGCAGGCGCGCGTCTCGGTGCGCCGCCTCGGCGACATCATGAACGTCCAGCGCGAGCCGGTGCGCCGCGCCGCCACCAGCCTGACCGACCTGCGCGGCCGCGTCACCTTCGAGCGCGTCGGCTTCCGCTACGCGCCGGGCGGGCCGGCGGTGCTGCGCGGCGTCTCCTTCGACGTCCAGCCGGGCGAGGTGGTGGGCATCGTCGGCTCCTCCGGCTCGGGCAAGAGCACGCTGGCCAAGCTGGTCCAGCAGCTCTACCCGGCGGAGAGCGGCCGGGTGCTGGTCGACGGCGTCGACCTGGCGCTGGTCGACCCGGCGTGGCTGCGCCGGCGCGTCGGCTTCGTCATGCAGGAGAACATGCTGTTCAACCGCACGGTGCGCGACAACATCGCGCTCGCCGACCCGACGGCGCCGTTCGAGCGGGTGGTCGAGGCCGCGCAACTGGCCGGCGCGCACGAGTTCATCCTGGCGCTGCCGCGGGGCTACGACACGGTGGTGGGCGAGCGCGGGGCGCGGCTGTCCGGCGGCCAGCGCCAGCGCATCGCGCTGGCCCGCGCGCTGGTCACCGACCCGCGCATCCTGATCCTCGACGAGGCGACGAGCGCGCTGGACGTCGAGAGCGAGCGCGTCATCCACGCCAACATGCGCCGCATCGCCGCCGGGCGCACGGTGTTCGTCATCGCCCACCGGCTGAGCACGGTGCGCGGCTGCGACCGCATCCTGGTGGTCGAGGAGGGGGTGGTGGTGGAAGACGGGCCGCCGGCGGCGTTGCTGGCGCGCGGCGGCCGCTACGCGACGCTGTGGCGCTGCCAGGACGCGGCGGTGTCCGAGCCGGTGGCGGATCCCGTCCGCCCGCCGCCGAAGGCCGCCGGGACCGCGGGCGCCATCCCGCCCGCGGCCCCGGCGGCCGTCCTCGCCGTGGACCGCGACGCCTTCGCGCCGGAGCTGGTGGAGGTGGCCGAGCGCACGCCGGGGCGCACGCTGCTGTGGCTGCCCTCCATCGTGCTGGCGGCGCTGCTGCTCGCCACCGCCTGGGGGGCGTTCGCCGAGCTGGAGATCGTCTCCCCCTCGCCGGGGCGGGTGGTGCCGTCGGCGCGCGTCAAGCTGGTGCAGCCGGCCGAGGGCGGCGTGGTGCGCGCCATCCACGTGCGCAACGGGCAGGCGGTGACGGCCGGGCAGCCGGTCATCGACCTCGACCCCACCGACGCCGGGGCCGAGCACGAGCAGCTGACCCGCCGTCTGGCGACGGCGCGGCTGGAGGCGGCGGCGCTGCGCGCGGCGCTGGAGGCCGGGTCCGGGCGCGACCCGCTGGCCCTGTTCACCGCCCCCGAGGGCGTCGAACCGGCCACCGCCGAGCTGCGCCGCCGCCAATTGGCCGACGACTGGGCCTCCGACCGCGCGCGGCTGGCGGCGGCGGAGGGCGAGGTGCAGCGGCTGCAGGCGGCGCGCGCCACGCTGGCGGCGCGCATCGCCAAGGTGGCGGCGGTGCTGCCGCTGCTGCGCGAACGCGTGGCGACGCGCGCCTTCCTGGTGGAGCGGAACCTGACCGCGCGCTCCGAACTGCTCAAGCTGCGCCAGGAACTGGTGGAGAGCGAGCGCGAGGAGGAGGTGCTGGTCCAGCAGCTCCGCCAGGCCGACCTGGACGTGGCGCAGGCCGAGGAGCGCCAGCGCCAGACGGTGGCCGAGCGCACCGGCGGCCTGCTGCGCCGCCTGGGCGCCCAGGAGCAGGAGGCGGCGGCGCTGGCGGCCGAGCTGCGCAAGGCGGCCGAGCGGCAGGCGCGGCGCACGCTGCTGGCGCCGGCCGACGGCGTGGTGACGGAACTGGCGGTGCACACGCTGGGCGGCGTGGTGCGCGAAGCGGAGACGCTTGTGAAGATCGTGCCGGAGGACGGGCTGCTGGAGATCGAGGCGCGCGTGCGCAACCGCGACGTCGGCTTCGTGCAGCCCGGCCAGGCGGTGGAGGTGAAGGTCGACACCTTCGCCTTCACCCGCTACGGCACGCTGCCCGGCACGCTGGTGGATGTCGCGGCCGACGCCGCCGGCGACGACCCGCAGAACGGCACCTACAAGGCGCGCATCGCGCTGGAGCGCGACACGCTGCGCGTCGACGGACGCGACGTGCGGCTCCAGCCCGGCATGACGGTGACGGTGGACATCCGCACCGGCCGCCGCCGCGCCATCGAATACGTCCTGGCACCGATGCTGCGCCTGGCCGGCGAGGCCATGCGCGAACGCTGATCCCCTTTCCGCCGGGCGCCGCCCGGCCTTCCCGGACAACCAAGGCGGCCCGCACGCACGCGGCGCCGCGCAGAAACGAGACGAGGACACCATGGCCAAGATCGTGGGTACGCCCGGCAATGACGTGCTGGTGGACGGTGGCGTGGGGGATGAGATCCATGCCCTGGCCGGCAACGACCGGGTGCGCGCGCGCAACGGCAACGACACGGTCCATGGCGGCGAGGGCGACGACACCGTTTCCGGCGAGGGCGGCAACGACCTGATTTACGGCGGCGCCGGCAACGACGAACTGTCCGGGGGCAACGGTGACGACGTGCTGTCCGGCGAGGATGGGGATGACGTGCTGGACGGCGGCAGCGGCGCCGACACGCTGTCCGGCGGTTCGGGCGTGGACACCGTCATCGGCGGGTCCGGGGCGGACCTGCTGGTGGGCAGCCCTGACTCCTTTGTGTCCTACGCCGGCTCGCCCAAGGTGACCGTCAACCTGCAGGCCCAGACGGCGAGCGGTGGCGACGCCGACGGCGACACGCTGACCGGCTTCCGCCACGTGATCGGCTCGCAAGGCGCCGACGTGCTGATCGGCGACGGCTTCGACAACCGGCTGTACGGCGGCGGCGGGGCCGACGCGATCTCCGGCGGCGGGGGCAACGACACGCTGTCGGGAGGCGACGGCGCGGACGACCTGTACGGCGGCGACGGCACCGCCGACTGGGTCGCCTACGCGGATTCCTCCAAGGCGGTCGGCGTCGATCTGGCGGCCAACCGCGGCAGCGGCGGCGGCGGCGAGGCCAACGGCGACGGGATCTGGGGGGTGGAGAACGTCTCCGGCTCGCGCTTCGCCGACACGCTGACCGGCGACGGCGCCGACAACGTGCTGCACGGCAACGACGGGCAGGACACGCTGAGCGGGGCGGCGGGCAACGACACGCTGTCCGGCGGCTTGGGTGCCGATGTGATGGACGGCGGCACCGGGGCGGCCGACTGGGCCGACTACCAGGCCGCGACGGGCGGCGTGCGCGTCGACCTGGCAACCGGCACCGGCGCCTTTCACGAGGCGCAGAACGACCAGCTCGCCAACCTGGAGAACCTGGACGGCTCGGCCCACGACGACACGCTGCTGGGCGACGGCAACGCCAACGAGCTGCGTGGCAACGCCGGCAACGACACGCTCTATGGCGCGGCCGGCGACGACACCCTGTCGGGCGGCGGCGGCCTCGACACGCTGTCGGCCGGCGACGGCAACGACGCGCTGGACGGCGGCGCCGACGGCGACCGCCTGCTGGCCGGCAGCGGCGCGGATCTGGCGGCGGGCGGCGACGGGGACGACACGGTGCTGGGCGAGGCCGGCGACGACACCCTGTCCGGCGGCACGGGCAACGACGCGCTGGACGGCGGCACCGGGGACGACCTGCTGAAGGGCGGCGACGGCAACGACGTGGTGTGGGGCGCGGCCGGAGCCGACACCCTGCTGGGCGAGGCCGGGGACGACGCGCTGTCCGGCGGCGACGGCGACGACGTGGCGGACGGCGGCGACGGCGCCGACCTCCTGAACGGCGACGGCGGGGCCGACACCCTGTCGGGCGGCCTGGGCAACGACCTGCTGCTGGGCGGCGACGGTGACGACGTGGCGGACGGCGGCGCGGACGCCGACACGCTGCTGGGCGCCCTCGGCAACGACGCGCTGTCCGGCAACCTGGGCAACGACGTCCTGTCCGGCGAGGCCGGGGCGGACCTGCTCTCCGGCGGCGCCGGCAACGACCTGCTGGACGGCGGCACCGAGGCCGACACCCTGTCCGGCGAGGCCGGGGCCGACACCCTGTCGGGCGGCGACGGCAACGACGCGCTCGACGGCGGTCTCGGCGACGACAGCGGCGAGGGCGGCGAGGGCGCCGACACGGTCCTGGGCGGGGTCGGCAACGACACCCTTCTGGGGCAGGCCGGCGCCGACCGGCTGGACGGCGGCGACGGCAACGATCTGGCCGACGGCGGCACGGAGGACGACACGCTGTCCGGCGGGCTGGGCGACGACACGCTGTCGGGCGCGGCGGGCAACGACGCGCTGCGCGGCGGCGGCGACCGCGACGGGCTGTGGGGCGGCACCGGCGACGACGCGCTGTCCGGCGAGGACGGCGACGACACGCTGTGGGGCGAGGACGGCAACGACACCGCCGACGGCGGCGCCGGCAACGACCTCGCGCTGGGGGCGGCCGGCGCCGACTCCCTGGCCGGCGGGCTGGGCAACGACACGCTGAGCGGCGACGTCGGGGCCGACACGCTGCTGGGCGGCGACGGGGCCGACACGCTGGACGGCGGCGCCGACAACGACCAGCTGTCGGGCGACGCCGGCACCGACCTGCTGCTGGGCGGAGCGGGCGACGACCTGGCCAGCGGTGGCGCGGGGGCCGACACGCTGTCGGGCGGCGACGGCAACGACTCCCTCGACGGCGGCAGTGAAGCCGACCGCCTATCGGGCGATGCTGGCGACGACACGCTGTCCGGCGGCACCGGCGCCGATACGCTGTCCGGCGGCACCGGCCACGACCGGCTGGACGGCGGGCTGGACGGCGACACGCTGTGGGGCGAGGAGGGCAACGACGCGCTGTGGGGCGGCGGCGGCGGTGACCGGCTGGACGGCGGCGGCGGCAGCGACACGCTGGACGGCGGCGACGATGCCGACACCCTGTCGGGCGGCGCCGACGCCGACCAGCTGCGCGGCGGCAGCGGCGGCGACTGGCTGGACGGCGGCAGCGGGAGTGACACCCTGTCCGGCGAGGACGGCGACGACACGCTGGTCGGCCTGGACGGTGCGGATCTGCTGTACGGCAATGACGGCAGCGACACGGCCGAGTACAGCGCGTCCAACGCGGCGGTGAACGTCAACCTGGAAGTCGGCATCGGCCAGGGCGGCCACGCCCAAGACGACCGCTACGTGGAGGTCGAGAACGTCAACGGCAGCGCCTATGACGACACCATCGTCGGTGACGAGGCGCATAACCGGCTGAACGGCAACGCCGGCAACGACTGGATCGATGGCGCCAGGGGCAATGACACGCTGTCGGGCGGTGACGGCCGCGACACGCTGTCGGGCGGCGCTGGCAATGACCAAATCCAAGGCAACGGCGGCAACGACCAGCTTTGGGGCAATGCTGGCAACGACACCGTGTTCGCCGGCGACGGCGAGGACGTCGTCTACGGCAACTTCCTGGACGACGAACTGCACGGCGAAGGTGGCGCCGACACCATGTTCGGCGGCCAGGAGAACGACCGCCTGTGGGGCGACGACGGCAACGACCTGCTCTACGGCCAGCAGAACAACGACACGATCAGCGGCGGCGGCGGCGGCGACACGCTGTTCGGCGACATGGGCCACGACAACCTGGACGGCGGCGATGGCGACGACCTGCTGGTCGGCGAGATGTCCGGCGGCTGGGCGGACTACGGCGGCGACTACGGCTACGACGCGCTGACCGGCGGTGCCGGCCGCGACACCCTCTACGGCGGCGGCGGCGACGACACGGAATTCGGCGGCGCCGACAACGACCTGATGTTCGGCAACCACCAGAACGACCGCCTGTTCGGCGAGGACGGCAACGACACCGTCTACGGCGGCCAGGACAACGACACGGTGTCGGGCGGCGGCGGCGACGACCTGCTGTTCGGTAACGAGGACAACGACCGTGTGGTCGGCGAGGACGGCAACGACACCGTCAACGGCGGTAGCGGCAGCGACACCCTGCTGGGCGACAGCGGTGACGATTTCCTGGTCGGCGGCAGCGAAAGCGACCAGATCGACGGCGGCGACGGCCGCGACATGATGTACGGCGGCTGGTCGGGCGGCTGGGACGACGACGGCGGCGACGGCAGTGGCGACACCATGTGGGGCGGCGGCGGCAGCGACACGCTGTACGGCGGCGGCGGCGGCGACAACCTGGATGGCGGCGGCGACGGCGACGTGCTGTTCGGCAACCAGGGCGACGACGGCATCGTCGGCGGCGGCGGCGACGACACCATCCAGGCCGGCTCCGACAACGACTACGCCCGCGGCGACGACGGCAACGACGTTGTCAACGGCAACAGCGGCAATGACTGGCTGGAAGGCAACGGCGGCAACGACACCCTCGACGGCGGCGGCGGCGACGACCAGCTGCGCGGCGGCGACGGCGACGACCGGCTGGTCTACTCCGGCGGCGCCGACGGCATCGACGGCGAAGGTGGCTGGGACACGGTGGTGCTGTCCGGCCGCACGACCGGCAGCTGGTCGTGGGCCGGCGCCGACAAGGCCGTCATCCATATGACGTGGAGCGACGGCGGGCAGGCGTGGACCAACAACGTCGAGACTTTCGAGTTCGCCAACAAGACGTTGGGCTTCAACGACCTGGTGGCGGTGATCTGGAACCTGCGCGCCGACCCGCTGGTGCTCGACCTGGACGGCGACGGCGTCGAGCTGAGCACGGTCAGCGCCTCGACGGTGACCTTCGACATCGACGCCGACGGCACCGCCGAGCAAACCGGCTGGGTGACCGGCGGCGACGGCTTCCTGGCGCTCGACCGCAACGGCGACGGCGTCATCAACGACGCTTCCGAGCTGTTCTCCGAGCACTTCGCCGACGGCGCGGCGACCGGGCTGGAGGCGCTGGGCACGCTCGACGCCAACGGCGACGGCGTGTTCGACGCCATGGACGAGGCGTTCGCCTCGGTCGTGGTGTGGAACGGCGGCACCGCCGGCGGCGAGAGCGGCGGCGGCGATCTGCGGGCGCTGGCGGCCTACGACATCGCCTCGATCAGCCTGGGCGGCTGGCGGCACGACGGCACCGAGGTGGGCGCCAGCACCATCGCGCTGAGCGGCACCTTCACCCGCGCCGACGGCAGCACCGGCACCATCGCCGACGTCGACTTCGGCTACCTCCCCACCGACGGCGAGGACGCCGACGGCGTGGTGGCCGGCGCGGACGAGGCGGAGGCGGCGCTCGACCCGCTCACCGGCGCGCCCCTCGCTCCCGAGGCGGCAGCGGGCGAGGACGCCGCACCGGCGGAGACCGCCGAGGCCGGCGACCCCGCCGCGCCGGACGCGGAAACGGCGGCCGGCGCGGAAGCCGCTCCGGAGGCTGCGCAGGAGGAGAGCGGCACGGCCGCCGCTGGCGGCGAGTCGGCCACGGCTCCGGCGGCCGATCCGGCTCCGGCGGACGCGGAGGACGCCACCGGCGCACCGGCGGCCGAGGACACGGTGGACACGGCCGCCGCCGATCCGGAACCCGATCCGGAGGCCGCCGCCGCAACCGATGCGGTGGAGGCGGCTTCCGCGCCGGCCAACGGCGAACCCGACGCCGCGCCGGACGCCGAAGCCGGGGACGCCGGGACGACGGAAACCCGCGCCGCCCTGGACAGTCTGGTGTCGGCGATGGGCAGCTTCGACGCCGCCGAGACCAGCACGGCGGCCGAGGAGCCCGAGCCCGCCCCGGCCGCCGAGCCGGCCCCCGAGCCCGCCGCGCACGACGAGGTGAAGCAGCCGGGCTGACCGCGTCCCGCCCCGCCACCCCCGCCTCCGGTGGGGGTGGCGGGGCCGTCCCCCGGCGCCTCTGAAAACAAACCGGAAAGCATTTTAGCAAACTGCATGAAAATCCGGGGATGCCACGAGTAATCGCCGGGCTTTTGCTTGCGCCGCCGGCCCTTTTTCTCTCGCCAGCCGCCGTGCGCCGGTGCTATGGTTCATCTGCAACCGGGACGTGCCGGTCCACGTCCCGGCTCGCACAACGAGGAACACCGTCATGAGCTTCGACCACCTGCATGCCGCCGCCAACGCCGCCGCCACGGCCGCCTCCACCCTTACCAAGGTGCAGGTCAGCGGCGCGCTGATGACCAGCAGCGGCAATCCGATGAACTTCTACCGCGCCGACGGCTCGGGCGTGGTGTGGGGGGCCGACGGCCCGAACCGCTTCATCGGCTCGGACGACCGCGAGTACCTGGTGGGCACCGGCGGCGACGACACCATCGACGGCGGCGGCGGCAACGATTCCATCGAGGGCAACACCGACAACGACCTGCTCTCCGGCGGTCCGGGCAACGACGACATCAACGGCAACGAGGCCAACGACGTCCTCTACGGCAACCAGGGCGACGATTACGTCGATGGCGGCTCTGGCGATGATGTGCTGTTCGGTGGGCAGGGTAATGATTACGTTGCCGACGGAGGTGGTAATAACGTTCTGTACGGGAATATGGGAAATGATACCCTAAATGTCGGTAACGGCAATGGCACGCTGTACGGTGGCCAAGGAGACGACGTGCTTGGCGGCGGTGGTGAGTATGATCTTCTGTTCGGGAATCTTGGCAATGACTCTCTCAGAGGGGGGGGAGCGGACTATCTGATTGGCGGTGATGGGAACGACCTTCTCAATGGCGAAGATGGGTCCGACACCCTGGAAGGCGGTGCCGGCAACGACAGCATGTACGGCTTCGACGGGGCCGACGTCTTCGTCTTCCGCTCGGGCAGTGGGGTGGACTACCTGGAGTTCTCGCCGGGCTCCCGCGACACGCAGCGTGGCGGCGACGTCCTGCGCATCGAGCGCAACATCAACGGCACCGACATCGACACCCTGGACGAACTGCTGGCGCACGCCAGGGCTTCTGTCTTCACGATCAACACCCCCTTCGGCGTCGTCGAGTTCCCCGCCACCTACATCGACCTGGGCAACGGCAACGGCATCCTCTTCGAGATCAGGTTCAGCGAACTGAACCTCTCCGGCGCCGTCGAGTTCTTCTGACGCCCGGAGGCCGCCCGTCCCACTCCGTAACTGCTTGTATGGGGCTTTCGGCGCTGTCAAGCCGATCATCTCCGCCTCATCCCTCCAGTTTTGCACTTCGATCACGCCGTGGCCGCTGCGCAGGACGGGGGCCGGGTCAAGGGCGCGCACGGTCGGCGCCCGCGGCG
>DASPIO010000159.1:0-8154 GCA_035629155.1 Azospirillum sp. | reverse complement strand
CAGCAGCGCCATGCCGGCGCAGGCCAGGAAGATCTCCGGGAGAGCCGGCCAAAGGTCGGGAAACTGGGCGATCATGGCTTACCCTCTAGCGCGCGGCCACGGACAGGTCGCCGGCGGCGGCCAGCTTGGTTTGGTAGACGTGGATGAGCTGCTCGACCGACGCCGAGGTGACGCCGAGGAAGCTGGACGGGTAGATGCCCATCCACAGCACCACAACGATCAGCGGGGCGAAGACGGCGATCTCGCGTGCGTTCATGTCGAACATCGCCTTGACGTCCGGCTTGGTCAGCGGGCCGTACACGACGCGGCGGTACAGCCACAGCGCGTAGGCGGCACCCAGGATCAGGCCCGTGGCGGCGAAGAACGCCACCCAGGTGTTGTCGAGGAAGGCGCCCTGGAGGACCAGGAACTCGCCCACGAAGCCCGACGTGCCCGGCAGACCGACCGACGCCATCGTCATGAACAGGAAGACCACCGCGTACTTCGGCATGTTGTGCACGAGGCCGCCGTAGCGCGCGATCTCGCGGGTGTGCAGCCGGTCGTACACCACGCCGACGCACAGGAACAACGCGCCCGACACGATGCCGTGCGACAGCATCTGGAAGATCGAGCCTTCGACACCCTGCTGGTTCAGCGTGAACATGCCGATCGTCACGAAGCCCATGTGCGCCACGGACGAATAGGCGATCAGCTTCTTCATGTCCTCCTGCGCGAGCGCCACCAGCGAGGTGTAGATCACCGCCACGCACGACAGCGCGTACACCATCGGCGTGAAGAACGCGGTGGCCTCCGGCATCATCGGGATGTTGAAGCGCAGGAAGCCGTACCCGCCCATCTTCAGCAGCACGCCGGCCAGGATGACCGAACCGGCCGTCGGCGCCTCGACGTGCGCGTCCGGCAGCCAGGTGTGAACCGGCCACATCGGCACCTTCACCGCGAAGGAGGCGAAGAAGGCCAGCCACAGCCAGATCTGCATCGAGCGCGGGAAGTGCGTCGCCGTGATCGTCGGGATATCCGTGGTGCCGGCGACGAAGTACATGGCGAGGATCGCCAGCAGCATCAGCACCGAACCCAGCAGCGTGTACAGGAAGAACTTGAACGCCGCGTACACGCGCCGCGCCCCGCCCCACACGCCGATGATCAGGAACATCGGGATGAGCACGCCCTCGAAGAACATGTAGAAGACGACGAAGTCCAGCGCGCAGAACATGCCGACCATCAGGGTCTCGAGGACCAGGAAGGACACCATGTATTCCTTGACGCGGTTCTGGATCGATTCCCAGCTCGCGAGGATGCACAGCGGCATCAGGAAGGTCGACAGGATGACGAACAGCACCGAGATGCCGTCGACGCCCATATGGTAGCTGATCTTGAAGGCGGGGATCCAGTCCACCTTCTCGACGAGCTGGTAGTTCGGGTTCGCGGGATCGAAGTTGACCCAGATGAACAGCGACAGCACGAAGTTGATCAGCGTCGTCCACAGCGCGATCGTGCGCGCATTGCGGGCGACGTGATCCGGCGTGCCGCGCACGACCAGGATCAGAAGCGCACCGACGAGCGGAAGGAAGGTCGTCAGCGAAAGGATCGGCCAGCCAGCCATTTTTATGGTTCCCCCTAAACCGCTCAGCCGAACATCGACAGCCAGGCGATCAGCATGACGACGCCGATCACCATCGCGAACGCGTAGTGGTAGACGTAGCCGGACTGCAGGCGCGAGGCCCTCACCGCCACGTCGCGGGTCGCCGCCGCGATGCCGTCCGGACCGACGCCGTCGATCACCGCACCGTCACCCGACTTCCACAGGCCGTAGCCCAGCGCCTTCGCCGGACGCACGAACAACGCGTCGTACAGCTCGTCGAAGTACCACTTGTGGAAGAGGAACTGGTGCACGCCGCGGAACGTCGCCGCCGCCTTGGCCGGCAGGCCAGGCATCAGGATGTAGGCGAGGTACGCCAGCGCCACGCCGATGATGCCCACGACCAGCGGCGAGTACGGAACCCAACCCGGCAGGTGATGGTGCGCCGCCTCGATGCTGTCATGCTCGGCCAGCACCAGGATGGACTTGCCCCAGAAGTCGAAGCGGTTGCCGCCGACGAAGCCGCCGTGGAACAGAATGCCCGCGAAGACCGCGCCCAGCGCCAGCACCCCCAGCGGCACCAGCATGACCATCGGGGACTCGTGCGCGTGCTCGTACACCGACTTCGGGCCGCGGAACGTGCCGTGGAACGACATGAACAGCAGGCGCCAGGAGTAGAAGGCCGTCATCAGCGCCGCCGAGATGCCCAGCCAGAAGGCCAGCATGCCGACCGGCGAATGCGCCGCGTACGCCGCCTCCAGGATCATGTCCTTGGAGTAGTAGCCGGCGAAGATCGGGAAGCCGGCCAGCGCCAAGTTGCCGATCCACATCACCGTGTAGGTGAAGGGGATCTTCTTCCACACGCCGCCCATGTTCCGCATGTCCTGCTCATGGTGCAGGGCATGGATGACCGAGCCGGCGCCGAGGAACAGCAGCGCCTTGAAGAAGGCGTGCGTGAACAGGTGGAACATGGCGGCGCCATACGCCGACACGCCCGCCGCGAAGAACATGTAGCCGAGCTGCGACATCGTCGAATAGGCGATGACGCGCTTGATGTCGAACTGCGTGAAGCCGATCGTCGCGGCGACGAACGCCGTCAGCGCGCCGACCACCGTCACCACCTCCAGCGCCATCGGCGCGTATTCGAACACCGGCGACAGGCGGCAGACCATGAACACGCCGGCGGTCACCATGGTGGCCGCGTGGATGAGCGCCGACACCGGGGTCGGGCCTTCCATGGCGTCCGGCAGCCACGTGTGCAGGCCGAGCTGCGCCGACTTGCCCATGGCGCCCATGAAGAGCAGCAGACAGGCCACCGTCAGCGCGTGGAAATCCCATGACAGGAAGTGGATCTTGGCGTTCACCAGTTCCGGCGCCTTGGCGAACACGGTGTCGAACTGCACCGAGCCGACCAGCATGAACATGGCGAAGATGCCCAGCGCAAAGCCGAAGTCGCCGACGCGGTTGACCAGGAAGGCCTTGATCGACGCGTTGTTGGCCGAGGGCTTGTCGTACCAGAAGTTGATCAGCAGGTAGGAGGCGACACCGACGCCCTCCCAGCCGAAGAACATCTGCACGAAGTTGTCCGCCGTCACCAGCATCAGCATGCAGAAGGTGAAGAACGACAGGTAGGCCATGAAGCGGGGCTTGTCCGGGTCCTCGGCCATGTAGCCGATGGAGTAGACGTGCACCATCGCCGACACGGTGTTGACCACCACCAGCATGACGGCGGTCAGCTGGTCGACGCGCAGCGCCCAGGAGACGTCCAGCGCACCGCTCTTGATCCAGGTGAACAGCTCGATGGTGCGCGGGGCGCCGCCACCGATCACCTTGAAGAAAAGCACCCACGATAGCACGGCGGCGACAAGAACCGAACCGGCCGTCACGAACTGTGCGGCGCGGTCGCGCCAGTCCGGCGGCGGGGCCGCCGGGTGGTGGTCGTCATGGCCGCCATGACCATGATCATCATGCGCCGCGTGGGCGTGCGCGTCATGACCATGGTCGTGGTGACCATGATGGGCATGCGGGTCATGCCCCGCGGGGGCGCCGTTGTGGCCGTAGCCGAACAGCGCGATCGCCCCGGCGATGAGGAACGCCAGCAGCGGGAGGAATACGACAAGCACTTCCATGACGCTGCCTCAGCCCTTCATCAGGTTGATGTCTTCGACGCGGATGGAGCCGCGGTTGCGGAAGTAGACCACCAGGATGGCCAGGCCGATCGCCGCCTCGGCAGCGGCGACGGTGAGGATGACCATCGAGAAGACCTGCCCCACCAGATCGTTCAGGAAGACCGAGAAGGAGATCAGGTTGAGGTTGACCGCCAGCAGCATCATCTCGATGGACATCATGATGATGATGACGTTCTTGCGGTTCAGGAAGATGCCGAACACCCCGAGGGTGAACAGGATCGCGGCGACCGTCAGGTAATGACCAAGCCCGATATCCATGATTAAACGCCTCCTCCGGTCGGCACCTTGCGAACGACCACCACGTCCTCGCGGCGGCGGGCGAGCTGAACGGAGACGTTCTGCTTGCGCACGCCTTCACGGTGACGCAGCGTCAGCACGATGGCCCCGATCATGGCGATCAGGAGCACGATGCCGGCCGCCTGGAACAGATAAACGTAATGGGTGTACATGAGCATGCCGAGCGCCTTGGTGTTCGTCACCGTGGCGACCGCCGGGGTCGGCGCGCCCAGCGCCGTGTTGGCGGCCGGCGCCACCACCCAGGAACCCAGCACCACCGCCAGCTCGGCCAGCAGGATCAGCCCGACCAGACCGCCGATCGGCAGGTACTGGAGGAAGCCGCGCCGCAGCTCAGCGAAGTTGATGTCGAGCATCATCACGACGAACAGGAACAGCACCGCGACGGCGCCGACGTAGACGATGACCAGGATCATCGCCAGGAATTCCGCCCCCATCAGCACGCACAGGCCGGCGGCCTGGAAGAACGCCAGGATGAGGTAGAGCACCGAATGGACCGGGTTCCGCGCGGAAATCACCATCACGCCGGAACCCACCAGCAGGGCGGAGAAGACGTAAAAGGCCAAGGTTTGCAACATAATCGTTTCCCCCGCCCTCAGCGATACGGCGCTTCGGCGGCCAGGTTCGCGGCGATCTCCGCCTCCCAGCGGTCGCCGTTCGCCAGCAGCTTCTGCTTGTTGTAGAAGAGTTCCTCACGGGTCTCCGTGGAGAACTCGAAGTTCGGGCCGAGGACGATGGCGTCGACCGGGCAGGCCTCCTGGCAGAAGCCGCAGTAGATGCACTTCGTCATGTCGATGTCGTAGCGCGACGTACGGCGGCTGCCGTCCTCGCGCGGCTCGGCTTCGATGGTGATGGCGAGCGCCGGGCAGACCGCCTCGCACAGCTTGCAGGCGATGCAGCGCTCTTCCCCATTGGGGTAGCGCCGCAGCACGTGCTCGCCGCGGAAGCGCGGGCTGATGGGGCCCTTCTCGAACGGGTAGTTCAGCGTCACCTTCGGCTTGAACATGTACCGGAAGGTTAGGCTGAGGCCGGTGACCAGCTCCGACAGGAAGAAGCTGCGCGCGGCGCGGTCGAGGAATGCCATGGCCTCTTCGTCTCCTTTTCGCCGCGGGCGCGGCCTGGGGGCGCC
This sequence comes from Azospirillum sp., assembly GCA_035629155.1. Taxonomy (GTDB): domain Bacteria; phylum Pseudomonadota; class Alphaproteobacteria; order Azospirillales; family Azospirillaceae; genus Azospirillum. Next base: position 2,966 of record DASPIO010000159.1, on the reverse strand, counting down.
CGCGAACGTTACGTCCGTTGTCGTTCGTTCCTCACCGGGTCACTTCGGGACCCACCCGAAGGCCACCAGCACGCCCGCCGTCAGCACCAGCCACGCGAGCGAGAACGGCAGGAAGACCTTCCAGCCCAGCCGCATCAACTGGTCGTAGCGGTAGCGGGGCATGGTGCCGCGCACCCAGATGTAGACGAACATGAAGAACGCGATCTTCAGCGCCAGCCAGATCGGGCCGGGGATCCAGTTCAGGGGAGCGATGTCCAGCGGCGGCAGCCAGCCGCCCAGGAACAGGATGCTGGTCATCGCACTCATCAGGATCATGTTGGCGTATTCGCCAAGGAAGAAGAGCGCGAAGGGGGCCGAGCTGTACTCCACCATGAAGCCCGCCACCAGCTCCGACTCGCCTTCCGGCAGGTCGAAGGGCGACCGGTTGGTCTCCGCCAGCGCCGAGATGAAAAAGATCACGAACATCGGGAAGAGCGGGACAACGAACCAGATCTTCTCCTGCGCCCGCACGATGTCCGTCAGGTTCAGCGAGCCGACACACAGCAGCACGGTGATGATCACGAAGCCCATCGAGACTTCGTAGGATACCATCTGCGCGGCGGATCGCAGGCCGCCGAGGAAGGCGTAGCGCGAGTTCGACGCCCAGCCCGCCACGATGATGCCGTACACGCCCAGCGACGAGATGGCGAACAGGTAGAGGATGCCGACGTTCAGGTTGGACAGCACCATCCCGTAGTCGAACGGGATGACCGCCCACGCCACCAGCGCCAGCAGGAAGGTCAGCATCGGCGCGATGTAGTACAGCACCCGGTTGGCGCCGGCCGGCAGGACCTGCTCCTTGGCGAACAGCTTGAGACCGTCCGCGAAGGGCTGCAGGAGGCCGAAGGGGCCGACGATGTTCGGACCCTGGCGCATCTGGATGGCGCCCAGCACCTTGCGCTCCGCGTACGTCGCGTAGGCCACGCCGACGAGGAGCGGCACGACGATCGCCAGGATCTGGAGGACGATGATGATCAGCGGCAGCAGGAAGCCGCTCCAGAACTCAGCCATGGGTACCGGTCCTCTCGTTGGCATTCTCCACGACGCCGCCGTTCACGAAGGTCTCCGTGCAGCGGGCCATGGTGACCGAGGCCCGGCTGATCGGATCGGTCATGTAGAAGTTCGCGATCGGCGAGGCGAACGGGGCGGCGTCCAGCGCGCCGGCCGTACCGAACGCCTGCCAGGACGCCGGGGTCACCGCGCCGATGTCGGCAAACACCGGATTCACCGCGACCAGCCGCTGGCGCACCTGCGTCAGGCTGTCGTACGGCAGGGTGTGGCCCAACTGCTCCGACAGGGCGCGGAGGATCTTCCAATCCTCGCGCGCCTCGCCCGGCGGGAAGGTCGCCAGTCGTGCGAGCTGCGGCCGCCCCTCGGTGTTGACGTAGATGGCGTTCTTCTCGGTGTATGCGGCGCCCGGCAGGATCACGTCGGCGCGGCTGGCGCCGGCGTCGCCGTGGTGGCCCTGGTAGACGACGAAGGCGCTGCCCAGCTTGGCCATGTCAATCTCGTCGGTGCCCAGCAGGTAGACGACCTCGATCTCGCCCTTGCCCGCACCGGCGACGATGCCGGCCACATCCCGGCCGCCCGGACCCGGCACGAAGCCGACGTCGAGACCGCCGACGCGCGCCGCCGCGGTGTGCAGCACGTTGAAGCCGTTCCAGCCCTCGCGGACCATGGCGTAGGTCTCGGCGACCTGACGGACGGCAGCCTGCACGGCCAGCGCGTCGGAACGGCGGAAGGCGCCCTGCCCGACGATGACCATCGGCTGCTTGGCGTTCTTCAGCACCTCGGCGAAGTCGCCCTGGCCGTCGATGAGCGCCTGCAGGTCCTGCGGCCCGCTGCCCAGGTGGGTGTGCGGGTAGGTCAGGTCCAGCTTCGGCCCGATCACGCCGACCTTCAGGCCCCCCATCAGGTAGCGCTTGCGGATGCGGGCGTTGACCAGCGAGCCTTCCCAGCGTGGGTTGGTGCCGACCAGCAGGATGACGTCCGCCTTCTCGATGCCGGCGATCGTCGAATTGAAAATGTAGCCGGCGCGCGACGACGTGTCGTAGACGGCGCCGTCCTGGCGGCAGTCGATGTTGGCCGAACCCAGAGCCGCCATCAGCTCCTTCAGCGCCAGCATGGACTCGACGTCCACCAGATCGCCGGCGATGGCGGCGATCCTGTTGCCCGGCAGGCCCTTCACCTTGGTGGCCACGGCCGCGAAGGCCTCGGCCCAGGAGGCCGACTGCAGCTTGCCGTTCTTGCGAACGTACGGGCGGTCGAGGCGCTGACGCTTCAACCCGTCGTAGGCATAGCGGCTCTTGTCGCTCAACCACTCCTCGTTGATGTCCTCGTTGACGCGCGGCAGGACGCGCATCACCTCGGACCCGCGGGTGTCGACGCGAATGTTGGAGCCGATGGCGTCCATCACGTCGACCGTCTCGGTCTTGCGCAGCTCCCACGGACGCGCCGTGAAGGCGTAGGGCTTGGACGTCAGCGCACCCACCGGACAGACGTCGGCGAGGTTGCCGGACAGCTCGGACGCCACCGCCTTCTCGACGAAGGTGGTGATCTCCATGTGCTCGCCACGGTTCACCGCGCCGATGTCCGGAACGCCGGCCACCTCGTTGATGAACCGGATGCAGCGCGTGCAGTGGATGCAGCGGGTCATGATCGTCTTGATCAGCGGACCCATGTACTTGTCCTTGACGGCGCGCTTGTTCTCGCCGTAGCGGCCGCGGTCGAAGCCGTAGGCGACGGCCTGATCCTGCAGGTCGCACTCGCCGCCCTGGTCGCAGATCGGGCAGTCGAGCGGGTGGTTGATCAGCAGGAATTCCATGACGCCGCGGCGGGCCTTGTGGACCGTCTCGGTGTTGGTCTTGATGACCATCCCGTCGCCGCAGGGCATGGCGCAGGCGGCGACCGGCTTGGGCGCCCGCTCC
>DASPIO010000158.1:0-9809 GCA_035629155.1 Azospirillum sp. | reverse complement strand
TCGTTGAGGGCCACTGTATTGTTGGAGACATGCGCCGCCACGATCTCCGTGGTCAGAGACAACAGCGCGTTGGAAGGGGACCCATTGCTCATGTAAGCTTGCTCCGCGGCTTGGCGTTCCTCTCCATATAAAGAGGTTCGCCGCCACACGCAATATCCAATCTTTGGCAGAAAGAGGAAGACGTGCACGAAGAAAGGTCCGCAGATTACTTCTTGGACATCACGACGGAGGTGTGTCCGTTAACCTTCGTCAAAACGAAGTTGTCGGTGGAACGGATGGCGAGCGGCCAGACCCTGGAAGTGCGGCTGAATGCAGGCGAACCCTTGGAAAACGTGCCGCGATCTCTGGGGGAACTGGGGCACGCCATTCTCGCGCTGAGCCCCGAAAATCCGGACGATCCGGCCGGTCCGCACCGCCTGATCGTGCGAAAAAGTTAAGGCTCAGAACGAACGCCGCAGCACCAACGCTGCCACGCGCCCGTCCGGCCGCTTGTAATAGCCCGGGCGCCGCCCCACGGGCGCGAAGCCGGCGGCGGCGTAGAGCGCGCGGGCGGCCGTGTTGTCCTCCGCCACCTCCAGGAACAGCGCGGTGGCGCCCAGGCGCCGCGCGCCTTCCGCGGCCTCGTCGACCAGCCGGCGGCCGAGCCCGCCGCCGCGCTCCCCCGGCAGAACGCCGATGGTCAGGATCTCCGCGTCGTCCGCGACGGCGCGGGCCAGCACGAAGCCGGCCGGCTCGCTGTCGCCGCGCACGGCGAGCAGGGCGAAGGTTCCCGGCTGCCCCATCAGCGTGCCGACGAACTCCGCCGACCAAGGTTCCTCAGGAAAACAGAGCCGCTGCATGGCAGCCATTACTTCGGCTTCGAAGGTTGTGGCCGGGCGGATGACAATGGCCGTCACGGTCTGGCCTTGGGCAGCGTGACGTCGGGCGCGCGCAGGTAGAGCGGCTGCGCCGGCAGTCCCGCGGCGCGCCGGGCGCCCAGCGCGGCGACCACCGCCGCGTCCGGCAGTCCCGGACCGGTGGCGAAGGCGGTTTCCGGCCGGCCACCCGGCACCGGGGCCAGAACCGGGGCCAGCATCGCCGCCGCGTCGCCGGCCACCAGCAACGGCCCGCCGGGGAGCCAGCCGGGCACCGCCGCCGGTTCCAGCAGCGCCGGCTCGCCGACCGGTGTCAGATCTTCGTCGAAGAGTTGCAGGAACGGCTCGGCCCGCCGGGAGTCGATGGCGACCAGCACGCGCCGCCCGCGGCGCTCCTCCTCCGGCAGGGCGTGCGCCACCGCGTCGAAGGTGGTCAGCCCGACGATGGGCAGACCTGCCGCCAGCGCATAGCCGCGCGCCGTCGCCAGCGCGATGCGCAGGCCGGTGAAGGCGCCCGGCCCCACGGTGACGGCGATGCGATCGAGATCATCCACCGCCACCCCGGCCTCGGCCAGCACGGCCTGCACCATGGGCACCAGCGCCTCCGCCTGCCCGCGGGCCATCGGCCCGGCCCGGCGCGCGGTGACGCGCCCGTCGTCCCACACCGCCGCCGAGCAGCCGGACGTCGCCGTGTCGAGACCCAGAACCTTCATGCCCGTGCTCCATCCGTGCTACACGGAGGGACCCTTCGCCGTTCCACCGTTTCCATCCATGCTGATCGAAATCGCGCCCCCGGCGTTCGACGTCGCCCTCGACCTCCGCTACGCCACGGACGACAACCTGACCGGCCGGCCGGTCTATCGCCGCGCCGTCTGCCTGTTGCACCCGGACGCCGCCGCGCGTCTGGCCCGCGCGGCGGAACTGGCGCGCGGCGCCGGGTTCCGGCTGCGCGTCTACGATGCCTTCCGCCCGGTCGAGGCGCAATGGGAGCTATGGCACGCGCTGCCCGATCCCGTCTACATCGCCGACCCGCGACTCGGCTCGAACCACTCGCGCGGCGTGGCGGTCGACCTGACGCTCGACGATGCCGACGGCCGCCCGCTCGACATGGGAACGCCCTTCGACGACATGACGGAGCGCTCGCACCACGGCCGCACGGACGTGCCCCGTGCGGTGCAGCGCAACCGGGCGCTGCTGCTCGGCGTCATGACGGCGGCTGGCTGGCAGCATTACGACGCGGAGTGGTGGCACTACCAGTTGCCGGACGCCGAGCGCCACCCGCTGCTGACCGACGCGGCGGCCGGCGGGCGCATGATGGCGGTTCCGGTCGATCCGGTTCCAGTGCCGGTTCCAGAGATGGCCTGACGGCCGTCTGTTTTCGGTGGTGGCCTGACGGCCACAGGCCCTGTTGCACACCAGCACCGTTCACCGGTGAAGCCAAGCCTGCGGCGGTTCATCCCTTGTTCCGGCGCGGCGGTTGTGCCACACCTTCGGCGTTGGCCGGCCCCAAACCGGCCGCCACCGCCGACACCGATGTCATGCCGTTCCGCCGCGTCGCCGCCTCGATCGCCGCTGTCGCCGCATGGGCCTTCCTGGCCTGCGCGGGCGTCCCGGCCGTGGCTGCCCCGGCCGCCGAAGGCGGTCCCAGCGCCGTGGTCTTCGCCTACAACCGCTTCGGCGAGGACCAGACGCCGTCGAGCAGCATCCGCGTCGACCAGTTCGAAGCGCACCTGGAGGAGCTGAGGAACGGCGACTACGCCGTTCTGCCGCTGCCCCTGGTCCTGGAGGCGGTGCGCAACCAGGCGCCGCTGCCCGACCGCACGGTCGTCATCACCATCGACGACGCCACCCGCTCCTTCCACCGCCACGCCTGGCCGCGCCTGAAGGCGGCTGGCCTGCCCTTCACGCTGTTCGTCGCCGTCGACGCGGTCGGCCGGACGGACACGCACATGACCTGGGACGAGCTGCGCGAGATGGCCTCCTCCGGCGGCGTCACGATCGGCGCGCTGGGCACCACCACGGCATCGCTGGTCTTGAAGCCGCCCGCCGACCCTCGCGGCGAGCTGCGCCGCGCCCGCGACCGCCTGCAGGCCGAACTGAAACAGCGCCCCACGCTGTTCGCCTACCCCGGCGGCGACTATTCCGCCGCGCTGCGCACGCTGGTGGCCGAGCAGGGCTTCGCCGCCGGCTTCGGCCAGCAGTCGGGCGTCGTGCAGCCGGACAGCGATTTCCGCGCCCTGCCGCGTTTCGTGATGATCGAGTCGTTCGGCAGCATCGAACGGTTCCGTCTTGCCGCCAACGCGCTGCCGCTGCCGGTGTCGGACGTGACGCCGGACGACCCGGTGCTGACGGTCAACCCGCCGCCGCTGGGCTTCACGGTGGACGAGGAGGTTGGCGACCTGTCGCGGCTGGCCTGCTTCGCGTCGGGCCAGGGCCGCGCGCAGGTCGAGCACATCGCCGAGGATCGCGTCGAGGTGCGCATCGCCGACCCGTTCCCGCCGGGCCGGTCGCGCGTCAACTGCACCCTGCCGGCCCCCGAGGGCCGCTGGCGCTGGTTCGGCGTGCAGTTCCTGGTGCCGGAGTGACCCGGCGTTGGGCTTCACTGCGTTCAGCCCAACCTACGACAGACGCGTCACGCAGGTTGGGCTGAAGCTTCGCGAAAACCCGACGTCGAAAACGTCAGCGCACCGCGCGGACTTCGACGACTTCGGGGATGTAGTGGCGCAGCATGTTCTCGATGCCGTTCTTCAGCGTGGCGGTCGAGCTGGGGCAGCCGGCGCACGAGCCCTTCATGTGCAGGTAGACGACACCGCGGTCGAAGCCGTGGAAGGTGATGTCGCCGCCGTCCTGCGCCACCGCCGGGCGCACGCGGGTGTCGAGCAGTTCCTTGATCTGCTGGACGATCTCGTCGTCGTCCTCGTTCACCGCGTTGTCGTCGCCGCCGTCCAGCAGCACCGGCTTGCCGGCGGTGAAGTGCTCCATGATCACGCCGAGGATGGAGGGCTTCAGCAGGAACCAGTCCTTGGCGCCGTCCTTGGTGATGGTGATGAAGTCGGCGCCCAGGAAGACGCCGGCGATCCCCTCGATCTCGAACAGCCGCTCGGCCAGCGGCGAGCGGGCGGCGTCCTCACGGCTGGTGAAGTCGGCCGTGCCGCGGCCGAGCACCTCGCGCCCCGGCAGGAACTTGAGGGTGGCCGGATTGGGGGTCTGCTCGGTCTGGATGAACATGACGCTGAATCCTTTCTGCGCTGCCGCCGAAGAGGACTGGCGGCGTATTGGAAACTTGGGCAGAATCTCCGGCAAGATCAAGCGTGCCCTCGTTGGGGAATTTGACGGTGAGCAAGGATTCCGCTGCTTCGGGCAGCGACGCCCGGGCGGCGGTCGTCGATTGGCTGCTCGGCGAGGCCCGGATGCTTCCCGACATTCCCGACGTGCTGAACGCCTTCTGCGCCCGCATGGCGGAGGATGGCGTGCCGCTGGTGCGCTGCGCGCTGGGCCTGCGCCTGCTGCACCCGCTGTTCCGCATGATGACCGTCTATTGGCGCCACGGCCGGGGCATCGTCGAGGTGGTGGAGCGCGAGCACGGCAGCGAGGAGACGCCCGAATACCGCAACAGCCCCGTCGCCGCCATCATCGACTCCGGCGCCGAGGCCATGCGCTTTCCCCTGGAGCGGATGGCCGAGCCCTGGCCCTTCCCGGTGCTGGACGATTTGAAGGCGCAGAACATCACCGACTACGCGGTCATGGCGCTCACCTTCTCCAACGGCCGGCGCAACATGCTGAGTGTCGCCACGACCCGGCCGGGCGGCTTCGCCACCGCCGATTTGGCGCTCGTCGACGGCGTGCTGCCGGCGCTGTCCACGGTGCTGGAGCTGAAGAGCGTGCGCCGCCTCGCCGCCACCGTGCTCGACACCTACGTCGGCCGGCGCACCGGGGCGCGCATCCTGTCGGGCGACATCCGCCGTGGCACCGGGGCGGGCCTGCGCGCCGTGCTCTGGCACTGCGACCTGCGCGGCTTCACCCCGCTGGCCGACCGCCTGCCGCGCGAGGAGCTGATCGCGCTGCTGAACGGCTATTTCGAGATCATGGGCGGCGCCATCGAGGCGCGCGACGGCGAGATCCTGAAGTTCATCGGCGACGCCGTGCTTGCCGTCTTCCCGCTGCCCGACGGCCCCTGCGCCGCCGATTGCGAGGACGAGGCCTGCGCCCGCGCGCTGGACGCCGCCGAGGAGGCGCTGGCCGGCATGGCGCGCCTGAACGCCGAACGCGCCGCCTGGGGCCAGCCGACGCTGCGCTACGGCCTGGCGCTGCACATCGGCGACGTCATGTACGGCAACATTGGTGCCCCCAACCGCCTGGACTTCACGGTGATCGGCCCGGCCGTCAACCTGGTCAGCCGCATCGAGGGGCTGTGCGGGCGCCTGGACCGCGCCGTGCTGACCTCCGAAGCCTTCGCCCGCCACTGCCCCGACCGCCTCGCCTCGCTCGGCTGGCAGCCGGTGAAGGGGCTGGTGGAGCCGATCCAGGTGTTCGGGCTGCGGGGGTGACGGGACCCGTAGGTTGGGTCTGGACCCAACATCCTCACGGCGCGGACACGTTGGGTTTTCGCTGGCGCTCACCCCAACCTACGTGTTGATCCTTGCTGATCCCTCGCTCCAAAAAAACGCGAAAGCCCCGCCCGTGCCGCTGCCCCGCACCGTCCCGTTTCTGATCGCCGCCTTCGCCGGGGGCTGGTCGCTGATGATGCTGGAAATCCTCGGCGGGCGGCTGATGGCGCCGCATTACGGCTATTCCGTCTACCAGTGGGGCGCGGTCATCGGCGTGGTGCTGGGCTTCATGGCGGCCGGCTACTGGTACGGCGGGTCGGTGGGCGACGGGCCGCGCGCGGTGCCGGCCCTGCGCGGCGCGCTGGTCGCCGGGGCGCTGTGGGCGGGGGCCTCGCCGTGGGTCGGGCCGGGGCTGCTGGACGCGGCGGCCGGGGGCACCATCGGCACGCCGGCCGGCTCGGTGGTCGGCGCCATGCTGCTGCTGGGGGCACCGTCCTTCGCGCTGGCCATGGTGTCGCCGATCTGCGCCGGCTTGACGGCGGCCGGGGGCACGGCGGCCTCGGCCGGGCGGATCTACGCCGTCGGCACGCTGGGCAGCATCGGCGGCACCTTCTTCGCCGCCTTCTTCGCCATTCCCACCATCGGCGTGTCGGCCGGCTACGCGGTGGCCGGCGTCATCCTCGCCGCCGCGTGCCTGCCGCTGCCGCGCGGGCGCGAGGTCGGCATCACGGCGGCGCTGCTGGCGCTGGCCGCCTGGGGTGCCGCGTGGCGGGAGGGGGAGGGCTTCGCCCTGTATCGCGAGACGCCGCACAACACCATCTACGTGCGCGAGGACGAGCGGGAAATCCGCCTGCATTTGAACGTCCTCTGGGCGGTGCAGTCGCGCTTGCGCAAGGATGGCGGGCCGACCGGCCTCTACTACGACCTGTTCGCCGCGGCGCCCGCCCTGGCGTCGGGCCGGCGGGTGCTGATCCTCGGACTGGCCGGCGGCGTGGCGGCGCGGGAGATCGAGCGGGCATGGCCGGACGCCGATATCCTCGGCGTCGAGCTGGATCCGGCGGTGGTGGAGGTGGCGCGCGAGCACTTCGGCCTTTCCGCCGGCGTGCGCACCCGGGTGGCCGACGCCCGCCGCTTCGTCCAGACCTCGACCGAGACGCACGACGTCATCCTGATCGACCTGTACAACGGCACGGTCATCCCCTTCTTCACCGCGACGCGGGAGTTCTTCGTGGCGGTGCGGCAGCGGCTGGCGCCCGGCGGCACGGTGATGATGAACGTCGCCTCGCCGGCCGACCGCGACGTGCTGGTCGGGCCGCTGGCGGCGACTCTGGCGGCGGTGTTCCCGTCGGTGTTCGTTGCCGACGCCGGCAACGGCAATTACTTCCTGATCGCCACGGGCGAGGCGCGTACACTGGCGGACGTACACGTACGCCTGGAAGCGGCGCCCGTTCCGGCGCTGTACGCGTCGCGCCGCATCGCCGAGACCATCCACCCCCTGGACGGCGCCGGCCATCCGGTGCTCACCGACGACCGCAGCGACATCGACCTGCGCAGCCTTGCGGCGCTGTACGGGCGGTGAGGGGACGTCGGGCCGTCACGTGATCGCGTCGAGCTGTTCCTCGCTCAATCCGCCGGGGACGATGGTCAGCGGGATGCGCAGGCGGCCCACGCCGCGCCCGGCGAAGAAGGAGATCAGCGGCCCCGGCCCCTCCGGCTCCACGCCGGCGCCCAGAACCAGGATGGAGATGCCCGGCTCCTCGTCGATCAGCGCCATCAGCTCGTCGCGGCGGTCGCCCTCGCGGATGTAGAGGATCGGCACGGCGCCGGTGGTCGCGTTCACCTCGCGCGCCAGCCTCTGCAGCTTCTGCTCGGCCTCGGCGCGCTGCTCCTCGCGCATCAGGGTTTCAACGGCCAGCCAGCTCTGCACCTCCGCCGGCTCGATGACGTACAGCAGCGCCACCCGCCCGCCGGATTTCTTCGCGCGCAGGCAGGCGTAGCGCAACGCCACCTTCAGCTCGGGGCTGTCGTCGACCACCACCAGGAAGATGCGCTTGTGGTCCTGACCGCTGTGATCGGGGCTGCCGGTCGCTTCGCTCATCTACACCCTCCGGAACATGGCGCCCGCCAGCCAGCCGGCGGCGATGGCGCCGAACACCGCCACCACGCCATAGGTCAGCGGCTGGCTGCGCGCGAAGTCGAAGACCTCGGCGCTGAAGCCGACCTTCGACACCACCAGCGGCGTCGTCTGGGCGCTGACCACCTCGCCGCCGCGGATCAGGAACACTTCCACGTTGTACAGGCCCGTCGGCACATTGGCCGGAAAATAGATGTTGGTGCGGAACAGCCGTTCGCCAAGGAACGTCACCTGCCCGTGCGTCAGGCCGTACTGGCCGGCGCGCTGCTTGTTGCGGATCAGCGCCTCGCGGAAGTCGCCCAGCGCCAGCGGGCCGACCAGATCGCTGGTGTCCAGCCGCAGGTGCGCGGTGCCGATCTGGTGGCGCTCCAGAACCGATTCCGGCGCCAGCGACTCGAGCCGGCGGTTGGTGGCGACCACGTAGTAACTCGGCACCTGCTCGAACAGCACGCTCTCGCGGTTGATCCAGATGCCGGCGATGCGGTCCTTGCGGCGCACGCGCACGTTGCTGCGCGGCCCGGTCACCACCACGGCCACGTCGCCCTGCCCGTCGGTGGACCCGAACAGCACCACCTCGGTGCCGGAAAAGCCGGTGGTGATGGCGATCAGGTGGCTGGACAGGTCGGCCACCAGTTGCTGCGCCCGCGCCGACAGGGCGAAGGTGACCGCCACCGCCAGCGCCCCGCCGAACAGGGCGCCCAGCGCGGCCAGCGGCAACGCCTTCCGGCCGCCCCTCACCCGCCGCCCCCGCCGCCGGAAATGCTGAACAGGTCGGGCGGCGTCGCCACCAGATCCCAGGCCAGCCGGGCCGCCACGATCACCACCAGCAGGCCGAGCAGGGCCCGCGCCTGCTCGCCGCGCAGGTAGCCGCCGGCCTTGGTGCCGAACTGCGCGCCGATCACGCCGCCCACCAGCAGCAGCAGCGCCAGCATGACGTCCACCGTCTGGTTGGTCGCCGCCTGCAGCACCGTCGCCACCGCGGTGGTGAAGATGATCTGGAACAGCGAGGTGCCGGCCACCAGGGCGGTCGGCATGTTCAGCAGGTAGATCATCGCGGGCACCAGCAGGAAGCCGCCGCCGATGCCCATGATCGCCACCAGCATGCCGCCGACCGCGCCGATCCCCGCCGGCAGCAGCGCCGAGATGTACAGCTTGGAGCGGTGGAAGCGCATCTTCAGCGGCAGGCCGTGCAGCCAGATGTGGTGGTGCAGCTTGCCGCGCGACGCCGTCGGCCGGCGCCCGCGGATCAGCGCGCGGCTGCTCTCCGCCAGCATCAGCGAGCCGATGACACCCAGGAAGAAGACGTAGGACAGCGAGATCGCCACGTCGATCTGGCCCAGCCGCTGCAACAGGCCGAAGATCCACACGCCGACCGTGGTGCCGACGAGGCCGCCGATCAGCATGACCACGCCCATCTTCACGTCGACGTTGCCGCGCCGCCAATGCGCCAGCACGCCCGACACGCTGGCGGCGACGAGCTGGTTGGCCTGGGTGCCCACGGACACGGCCGGCGGCACGCCCAGGAAGATCAGCAGCGGCGTCATCAGGAAGCCGCCGCCCACCCCGAACAGCCCCGACAGGAAGCCCACGACTCCGCCCATGGCGAGCACCACCAGGGCGTCGACCGACATTTCGGCAATCGGCAGGTAGATCAGCATCGGCGGGCTCGGCAGCGGCGCGATTCCGCAGCTTAACCCAGGCGTCGGCAAACACAAACTCCGCCAACCGGCCGGGGGGCGCTCGGCCGTTGGGTTTTGCGGCTGACGCCTCAACCCAACCCACGACGGAACCGTAGGTTGGGTTGAGCGCCTGCGAAAACCCAACGTCGGCGGTTACAGAACGTCCTTCGCCAGATCGGCCAGCGACACCTCCGGCCGGGCGCCGACGTGGCTGATCACCTCGGCCGCGGCGATGGCGCCCAGGCGGCCGCAGACCTCGGGGGCGAGGCCGCGGGTGTAGCCGTACAGGAAGCCGGCGGCGTACAGGTCGCCGGCCCCGGTGGTGTCGATCACGCGCGCCACCGGCGCCGCCGGCACCTCGAACACTTGCCCGCCGGCGACGATCACCGCGCCCTTCTCGCTGCGCGTCAGCGCCGCCACCTCGCAGTGGCCCTTCACCGCCTCGACCGCCACGGCGATGTCGTCGGTGCCGTACAGCGCGCCGATCTCGTGCTCGTTGGCGAACAGGATGTCGACGTGGTTGGCCACCAGGTCCATGAACTCGTCATGGTGGCGGTGCACGCAGAAGGAGTCGGACAGCGACAGCGACACCTTG
>DASPIO010000157.1:0-73114 GCA_035629155.1 Azospirillum sp. | reverse complement strand
GCCGTGAAGGACGCCTTCCAGGACGCCTTCGCCGCGGTGTGGTCGGGCGCCATGGAGGACGACGGCTTCAACCGGCTGGTGCTGCGCGCCGGGCTGACGGCGCGCCAGGTCACGGTGCTGCGCGCCTACGCCAAGTACCTCAAGCAGGCCCGCGTCGCCTACGCCCAGGACACGCTGGAGGCCACCCTGGCCGCCCACCCCGACACCGCGCGCCGCGTCGTGCGCCTGTTCGAGGCGCGCTTCGATCCCGCCCGCCCCGGCGACGAGGCCGCCATCCTCGCGGAGATCGAAGGCGCGCTGGAGGCGGTGAGCAACCTCGACGAGGACCGCATCCTGCGGCGCTTCGTCAACCTCGTGCGCGCCACGCTGCGCACCAACGCCTACCGGACGGACGCCGACGGCCAGCCCCGGCCGTACCTGTCCTTCAAGCTCGACAGCGCCGCCCTCGACGAGCTGCCGCTGCCGCGCCCGTGGGTCGAGGTCTTCGTCTACAGCCCGCGCATGGAGGGCGTGCACCTGCGCGGCGGCCCGGTGGCGCGCGGCGGCATCCGCTGGTCCGACCGGCGCGAGGACTTCCGCACCGAGATCCTCGGCCTGATGAAGGCGCAGATGGTCAAGAACGCCGTCATCGTGCCGGTCGGCTCCAAGGGCGGCTTCGTCGTCAAGCGCCCGCCGCCCGCCGCGGCGGGCCGCGAGGCGCAACTGGCCGAGGGCATCGCGTGCTACCAGACGCTGATGCGCGGCCTGCTCGACGTCACCGACAACCTCGGCCCCGACGGCGCGGTGATCCCGCCCCAGGACGTGGTGCGCCACGACGGCGACGACCCCTACCTGGTGGTGGCGGCCGACAAGGGCACGGCGAGCTTCTCCGACATCGCCAACGGCATCGCGCTGGACTACGGCTTCTGGCTGGGCGACGCCTTTGCCTCGGGCGGCAGCCAGGGCTACGACCACAAGAGGATGGGCATCACCGCGCGCGGCGCGTGGGAGTCGGTGAAGCGCCACTTCCGCGAGCTGGGGCGCGACATCCAGGCCCAGGACTTCACCGTGGTCGGCGTCGGCGACATGTCCGGCGACGTGTTCGGCAACGGCATGCTGCTGTCCCGGCACATCCGGCTGGTCGGCGCCTTCGACCACCGCCACGTCTTCTGCGACCCCGATCCCGACCCGGAGGCGAGCTTCGCCGAGCGCGAGCGGCTGTTCGCGCTGGCGCGCTCGTCGTGGGCCGACTACGACGCCGCGTTGCTGTCGACGGGCGGGCGCATCTACGAGCGCTCGGCCAAGTCGCTGGCGCTGACGCCGGAGATCCGCGAGCGCTTCGCCCTGACGCAGGAGCACGTCACCCCGGCCGAGCTGATCCAGGCCATGCTGACGGCCGCGGTGGACCTGCTGTGGCTGGGCGGCATCGGCACCTACGTCAAGGCGGCCGAGGAGAGCCACGCCGAGGTCGGCGACAAGGCCAGCGACGCGCTGCGCGTCGACGCCGCCCAGCTCCGCGCCAAGGTGGTGGGCGAGGGCGCCAACCTGGGCGTCACCCAGCGCGGCCGGATCGAGGCGGCGCGCTTCGGCGTGCGCCTCAACACCGACGCCATCGACAATTCGGCCGGCGTCGACACCTCCGACCACGAGGTCAACATCAAGATCCTGCTGAACGGCGTGGTGGCGCGCGGCGACCTGACGATGAAGCAGCGCGACGAGCTGCTGGCCCGCATGACCGACGAGGTGGGCGCGCTGGTGCTGGCCGACAACTACCGCCAGACGCAGGCGCTGAGCGTGGCGCAGGCGCGCGGGGCGGAGCTGCTGGAGGCGCAGGCGCGCTTCATCCGGGCGCTGGAGCGCGCCGGCAAGCTGAAGCGGCGCCTGGAGTTCCTGCCCGACGAGGAGGAGCTGGCCGAGCGCCTGGCCGGCCGCCAGGGGCTGACGCGGCCGGAGCTGGCGGTGCTGCTGGCCTACGCCAAGATCACGCTGTACGACGACCTGCTGGCCTCGGACCTGCCGGACGACCCGTTCATGGCCGCCGACCTGACGCGCTACTTCCCCGAACCGCTGCGCGCGCGCTTCGCCGAGGCGATCTCCGGCCACCGGCTGCGGCGCGAGATCGTCGCCACCAGCGTCACCAACAGCCTGGTCAACCGGGTCGGCCCGGTGTTCGTCAAGGAGATGATGGAGAAGACCGGCATGGGCCCGGGCGACGTGGCGCGGGCCTACACCATCGTGCGCGACGCCTTCGGGCTGCGCGCGCTGTGGACGGCGATCGAGGAGCTGGACACGCGGGTGCCGGCCCCGGCGCAGACGGCGCTGCTGGTGGAGACGATCGTGCTGATGGAGCGCGCGGTGGCGTGGTTCCTGACCACCTGCGGGCAGCCGCTGGACATCGCCGCCGAGACGGCGGCCTTCCGGCCGGGCATCGAGGCGCTGGCCGGCGACCTCGACGCCGTCCTCGACGCCGAGGAGGCGGCGCGCCTGGCCGCGCGGGCGGCGGTGCGCGTGGCCGAGGGGGTGCCGGCGGAGCTGGCGCGGCGCGTCGCGGCGCTGCCGGTGCTGGCGGCGGCGCCGGATCTGGTGCGCATCGCGGCGCGCACCGGCCGCGCGGTGGAGAGCGTGGCGGCGGTGTACTTCCGGCTGGGCCGCCGCTTCGGGCTGGAATGGCTGCGCGACACGGCGGCGTCGGTGAAGGCCGACAACCACTGGCAGAAGCAGGCGGTGGCGGCGCTGGTCGACGACCTGTTCGCGCACCAGACGCAGCTCACCGTGCGCGTGCTCGACGCCGCCGGCGAGGCGCCGGTCGGGCAGCCGGCGGAAGCTCCCGTGGATGCGTGGATCGCCCAGCGGCGGTCCGTGGTCGAGCGGGTCGAACAACTGGTGTCGGAGCTGCGCACGCAGGCCAACGTGGACCTCGCCATGCTCGCCGTCGCCAACCGCCAGCTCAGGGGGCTGACGTCGTAAAATCCGTCGGCGCCGTATCCAAATAAAGGCGCATTATACATCGCGAGTGAATTCTGATGATGTCCTGCCATCCACCGGATTGACCAGGATCGTCGTCAGAATCATTGTCTGGGACGGACTATAGTGCCTGTTTGACGAGGGCTGTGGACGTGAAGTCTCTCCGTAAGAGGACTCGTCGTGCCCGTCCTCGTGCCGGACACCCACGCACCCCGACCATTCCAAGGAACGTGGATGGCCGGGGCTGGGTCCGGCCATGACGAATCCTGTGGAGAGCGGATGAAGCCGCGAAAGCTCGTCAAACAGGCTCTACGGATCTTCATTGTTTGCTGAAGGGTGATGAAGCCATGAGAAACGGATCCAATCGCGCCGACACGGCCGTGTCGGCGCACGCATCGTCGGGCGGCGGGTACAGCGGCGCCGCCTGCGGGGCCGGCGCGGGTGGAGCCTTCCCGTGCTGGACCGCTGATGCGGCGCCGGTCGCGGCGCCGGTCCCCGCCTTCGCGCCGGCCGCCCCCACCCGGACGGCGTCATCGCCGCCGGGCAGCGAGCGCTTCCTCGACCCCTGGCGCTGAGGCGGTCCGGCCCGTTTCGGGGGGCGCCGGGCGGAGCGCCTCCGGGTCAGTCCCCGCCCGCGTCCGCGAGGATCGGCCGCAGGGCGGCGGCCAGCGCCGGGGCGTTCCGCTCGGCCATCATGGTGACGTGATCGCCCGGCGACCACAGGACGCGCACCGGGCCGGCGACGGCGCTCCAGCCCAGGCAGTCCTCCGCGCCGCCCCTGGTCAGGGCGGTGTCCGTCGCGCGGAACAGGGTCACCGGCACGGGGCAGGGGGGCGGGCGGTAGCGCCGCCGCGCCTCGCGGTGGGCGTGGCCGACCGCCAGCAGGTTGCGGATCATGTCCTCGCCATCGGCGAAGGAGCCGCCGCCGGACATCCGGAAGGCTTCCGACACGCGGGCGACCTGCTGGTCGACTGGCAGGGCGGCGAGGGCTTGCGCGCTCACCGCGATGTCGCGGCCGGTGTAGCGGCTGAAGATCGCCGTGGCGTCGGCCAAGGCGGCGGCGGTTGCGGCGGCGTCCGGCTGGTCCTCCCCTTGCTCCTCCGGCCGGGCCAGCGCGCTGTCGAACAGCGCCAGCAGGGCGACGCGCTCGCCCCGCGCGGTCAACTGCCGGGCCATCTCGTAGGCGATCACGCCGCCGAAGCTGTGGCCGCCCAGCAGGTAGGGACCCTGCGGCTGCAGCGCGCGCAGCCGCTCGACATAGTCCGCCGCCATGGCCGGCACGTCGCGGTGCGGCTCCTCCCGCCCATCGAGGCCGCGCGCCTGGACGGCGTGGACCGGCAGGGCGGGGGCCAGGTGCCGCACCAGCGGGACGTAGTTCAGGATGGTGCCGCCGCCGGTGTGGACGAGGAAAAGGACCTGCCGCCCGGCCGCCGACCACAGCCGGACGACGGGCGAGGGGGCGGTGTCGTGCCGGCGCACGACGTTGGCGAGGTGTTCGACCGTCGGCTTCTCGAACAGGGCGGAGAGGGGGACCTTGCGGCCGGTCACCTGCTCGATCCTCATCAGGAGGCGCAGCGACAGCAGCGAGTGGCCGCCCAGGTCGAAGAAGCTGTCGGTGACGCCGACCGTCCGGCCGCCGGGAAGCTTGCCGCCGAGCAGGTCCTGCCAGATCTGGGCGATCTGCAGCTCCACCGGGTCGCGGGGGGGAACGGGGCCCCCGTCGCCGTCGCCCCCGTCGCCGTCCCCGCCGCCGTCCCCGCCGCCGGGCGGCGGCAGCCGGGAGCGGTCGAGCTTCTGGTTGGCGGTCAGCGGAAGCGCGTCGAGGAAGACGAAGGCCGCCGGGATCATCGCCGCCGGCAGACGCGGACGCAGGTGCTCGCGCAGGCGCCGGGCGCTGCGCCCGGCCTCCTTGCGCGCCACGACGTAGGCGACCAGCATCACGCCGTCCGGCCCGCCGTCGCGGGTGACCACGGCGCAGGCGGCCACCTCCGGGCAATCCTTCAGGACCGCCGCGACCTCCATCGGCTCCACCCGCACGCCGCGGATCTTCACCTGATGGTCCATGCGGCCCAGGAATTCCAGCAGGCCGTCCGCGCCCAGCATGCCGCGGTCGCCGGTCCGGTAGATCCGGTCATCGGGGTCGGCGGGGTTGCCCGCGAGGGGGTTGGCGACGAAGCGCTTCGCCGTCTCCTCCGGCATGTCCAGGTAGCCCAGGCTGCGGAAGGGGGTGCGGATGGCGATCTCGCCCGGTTCGCCGATGCCGCAGAGCCGCCCGTCCGGGGTGAGGACCAGCGCCTGCGTCTGCGGCAGCGGGCTGCCCAGCGGCTGCACGCCGGCCCGCGGCGCGGGCGGCACGCGGTAGAAGAACTTGGCGAGCGTCGTCTCCGTCGGGCCGTAGAGGTTGACGATCTCCCCCGCCCGCGGGAAGGCGGCGCGCCAGCGTTCCACCAGGGCGGCGGTCAGCGGTTCCCCGGCGAAGAAGGCGCGCTTCAGCGCCGCCAGCGTCACCCCCGGCGGGTCGATCAGCCAGCTTTCCACCACGGACGGAACGGTGTGGATCAGGGTGATGCGCTGCGCCTCCAGCCATTCTAGCGTGCGGCCGCTCGACAGGGACTCGTCCTCGCCCGGCAGGACCAGTTCGGCGCCCGAGGTCAGCGGCAGGAAGACGTCGCGCAGCACCACGTCGAAGGACAGCCCGGTGAGCTGCGCGCAGCGGTCGCCGGGGCCGACGCCGAAGGCGCGGCGCTGCCACGCCAGGAAGTGGGCGAGGCCGCCGTGCGTCCCGCGCACGCCCTTCGGCACGCCGGTGCTGCCGGACGTGAAGAAGAGATAGGCCGGGTCGCGCAGCCCCGCCCGCGGTTCCGGCAGGACCACCGCCCCGGCGGCATCCTCGACCCGGCCGTCCGCCGTCACGGCGATGCGCGCCAGGCCGGTCCCGGCGCCCGCCTCGCCGGCATCCAGCAGGAATCGTGCCCCCGCCTGTTCCAGCATCGCGCGCCGCCGCTGCTCCGGCAGGTCGGGGCTGAGCGTCAGCATCACGCCCCCGGCGCACAGCACGCCGGCCATGGCGACGATGAAGCCGGAGCAGCGCGGACCGGCCACCGCCACCGCCTCGCCCGCCCGCAGCCCCTCCGCCAGCAGGCGCCGGGCCACGGCGGCGACCCGCGCGTCGAGCTGCGCGTAGGTCAGCGCGAGGTCACCCTGGCGCAAGGCCGGGGCGTCGGGCGTGCGCTCCGCCCAGCCGGCGATCAGGCTGGTCACCGGCTCCTGCTCCGGCCGTTCCAGCGGGGCGGCCGGGTCGGGCAGCGGCGCGCCCGGCGTGGCGAGGTCGAACCGGCCGAGCGGTCGGCCGGGATCGGCGACCGCCTGGGCCAGCAGTGTTTCGAGCTGTTCCAGCAGCAGCGCCATCCGGCGTTGGGAATAGCGCGCACTCTGGTATTGCAGCTTCAGCTCCAGCCGGCCGTCCCACTCCGTGACGTAGAGCACCATGGAGAATTCCGAGCGCGGCGAGGCCGGCGCCTCGAAGTCGGCGCGCAGGCCGGGCAGCGCCAGCGTGCGCGGCGGGGCCGGGGTGAAGTTGAAGAAGATCTCGAACAGCGGATGGCTGTTGGCGCTGCGCTCGGGATCGATGTCCTGCACCACCCGCTCGAACGGCACCTCGTGGTGCTCCAGCCCGGCGAGGAAGCTGGTCCGCACCCGCCCCAGCGCCTCGCGGAAGGGCAGGCCGGCGGGAAGCTGCGCGCGCAGCGCCAGGGTGTTGAGGAAAAGGCCGATCAGCGCCTCCGTCTCCACCCGGATGCGGCCGCTGACCGGGGAGCCGACCAGGATGTCCTCGCGCCCCGACAGCCGGCTCAGCAGGGCCATGAACCCGGTCAGCAGCGTGACGTAGAGGGTGCAGTCCTCCCGCCGGCTCAGCTCGTCCAGCGCCTGTTTGAGTTCGCGTCCGATCACCCGTTCGCACGCGGCGCCGGACAGGTCGCGTTCCGCCGCGCCGTCGGCGTGCGCCAGCCGGTCGGGCGCCAGCTCCAGCACCGGCGGCGGGTTCGCGAGCTGGCCGCGCCAGTAGGCGAGCCCGCGCTCGATCAGCCCGTCCTCCATCCGCTGGCGCTGCCAGCCGGCGAAGTCGGGGTACTGGACCGGCAGGGCCGGCAGGTCGGGCTCGCGCCCCAGCGCGAAGGCCGTGTAGAAGCGCGCGATCTCCTCCAGCAGCACGCCGATGGACCAGCCGTCCGACACGATGTGGTGCATGGTGAAGACGAGGAAATGCTCCTCCTCCGCCAGCCGCACCAGCGTGACGCGCAGCAGCCGGTCGCGCGCCAGATCGAAGCCGCGCCGCGCCTCCTCGTCGTAGAGGGCGCGGCAGGCCGCCTCGCGCTCCGCCGGGGGGTGCGCCGACAGGTCGACGGTGGCGATGGGCAGCGGGCCGGGCGGGGCGATCACCTGCACCGGCTTGCCGGACGGCGCCTGGAAGCCGGCGCGCAGGACGGCGTGGCGGGCGACGATGGCGTCGAAGGCGTGCCGCAGGGCCGGCTCCGACAGGCCGCCGGTCAGCCGCAGGGCGCCGGTGATGATGTGGGCCGGGTCGCCGGGCGCCAGCCGGTCGAGGAACCATTGCCGTTCCTGGGCGAAGGACAGCGGCGCTTCGGCCAACCCGCCGGCGGCGGGGGTGAGGGCGGCGGGGCGCGTCTGCCCCGCCCGGCCGGTCCGCGCCAGACGGCGCAGCAGCAGGTCGCGCTGGGCGGGCGAGAGTTCTTTGATGCGCGAGGAGGTGTCACTCATGGCGTGCGGCCGTCGCCTCAAGGTCGGTGGTTTGGATGTCCGGATCGTCCGGCGGCGATTCGTCCGACAGCAGCCGTTCGAGATCCTCGGCCGACAGGCCGTCCAGCTCGGCCAGCATGCGTTCCAGCGTCTCGGGATCGGCCTGGGCGGCCTGGGCGGCGACGACGGCGGGCGCCAGCTCGGCGATGGTCGGGGCCTGCAGCAGGGTCGCCAGCGACAGGTCCACGTGCAGCAGCGACGAGATCCGGGCGTTGAGCTGGGTCGCCAGCAGGGAATGGCCGCCCAGCTCGAAGAAGTTGTCGTGGATGCCGATGGGGGAGATGGTGAACAGCTCGGTCCAGATGGCGGCCAGGGTCTGTTCGAGCTGGCTGCGCGGCTCGGCGAAGGCGGTGCGCAGCGCGGGCCGTTCGTGGATCGTGGCCGGGGCCGCGTCCGCCGGCACCCCGTCGCGGGTGACCCACTGGCGCAGCCGCGCGTGCAGGTCGCCGGACGACACCACCACCTGGCCCAGGCCGCCGTGCCCGAGGGTGCCCTGGGCGATGACGCGGTCGAGGGCGGAGGCCCCTTCCTCCGGATCCATGTAGAAGGCGCTGACGGTGGCGCCCAGCCCGGCGACGGCGGAACGGACCTGGGTGATGCGCCAACTGTCCCAGTCGACGCTGGTCCAGGGGACGCCGCCGTCACGGTTGCGCCGCCGGGCGAAGGCGTCGAGGAACAGGTTCGCGGCGGTGTAGGCCGCGAAGCCCAGCCCGCCCAGCACCGCCGCCAGCGACGACATCAGCACGCAGAAGTCCAGCGGCCGCCCCGCCAGCAGCGAATCCAGCACGATCAGGCCGTGCGCCTTGGCGCGGAACTGCCCCTCGCACTCTTCCATGCCGGCCTGGGTGATCTCGCGGAAGGTGTCGGCCCCCACCGCCCCGGCGCCGTGAATGACGCCGTTCAGCGCGCCGAACCGCGCCTCCGCCACGGCCAGCGCCCGCGCCATGGCCGCGCGGTCGGCGACGTCGGCCGCCACCACCAGCACCTCGGCACCCAGCTCCTCCAGCTCCAGCACCTGGCGGACGCGGGCGGCGGCGCGCTCGTCGCGCGCCGGGTCGGCCAGCAGCGCCGGCCAGTCCGCCCGTTCGGGCAGCGGGGTGCGGCCGAGCAGCACGAGGCGCGCCCGGACGGAGCGCGCCAGATGGCGGGCCAGGACCAGCCCGACGCCGCCGAGGCCGCCGGTCAGCAGGTAGACGCCCCTTTCCCGCAGCGGCGTGGAGGCCGGCGGCGGCAGGGCCACCGGCTCGTACGCCTGCACCCAGCGCCGGCCGCGGCGCAGCGCCACGGCCGGGCCGGCGGGCGTCGCCGCGAACTCGGCCAGCAGCCGGTCGGCCAGGGCCGCCCTGTCCGCCGGAATGTGGTCCAGGTCGATGCAGCGGCAGGCCAGCCCCGGCCGTTCCTGCGGGGCGACCAGCGCGGGGGCGAGCAGGGTCGCCTTTTCCGCCGCCAGCGGTTCGTGCCCGGTGACGTCGAACAGGCCGTCGGCGACGACCTCCACCCGCAGGGCGCCCTCCTGCCCGCCGCCCCACAGCGCGCGGAACAGGCGCAACAGGCTGTGGAAGCCGGTTTCCTGCGCGTCCGCGAAGGCGGAGGAGTCGGGCGGCACGCCGTCCGTCCCGGTCAGCGACCACAGGTGCACGACGGTGCGCGGCAGGCGTCCGGCGTCGCGCAGGGCGCGGACGAGGCCGCGGTAGCCGTCCTCGTCGCGCGGGTCGAGCGTCGCGTCCTCGCCGCCCCAGCGGAAACCCGCGCCGGGGCTGACGGTGGTGACCCGGACCCCGCGCCCGCGCAGGCGCGCGGCCAGCGCGGCGCCGACGCCCAGGCGGTCGCACAGGATCAGCCAGTCGCCGTCCGTTTCCGGAGGCTCGGCAGGGGTGATGGCGGCGGGTTTCCAGCAGGGCAGGTAGAACCAGTCCTCGACCTTGGGCCGGCGCCGGCCGCCGTCGGGCGCGTCGCGGCCGGGGGCGGGCGGGTCGATCCAGTGGCGGCGGCGCTCGAAGGGGTAGGTGGGCAGGGGGACCCGCCGCTCGCCGCCGCGGGCCAGCAATCGGGCCGGGTCCATCGGCGCCCCGGCGATCCACAGGAGCCCGACCGCGCGCAGCAGCACCGCCAGCTCCGACTGGGTCGCGTAGGACCAGCGCATGCACGGGATGACCGGGTTGGCGCGGTCGCGCCGGCGCACCCGCTCGGCCAGGGCGTGCGAGGTCAGCGACTGTCCCGGCCCGACCTCCAGCAATATGCGGGCGGGGTTCTCCAGCAGGCTCGCCAGCCCGTCCTGGAAGCGCACCGTGCGGCACAGGTGCTGCGCCCAGTAGGCCGGGCTGGTCGCCTCCTCCGCCGTGATCCAGCGGCCGGTGACGCAGGAGACGTAGGGGATGCGCGGCGGCGCCAGCGCCACGCCGGACAGCACGGCGCGCAGCTCCGGCACGATCGCCTCCAGCATGGCGGAGTGGTAGGCGTGCGTGCCGCGCAGCCGCTGGCAGCTCACCCCGGCGTCGGCCAGGCGGCGTTCCAGCGCGGCGATCCCCTCCTCCTCGCCCGACAGCACGGTCAGGCGCGGGCCGTTGACGGCGCCGATGGAGACGCCGGGCGGAAGCCCGGGCCGCAGCTCCGCCTCCGGCAGCGGAACGGCCAGCATGGCGCCGCGCGCTACGCGGGTTTCGATAAGGCGCGCGCGCGCGGAGACGACGGCGATGGCGTCGGGCAGGCTGACCACCCCGGCCACGCAGGCGGCGACGAACTCGCCGATGCTGTAGCCGATCAGGCTGTCCGGCTCGATCCCCCAGCTTCGCAGAAGCTGGGCCAGCGCGTATTCCACCACGAAGATGCCCGGCTGGCCTTGCACGGGCGAGTCGGCCGGGGCAGGCGCGGCGGCGGCGGGGGCCTTGCGGGCGGCGAGCATGGCGCGCAGGTCGATCTTGCCGCCGCCGCTCTCCGCGCCCGCGCCCACGGCGCCGAGCACCGGGGCCTTCCAGTCGCGGCCGGCGAAGAGGACGTCGCGGATGTCGCCGTCCTGGTGGCGGCGCAGCAGTTCCGCGCATTCGTCCACCGTGCGGCGGAAGGCCGGCTCGGTGCAGTACAGCTCCCACCCCATGCCGGCGTAATGGTCGCCCAGGCCGGGGAACAGGAAGGCCACCGTCGCCCGCTCCGCCGGGGCGGCGCCGGTGGGGGTGCGCTGCGGGTCGCGGGCGCGCAGAAGCTCCACCGCCTCCGCCGCGTTGCCGGCGACCAGCGCCCGGCGGTGCTCGAAGCCGCGCCGGCCACGGCGCAGCGTGTGGGCGACGTCGGCCAGCGGCAGGCCGGGATGGCGCTCCAGGTGGTCGGCGAGGCGGTCGGCCGCCGTGTCCAGCGCCGCCGGGCTGCGCGCCGACAGGACCAGCAGCTCGTACGGGCGGGGCGGCCGCGCGGGCGGCGGGGCGGGCGGCGGCTCCTCCAGCACCACGTGGGCGTTGGTGCCGCCGATCCCGAAGGAGCTGACGCCCGCCCGCATCGGCCCCGGCCCGGTGAAGGGGCGCAGCCCGGTCGGCACGTAGAAGGGCGTGCGCTCCAGGCCCATCTGCGGGTTGGGCGTGGCGTAGTGCAGGCTGGGCGGGATCGCGCGGTGGCGCAACGCCAGCACCGCCTTGATCAGCCCGGCCACGCCGGCCGCCGCGTCGACGTGGCCGATGTTGCTCTTGACCGAGCCCAGCGCGCAGGACGCCGGCCCGGCGCCGGCGCCGAAGACCTCGGCCAGCGCCGCCACCTCGATGGGGTCGCCCAGGCGGGTGCCGGCGGCGTGCGCCTCCAGGAGCGCCAGCGTGCCGGGCTCGACGCCGGCCATGGCCAGCGCCTCGGCGATCACGCGGACCTGGCCGGCGACGCCGGGGGCGGTGTAGCCGACCTTGTCGCTGCCGTCGTTGTTCAGCGCCGAACCGCGGATCACCGCGTGGATGACGTCGCCGTCGGCGACCGCGTCCTCCAGCCGCTTCAGCGCGACGGCGCCGGCCCCGTCGCTCGACACCGTGCCGCGCGCCGCCGCGTCGAAGGGGCGGCAATGGCCGTCCGGCGACAGGATCCCGCCGTCCTCGTAGCGGTAGCCGGAAACCAGCGGCAGATGGACCGACACGCCGCCGGCCAGCGC
The DNA here is from genome assembly GCA_035629155.1 of Azospirillum sp. GTDB lineage: Bacteria > Pseudomonadota > Alphaproteobacteria > Azospirillales > Azospirillaceae > Azospirillum. The sequence continues at coordinate 61,233 of DASPIO010000157.1, read as the reverse complement.
CATGTCGCACTCGTGCGACAGCAGGCTCTGGCAGGCGAGGTGCACCGCCACCAGCGAGGTGGAGCAGGCGGTGCCCACGCTGACCGCCGGCCCCTTCAGGTCCAGCAGGTAGGAGGCGCGCGTCGCCAGGAAGGTGGGGTCGTTGCCGACCGCGAGCTGGAAGGCGCCGGCCGATTCCACCAGCGGCTTGTTGGGCCACAGGTTGTTCAGCATGTACATGCTGAGGATGCTGCCGGCGAAGACGCCAATGGCGCCCGGATGGGCCTTCGGGTCGTGGCCGGCGTCCTCCAGCGCCATCCAGGCGCATTCCAGGAAGACCCGCTGCTGCGGGTCCATCAGCGCCGCCTCGCGCGGGCTGAAGCCGAAGAAGCCGGCGTCGAAGGCGTCGGCCTCGGCCAGCACACCCTTGGCGGCGACGAATCCCGGCTGGCCGGTCACGGCGGGGTCGAGGCCGGCGGCCTCCAGCTCCTCGGCGGTGAAGCGGGTGATCGCCTCCTCCCCATCGCGCAGCAGGCGCCAGAAGGCGTCCGGGCTGTCGGCGCCGGGCAGGCGGCAGGCCAGCCCGACAACGGCGATGGCGCCGGGTGGCACGTCGTGTTGCGTCATCAGGCGGCTCCGCCTCCACGGGCGCGGCGGCGCTCCAGCGCCTCCTGCCGGGCCGACGCGCGCGCCTGGGCCATGGCGGGAGCGGCCACGGCGGGCCGGGCTTCGGGCGGGCCGGCGTCCCGCCGGTCGCGGAGCTGGTTCATCCGGCCGGCGAGGCCTTCCACCGTCGGGTACTTGAACAGGTCGGTGACGTCGACCTGCACGCCGGTCTCCTGGTGCAGCCGGTCCTGCACCTCCAGCAGCAGGAGCGAATGGCCGCCCTGGTCGAAGAAGTTGGTTTGCAGCCCGATCCCCTCCAGCTTCAGCACCTCCTGCCAGACGCGGGCGACGGTGGCCTCGGTGGCGTCGCGCGGCGGGGCGAGGGCCTCCGCCCCGGCCGTCCCGCGGCCGGCGGCCAGGGCCTCCAGGGCGCGGCGGTCGAGCTTGCCGCTGGGGGTGAGCGGCAGCCGGTCCAGCGTCAGCACGGCGGATGGCACCAGCGCGGCGGGCAGCCGGTCCCGCAGCCGGTCCCGCAGGCCGCCCCCCTGCCCCTCGGCCGGGCCGGCGGCCTCCGCCAGCGGTATTCCGCCGTCGCGGAAGACGTCGCGGTGGAAGGGGTTGGCGCGGAAGGCGCGGGCGTGGTGCGGGCTGTCGTGGCGGAATCCCGCCGGCTCGTGCCCGGAGCGGTGCAGGATGCCTTCGATGTAATAGTCGGTGTGCAGCCCGTCCTCGCACAGCACGGCGCCGCAGGCGGCGTCGATCCGGTCGCCGGCGCGCACGCCGCGGCCGGGATGGAAGGCCGGGAAGAAGACCGGCAGCCAGCAATGCTCGTGGTCCAGGATGTCGATCAGCTCGCCGCCGCCGGTGTCGAGCGTCAGCCAGACGAGGAAACCGTCGAACCGCCCGTCGCGCCGGCAGGCGAACTCCGCCTCGTAGCGGTATTCGGGATCGACGGGGCCGCGGTAGTCGAAATCCTCGAACGGCCGGGGCTCCGCCAGCAGGTGCGAGCGGTCGAGCCCGCGCACGCACAGCCGGACGTCGAAGGGATAGCCCACCTCGTCGAAGATGCGCCGGACGTAGCGGCCGGCCAGCGGGCCGAAGCCCGGCCGGCGCAGCAGCGCGTCGGGAAGCTGCACCGGGGCGTACAGCGTGGTGCTGCGCGGCGGGATCATCAGCGCGCCGGGCGCCAGCAGGGGACGCACTCCGTTCATGATGACGGCCGACCCCTCGCTGCCGCCGATGGCGCCGACGATTTCCGACACGCAGACCTCGGCCGGTTCGGGCAGGGTCACGCTCGTCGCGTCGCCGTGGATGACGGTGATGCGATCCTCCAGCCCCAGCTCGCGCACGCGGGCGGTGGCGCGCTCGAAGCTGTCCTCCAGCTTCTCGATGGCGTAGACCTTGCGCGCCCCCGCCTCGGCGCAGAAGCGGGACAGCAGCGCCTCCGGCCCGGTGCCGACCTCCAGCACCACGCGGCCGGGCACCATGGCGCCGATGGCGGCGCGGTAGGCGTCGTTGCGCCGCTCGTCGCTGGTCATCGCGTGGTAGGCCAGCTCGTCGTAGACGAAGAACTCGGCGATGGAGGGCCACCATTCCTGCGGCCGGGCCGCCGGGCCGGCGGAGTCCGGCACCACGAAGGCGACGAGGCTCCTGCCGTCGCCCTCGCCCACGGCCAGCACGGCGGCCTCGCGCACGCCGGGTTCGGCGCGCAGCACGCCCTCCACCTCGCCGGGCTCGATGCGGATGCCGCGGATCTTGATCTGCTCGTCCAGGCGGCCGAGGTACTCGATGGCGCCGTCCTCGCGGAAGCGGGCGAGGTCGCCGGTGCGGTACAGCCGCGCCCCCGGCTCGCCGCCGAAGGGGTCGGGGATGAAGGCGGCGGCGGTCAGGGCCGGGCGCCCGGCATAGCCGCGCGACACGCCCGGCCCGCCGACGTGCAGGTGGCCGGGCACGCCGGCCGGCACCGGGTTCAGGTCACCGTCCAGCACATAGACGCGGGTGTCGCCGCTGGGGTGTCCGATGGGCGGCTTGCGCCCGTCCGGCTCGACCACCGCGATGCTGGCGCAGACCGTCGTCTCGGTCGGGCCGTAGGCGTTGAGGAAGCGGCGCCCCGGCGCCCAGCGGGCGGCGAGGTCGGCCGGGCAGGCCTCGCCCGCCACCACCAGGGTGCGCAGGTCGGGCAGGCCGCCGTCCGGCAGGCGGGCGAGGACGGAGGGCGGCAGCGTCACCGTGTCGATGCGCCAGCGCTCCAGCAGCCGCACCATCCCGGCCGACGGCAGCAGCGCCTCGCGCGGGGCCATGCACAGCGTGGCGCCGGCCAGCAGCGCGGTGAAGATTTCCGACACCGAGGCGTCGAAGCTGAAGGAGGCGAACTGCAGGACCCGGCCCCCCTCGCGGATGCGGAAGGCGTCGACCTGCGCCTCTACCAGCAGGCGCAGCGAGCGGTGGGCGACCAGCACCCCCTTGCGCCGCCCGGTGGAGCCGGAGGTGTAGATCAGGTAGGCGGCGTGCTCCGGCGCCGCCGCGTCGGGCAGGTCGTCGTCCGGCAGGCCGGCGGCTTCGGTCAGCCCCTCGTCCAGGATCAGCAGGTGCGCGGCGGCGCAGCCGGCCAGGGTGGGGGCGAGGGCGGCGTCGGCCAGCACCACGACGGCGCCGCAGTCGTCCACCAGCTCGTGCAGCAGCTCGCGCGGGAAGGCGGGGTCGAGCGGGACATAGGCGCCGCCGGCCTTCAGCACCGCCAGCACGGCGACGAGGCGGGCCAGCGACGGCTCCATGCCGATGGCCACGCGCCGCTCCGGCCCGACGCCCAGCGCCGTCAGCCGGCGGGCCAGCCGGTTGGCCGAGGCGTTGAGTTCGGCGTAGGTCAGGGCGCGGTCGCCGCCACCGTCGCCGTCGGGGCCGGCAAACAGGGCGGCCGGGGCGCCGGGTGCCCGCCGCACCCGCTCCTCGAACAGGCGTGACACCGGCAGGTCCGGCAGGCGGCAATCGGCGGCGACGCCCTCGGGGTTGCGGCTCCACGCCTCCAGCAGCAGGGCGCGTTCCGCCGCGGGCAGGGGGTCGAGCGCGCCGAGGGGGCGGTCGCCGCCCCTGGTCATGTCGGCCAGCAATGCGCGCATGTGGCCCAGCAGCCGGCGCATCGCCGGGGTGCCGAAGCGGGCGCGCTCGTAGCCGACGCCGAGGCGGCCGACCTCGCGGATCGCCAGGGTGACGGTGAGCGGCACGTTGGCGCGCTCGACGAAGTCGGTCTCGCCGACGCTCAGGCCGCCGCCGGCCAGCCGCTGGCGGTGCGACGGGAAATCCTCGAACACCAGCAGGCTGTCGAACAGGGCGGTGCCGCGCGGCACGGCGCTCCAGCCCTGGATGTCGGCCAGCGGCGTGTGCTCGTGCCGGCGCACCGCCGCCTGGGCCTGCTGCAGGTCGCGCAGCCAGCCGGCGAGGGGTGCCTCGGGACGGACGCGGACACGGACGGGCAGGGTGTTGATGAACAGCCCGACCATCCCCTCGATGCCCGGCAGTTCCGGCGGGCGGCCGGCGACGGCGCTGCCGAACAGCAGGTCGTGCCGCCCGGCGTAGCGGCCGAGCAGCACCGCCCAGGCGCCCAGCACCATGGTGTTCACCGTGACGCCCATGGCGCGGGCGGCCTCGCGCAGGGCCGTGATCTCGGCCGCCGGCACCTCGATGAACTCCAGCCCGTAATCGGACCCGTCCGCCGGGGCGCCGGGGCCGATATCACCGGGGCCGAGATCGACCGGCGTCGGCTCCTCGAACCCGTCGAGCTGGGCGCGCCAGAACGCCTCCAGGCCGGCGCGGTCCTGTGCCCGCTGCCAGGCGATGAAGTCCTTGAAGGGGCGCGGCGGCTCCAGCGCCAGGGTGGTGCCGGCGCGCTGCGCGGCGTAGGCGGCCAGAACCTCCTCCAGCAGGGTCGGCACCGACCACGCGTCGAGGATGGCGTGGTGCCACGTCCAGACGAGGGTGTGCTCCGCGTCGGTCAGGCGGATCAGCTTCAGCCGCATCAGCGGCGCGCGCGAAAGCTCGAACCCCTGGCGCCGCTCGGCCAGCCGCAGCTCCGCCACGGCCCGCGCCCGCGCTTCCGCCGGCAGGCCGCGCCAGTCGAGGTCCTCCAGCGGCAGGCGGACGCGCGGGCCGACCACCTGCAGCGGTTCCGGCAGGCCCTTCCAGGCGAAGGCGGTGCGCAGCACGCCGTGGCGGGCGACGACCGTCTCCCAAGCCGCCTGGAAGGCCCCGGTCAGCACCTCCCCGTGCAGGGAGCAGGCGAGCTGCTCCACATAGACGTCGGAGCCGGGGGCCGAGAGGCTGTGGAACAGCATGCCCTGCTGCATCGGCGACAAGGGGTAGGCGTCGGGGGCACGGGTGTCGCTCATGCGGTGCGCTTTCAATCCTTGGACGTCATCACGGCGGGGGGGCTCAATCGTCGAAGCGGACAAGCTCGACGGCGCGCTTCAGATGCTCCGCCGCGACCTGGACGACGGCATCCTCGACCGGGGTTTGCCGGGGCACGGCCGGTTCCGCGCCACGGCTGGCCAGCGCCTCGGCCAGCGCCGCCACGGTGCGGTGCTGGAACAGGTCGTGCGGCTGCATCGGCAGGCCGGCGCGCTGGCAGCGGGCAGCGATCTGGATGCTGCGGATGGAATCGCCGCCGATGGCGAAGAAGTCGTCCATCACGCCGATCCGTTCCAGCCCCAGCGCCTGCGCCCAGATGGCGGCGATGGCCTCCTCCGCCGGGGTGCGGGGGGCGACGAAGCGGTCCTCGTCCACCGCCTGCCAGTCGGGGGCGGGCAGCCGCTTGTCGTCGAGCTTGCCGTTGGCCGTCAGCGGCATGGCGTCGAGCACGCGGAAATGCTCCGGCACCATGGACTGCGGCAGGTGGCCGGCCAGGAAGCGGCGCAGCTCGTCGTCCTCCGGCCCCGGCCCGGAGTGGGCGCCGGACAGGACGAGGTAGGCGACCAGCCGCCGCTCGCCCGACGGGTGGGGCCGGGCCTGGACGCTGGCCTGGGCGACGGCGGGGTGGCGGCACAGGGCCACCTCGATCTCGCCCGGCTCGATGCGCAGGCCGCGCAGCTTGATCATGTGGTCGACGCGGCCGAGGAAGTCGATCAGCCCGTCCGCCCGCCGCCGCGCCATGTCGCGCGTCTTGTACAGCCGCGCGCCCGGCTCCGGGCTGAAGGGATCGGGGACGAAGCTGGCGGCGGTGCGCGCCGGGTCGCCGCGGTAGCCGCGCCCGACGCCGACGCCGCCGATGTACAGCTCGCCCACCACGCCCGGCGGGACGGGGGAGAGGGTGCGGTCCAGCACGTGGGCGGTCATGTTGCGGATCGGCGTGCCGATGGTGACCACCGGCAGCACCGCGTCGGCCGCCGACAGCCGGTCCATGCGGTAATGGCACTGGTCGTCCGAACACTCGGTCGAGCCATAGGTGTTCAGGATCGGGATGGCGGGGTAGAGGTCGAGCCAGCGGCGGCAGAGGTCGGCCGGCAGCGCCTCCCCCGTCGGCACCATCCAGCGCAGCGCGCCCAGGCCGGGCGGGCCGCAGTCGTACAGCTCCGCCTCCTCGATCACCGCGCGCATCATGGCGGGAACGATCTGCAGCGCGGTGACGCCGCGCCGCGCCACCTCGGCGATCAGGGCGGCGGGGTTCTCCGCCTCGCCGTCCGGGATGACGGCGACGCGCCCGCCGACGGCCAGCGGCGCCAGGCACTGCCAGACCACCACGTCGAAGGACTGCGGCGCGTTCTGGGCCAGGCAGTCGCCGGCCCCGAATTCCAGGTCCTCCAGCTTGCCCAGCACGTGGTTGACCATGCCGCGGTGCTCGACCATCACGCCCTTGGGCTGGCCGGTGGAGCCCGAGGTGTACATGACGTAGGCGAGGTCGGCCCCGCCGAGCGGCGCCGGGAGCGCGGCTTCCGCGCCGGGAGCCACCTCCTCGAAGGCGGCGACGCGCGGGCGGGCGGCGGCGGGCAGCGGCGCGAGCGCGCCCTCGATGGCGTCCTTCAGCGCGGCGGTGGTCAGCACCAGCGGGGCCGCGCTGGTTTCCAGGACGCGGACGGTGCGGGGAAAGGGCTGGCGCGGATCGACCGGCAGGAAGGCGCCGCCCGCCTTGGTCACCGCCAGCAGGGCCGTCACGAAGCCGATGCCGCGCGGCATCGCCACGGCGACCAGCGTCTCCTTCGTCACCCCGCGCGCGGCCAGCCCGCGGGCGGCGGCCTCCACCCGACAGGCGAGGGCGGCGTAGGTGACGGCGTCGTCGCCGCAGGTGACGGCCACCGCGCCGCCGTTCCGGGCGGCGTGCGCCTCGAACAGCGCGAGGATGGAGGGCTCGGGCGGCGGGGCCACCACGGGGCCGTGGCCGCCGGCGATGGCGCGGGCGGCCTCGTCGGGCGTCAGCAGCGCCATCTCGTCCACCGGCGCCGCCGGATCGGCGACGATCTGGCGGAGCAGGATCTCGAAGCTGCCGGCCATGCGGGCGACCGTCTCCGGCTCGAACAGGTCGGCGGCGTATTTCCAGGCGCCGACCAGCCGGCCGGCGTCGTCCTTCTTCATCTCCAGGTTCAGGTCGAACTGCCCGTCCTGCTGGTCGAGCGGCCAGGGCTGGAGCCGCAGGTCGGCGAAGGGGACCTCCGGCTCGTCCGGGAAGGGCAGCAGGGTGCGCTGAAGCTCCTCGTAGCGGTGGAACTTCTGCAGAACGAAGCTGGTCTGGAAGATGGGGGAGCGGCTGAGGTCGCGCGCCGGCTGCAGGCGGTCCACCAGCAGCGAGAAGGGCAGGTCGCCGTTGTTCAGCGCCCCGATCACGTCGCCGCGCACCCGCGCCAGCACGTCGGTGAAGGCGGGGTTGCCGGACAGGTCGGCGCGCAGCGGCACCATGTTGATGAAGTCGCCGAACAGGTCGGGCAGCCCCGGCTGGCCGCGCCCGGCGGTCGGGCTGCCGACGATCAGGTCGTCCTGCCCGCTGTAGCGGTGCAGCAGGACCATGTAGGCGGCCAGCAGCACCATGTAGAGCGAGGCGTTGGCCGAGCGCGCCAGCCCCTCCAGCGCGCCGGTCAGCCCGGCGTCGATGCGGCGGGTCACGGTGGCGCCGCGGAAGCTCTGCATCGGCGGGCGCTTGTGGTCGGCCGGCAGGTCGAGCAGCGGCAGCTCGCCCGCCAGCCGCTCCCGCCAGTAGAGCCACTGGCGCTCCGCCGCCTCGCCGGCCACCATCCGCTTTTCCCAGCGGACGTAGTCCTCGTAGCCCAGCGACGGGGCGGGCAGCGACCACGGCCGGCCGGCCTTCTCCGCCGCGTAGACGGTGCGCAGCTCATCCATCAGCACGATCAGCGACCACAGGTCGCCGACGATGTGGTGGACGACCAGGAGGAGCACGTGGTCCTCCGGCCCGCGGCGCCACAGCGTCACGCGCGCCGCCGCCGCCGCCTCCAGGTCGAAGGGCCGCTGCGCCTCCGCCCGCACCGCGTCGCGCAGGCGTCCGTCGCTCCAGCCGGCGGCGTCGACGGGGTCGAGCGCCACCGCGTAGCCCTCGATCCCGCGCTGCCGGGCCTGGCCGTTCTCCTCGCGGAACGCGGTGCGCAGGCAGGGGTGGCGGTCGTGCAGGGCCTGCAGGGCGCGGCGCAGCGCTCCGGCGTCGAGCGGCCCGCGCACCCCCACCGGCAGGGCCATGTTGTAGGCCCGCCCCTGCGGCGCCAGCCGCCACAGGAACCACAGCGCCTCCTGCCCGTGCGACAGGGGGTGCCAGCCGCCGGTGCTGCCCATGCGGTCGCGCACGAGGTCCTTCAGGCGCTGCTTCAGGGCGTCCTTCTGGCTCTTGGCCAGATCCTTGGCGCCGGCCGGCTTGGCGGGGGGAGGCGTGATGCTGTCCATGGCTTACTCGGCTTCGGAGTATTGGGCGACGAGCGAGGACAGTTCCTCTTCCGACATCTCGTCGATCTGGGCGAGCAGCGACAGCTCGTTGCGCACCGCCCCGCCGGCCGTCCCGCCGGTGGTCGCCGCCAGATGGGCGGCCAGCGCGCCCACCGTGGGATGGTCCCAGACCAGCGTCGTGCTCAGCTCGGCGCCCAGCCATTGCTCCAGGGCGCCGGTCAGCATCATGCCGGCCACCGAGTCCATGCCGTACTCGCTGAAGCGGTCGCCGTCGGCGATGCCGGCGGCGTCGCGCTGGAACTCGTTGGCCATCCAGGCCTTGAGCCAGTCCGCGATCTCCCGCGCGCGGCCGGAGGCGGCTTCGGAGGCCGGGGGCGGCGTGTCGGCGGCGGGGGGCTTGGCCGGGACGGCGGTGCCCGGAGCCGCGGCGCCCGGAGCCGCGGCGCTTGGGGCGGCAGCACTCGGGGCGGCGGGGGCGGCGAAGGGGGGTGGTGCCGCGCGGCGCATCAGCGGGTCGAGCGCCAGTTCCTCGCCGGCCAGCGTCTGTTCGATGTCGCCGATGGTCTCCTCGTAGCCGGCGACCAGCTCCTCGGCCCGGCGGCCGTCGAGCAGCACCGTCTCCGCCGCGGTGGCGCCCAGCGCCTTGGCGAGGCGGCGGTCGAAGCGGACGCGCGCCCACTGCTCCGCCCGGCCCAGCAGGGCGTCGGGGGCGATCCGGGCGCGGAAGCGCACGGCGGCCAGCAGCAGGCCGCAGGTCGCCACCTCGCCGGCCTGGAGATAGGCCCACTGCTTGACGGCGGACGGGTCGCCCAGCTTCGGCCCGGCGCTCTGGCCGCGTTCCCAGATGCGGGCGGCGGCGACCTGGATCTCGGCGGCCAGCACCGGCTCGCCCAGCTCGTCGGCGACGAAGCGGCGCAGCTCCTCCGGCATCTGGATCAGGCGGGACCCGACGTGCATGTTCAGCGGCTCGGTCGGGCCTTCGAAGATGCGCAGCACGCGGGCGTCGCGGAAGATCTGCGCGGCGATGTTGGTCTCGATGTAGCCGCGCCCGGCCATCTGCTGCATCAGGTGGTCGGCGGCCCGCCACGCGTATTCCGGGCCGGCGGTCTTGCAGGCGCAGAACAGGTCGGGCGGGACCGGCACGTTGCGGTCCAGCCGGTCGGCGACGATGGAGACCAGCGCCTCGACGGCGGTCGCCGCGGCGGTCAGGTCGCTGATGCGCATCAGCGTGGCCGGGTTGTCGAGCAGCCGGCCGGTGGCGACGACGCGGCGCCCGCCGTGCCGGACCGAAAGCTGCAGGCAGCGCTTGATGACGCCCAGGCCCATGGCCGCGATGGCGAAGCGGCCGAATTCCATGGCGTCCATGGCCGGCGTCATGCCGTCGCCGAGGTCGCCCAGCAGGTCGTCCGGCCCGACCCGCACGCCTTCCAGCCGCACCTCGCTCTGCACCATGGCGCGCAGGCCCATGGTCAGCGCCTCCGGCCCCATGCGCAGGCCGGGCGCGCCCTGGCGCAGCACGAAGCCGGTGACGCCCTCCTCGGTGCGCACGAACGTGTTGATGACGCCGGCCCAGCCGGCCGAGCCGCTCCACAGCTTGGTTCCCCACAGGTTCCAGCCGCCCCGGCCGTCCGGCCGGCCGACCGACGACAGGTTGCGGACGTGCGAACCGGCGTCGGCCTCCGTCATGGCGAAGGAGGCGAGCTGGCGGCCGGAGGAGAGGATCGGCAGCAGCTCGTCCCTGGTCTTCTTCGTCGCGTAGCGCAGGATCGGCCGCAGGCCGAGCGCGTTGTTGACCGCGCAGAAGGAACCGATGGTGACGTCGACGGCGGCGAGCTGCTGCAGCGCCACCGCCAGCTCCCGGTTGTCGAGCCCGAGGCCGCCATGCTCCACCGGCGCGGGCATGCCGAGGACGCCGCGGTTGCCGAGGTCGAGCACGACGTAGGGCGGGATCGAGCGCCGCTCGTCCATCAGGCGGGAGTTCAGCCGCTCCGCCCCATAGCCGCGCAGCCAGGCGGCCAGATCCCTGACCTTGTCGGTGTAGCCTTCCTTGCCGGGCACCCGCTGGTCCGAATGTGCCGCCGCCTGCGTCGTCATGCTCTGCCTCTCGGTGTCGTCGGTTTTCGGGGCCGCCGGGGTGTCCGGGCCGGCCGGCGGAGGGAAGGCGTCCTTCAGCTTCGGCGAGACCCAGCGGGCGACCTCGCGCAGGGCGCCGGCCATCAGGTCGCGGCGGCAGGCGTGGCGCTGCTTCTTGCCGCTGTGCGTCTTGGGCAGGCCGCGCGGCCCCAGCAGCACGACGGCCGAAACCTCCAGGTCGTGGTTCTCCGACACGGCGCGCAGGATGGCCTTCACCAGCCGGTCGGGATCGAAGCCGCGCAGCGCGGTGCGCCTGACCTCGTGCGCGACGACCAGCCGCGGCTCGCCCTGGATCTCCACGGTGAAGGCGGCGCCGCCGCCGGACTGCAGCACCGGGTCGCAGCCTTCCACGGAGAGTTCCAGGTCCTCTGCGCTGTGGTTGGCGCCGCGGATGATGATCAGGTCGTCCATGCGGCCCAGCACGAAGACCTCGCCCTCGTGGATGGCGCCGAGGTCGCCGGTGCGCAGGAAGGGCTCGTCACCGGACTCGGGTTCGCGTTCGGGAAGGCGCGCCTCGAACTTGCGGGCCGACAGTTCCGGCCGCTTCCAGTAGCCGCCGGCGATGGAGGGGCCGGCGATCCATACCTCGCCGAAGCGGCCGGAGGAGCAGGGGCGGCCGCTGACCGGATCGACGATGATGATGCGCGAGGTGAAGTCGGCCGGACCGGACGAGACGAGCGGACGGCCCGGCCGCCCGTCGGCGACCGGTTCGAAGACACCGTCGGCCATGCGGTCGGGGCGCACCGCGCGGATGACCGGCCGCTTGCCCGGACCGCAGGCGGTCGCCACCAGCGTGTACTCGGCCAGCCCATAGGCGGGGCACATCGCCGTGGGGTCGAAGCCCTGGGCGGCGAAGGTGGCGGCGAAGGCCTCCACCGTGTCGGCGCGCACCGGCTCGGCACCGTTGAGGCAGACCTTCAGCGTGGACAGGTCGAGGCCGGCGCGCCGGGACTCGGGAATGTCCAGGCAGTTGTGATAGGCGAAGTTGGGGGCGGCGGTGTGGGTGACGCGGTAGCGGGTGATCGCCTCCAGCCAGCTCACCGGGCGCTGGGCGAAGGCCGCCGGGGTCATCAGGTAGGCGGCGCAGCCGGCATACAGCGGCTGGAAGCAGCCGAACACCAGCCCCAGGTCGTGATAGTGCGGCAGCCACGACAGGGTGCGGCTGTCCGGCCCCACCGCGAACAGGCGCGAGAAGTCTTCCGAATTGGCCAGGATGTGGCTGTGGCACACCACCACCCCCTTGGGCGCCGCGGTCGAGCCGGAGGTGTATTGCAGATAGGCGACATGCTCCGCCCGCACCGCCGGGTCGGTCCAGCCGGCGGCCTCCGCCGGGGCGATCTCCTCCGGGACGAGCCAGCGGACGTGGGGGAACTGCTCCGCCACCACGGGCCGCAGTTCGGTCGTCGTCAGGCCCAGCGTGGCGCCGGAATCGGCGGCGACGCTCTTCAGATGGTTCAGCGGGCGCTTCGGGTTGGGATAGCGGACGGGTATGGCGATCAGGCCGCCGTAGAGGCAGCCGAAGAAGCTGGTGAGGAAGTCGAAGCCGGCGGGGAAGACCACCAGGACCGTCTTGTCCGGCGCCGCCCCCTCCGCCCACCCGCCGCTTTCGCGCTGCAACCGCGCCGCGGCGGCGCGGGCGCCGAGGTCCAGCGCGCCGTAGGTCAGGTGGGTCTCACGGGCGTCGGCCAGCGTCAGGAAGCTGTAGGCGATGCGGTCGGGTTCCGCCTGGGCCCGGGTGCGAAGCAGCGATACGATCGACGACCATCTGTTCAAAGGATATGCCCTCGGAAAAATGGCGAATGAAGGCCCATGCGGAATGACTCCGGCCGGCCGCATCGCCCGCTTCTGTTGGAAAAGGCCCGGTGCGTCCCGTGGACGCCGTCAGCGGATGCTGCGCGGCCGCATGTCTTGCCAGACTTCGGAAATATAGGTCAGGCAATCGTTCCTATCGCCCGCCTTGCCGGTTTCGCGCCAGCCGGCGGGAAGAGGCCGGTTGTCCGGCCAGAGAGCGTATTGCTCTTCGTCATTGATCACGACTTTGACTTGGCCGTCCTGCCAACTCGACTGCTCCTGCCCCATACAGCGCCTTCCCGACGTTCTTGGTTGCACGTGCGCAATTGACCGGACCGCATTGTTGGAGAGCAATTTTGAAAAATCAACTGGAAGATGATGTAACTTTGCCGTTGCGCGACGGAATTATCTATGGAATGAGTCGGTGTGTCCGATGGCGGAAAGTTATTGCCCAAGGATATCGATATACATACGGGCGTAAGCACGATGGTTTTGCGATGAATGAGAGAGCATGCAGAAAAATCGCCGCAGATTGGCGCATTGTTATCGGGAGCGGCGCCGTTGGATGTCGCCACCGTCGGGGTGTATCGAATCATGAGAAAGAATGTTGATCGTACAGCGGCCGCAGGTCGTCGAACAGGCCGCGCATTCGTGGCCCTAATGAATCCGTGACGTTGAAGCTTAGAGAGGCATGCTTGTTTATGTTGCGTAGCAACACACAGAATCGGCGATTTTCGCCGTCATACGCCCATATGTGAACTCGCCAAGACCACCGAGCCGTCAGGTGACCGCCCGGAAGATCGGATTTTGCCGCATCGGGTTTTCCTTTGGCTGGGATCGAGCCTTTCTCGCGCCGCGGAATACGGCAGAAGAGAGGAAAGAATGCCGTTGTATTTTCGAAGAAAAACGCCGCATGTTTAAAATGCAGCTAAGTTAAAAAATTCCCTTAAACGCAGTTGATCTTGCGGATTATCGAATATAGCGTGTGCGGTGTCCGTAAACCAACTGGAGGTTGTTTTAATGAGCACCACTTCGAAGGCCGACATGAAGGCCCAGGGCGAAAAGAAGAAGGTCGAGGCCAAGGCCCAGCGCAAGGACGCGGCCAAGACCGAGCAGAAGGCCGCCGCCAAGTCCGAGCAGAAGTCCTCGGCCAAGGCCACGGCCAAGACCGAGCAGAAGGCCGCCCTGAAGGCCCAGTACAAGGCCGACAAGAAGGCCTCGCTCAAGGCCCTGCACAAGGGTCCGGCGAAGCAGAAGGCCCAGCAGGCGGCCCAGTCGGCCGGCCTGTGATCCGGTGGCGCCGCCGCTTCCGCGTGACCGCGGGGGCGGGGGCGTCCGTCTGATCCGGGCCTGACGGCCTGGATCGGAGGATCCGCGTTCGGGAGGGTGGGTGGCCCCACGGACCGCCCGCCCTCCCTCTCTGCCGAAAAGCGGTTCATTGACGATCATGGAAGGATCGCGGGCGACATGCCGATTCTGACCAATCCGCTTGACCTGATCTTCCAGAACCTGTTCTTCGACGTGCAGGGCCTCGCGGGGAAGGGGCAACTCTTCCTGAAGCTGGAAGGGTTCAACGTCACCGGTTCCATCAAGATCAAGCCGGCGATGTTCATGATCAACGACCTGGAGCGCCGGGGCCTGCTGGAGCCCTGCCGGTCCACCGTCGTCGAATCCTCCTCGGGCAACCTCGGCGTGGCGCTGGCGCTGGTCTGCGCGCTGCGCGGCTATGCTTTCGTGTGCGTCAGCGACCCCAACATCGCGCCGGCCAACCGCCGCGCCATCGAGGCCTATGGCGGGCGCGTCGTGGTGGTCGACCGCAAGGACCCGCAGGGCGGCTATCTGGCGAGCCGGATCGAGCACATCCACGCGATGCTGGCGCGCAACCCGGACCATGTCTGGCTGAACCAGTACGCCAACCCGGCCAACCTGCAGGCGCACGCCGACTGGACGGCGATGGAGATCCTGAACGAGGTGCCGAAGGTCACCCACCTCTACGTCGGGGCGGGCACCACCGGCACCCTGATGGGGCTGACCCGGCGCTTCGCCGAGCTGTCGCCCGAGACGACGATCATCGCGGTCGAACCCGAAGGCTCCGTCACCTTCGACGAGACGCGGGCCGGCCGCCGCCTGATCCCCGGAATCGGCACCAGCCGGCGGCCCGAACTGGCCGACCCCAGCGGGCTCGACCGCATCGTCTACGTGTCGGAGGTCGACACCATCCGCATGTGCCACAAGCTGGCGCGCCGGCACGGGCTGCTGCTGGGCGGCTCCACCGGCTCGGTCCTGGCGGCGGTCGCCGCCGACGCCGAGAGCTTCGACGCCGGCAGCACCGTCGTCGCCGTGTCGCCCGACCTCGGCGACAAGTATCTGGAAACGATCTTCTCGCCGGACTGGGTGAACGCCGCCTACGGGGTCAATCCGGCGGTGCTGTCGGACGGCACGCCGGCCGCCCCCTGCGAACCGCTGGGCAGCATCATCGCCCGCCACACGCCGCCGCGCCCCGCCCGGCCGCGCGCGGCCCCGCCGCCCGGCGCGCGGCGGGACGGCGTGCGCGAGCTGATCCATGAAGAAGGTGTGTGATGAGCGTTTCCGAGCAGCGTTTCGACGTGGTGGGGGCCGAGGCCATCGCCGGCATCCTGGCCGCCCACCGGGCCGAGGTGGTGGCGCTGGTGCGCGACGCCTACCTGGCCCACCACGAGGGCCGGACGATCAACCCGGACAGCTATTTCCTGACGTTTCCCGACAAGCCGACGGCGCGCATCATCGCGCTGCCCGCCCGCCTGCGGGATGAAGCGGCGGGCACGGGCATGGCGGATGTGGCCGGCATCAAGTGGATTTCCAGCTTTCCGGAAAACCACGCGCGCGGGCTGGTCCGCGCCTCGGCCGTGGTCGTGCTGAACGACATGGCGACCGGCTTTCCCTACGCCTGCCTGGAAGGCTCCCTCATCAGCGCCGCGCGCACCGCCGCCTCGGCCGTGCTGGCGGCGGAGCTGCTGCACGGCGGCAAGCGGGCGCGCACCGTCGCCATCGTCGGCACCGGTCCGATCGCCGCGACGCACGTCGACTACCTGCTGGAGACCGGCTGGGACATCGGCGCCTTCCGCATCCATGACTTGGTGGCGGAGCGGGCGCACGCCTTCCGCGCCCGGCTGCAGGCCCGCGGCCAGTACGCCGCCGCCGCCGCAACGGCGGCCGAGGCGGTGCGCGGGGCGGACATGGTCCTGTTCGCCACCACCGCGGCGCAGCCCTACCTGGACGATCCCACGCTGTTCACGGCCGGGCAGACCGTCCTGCACGTGTCGCTGCGCGACCTCGGCGTGCCGGTCATCCTGTCGGCGCAGAACGTGGTGGACGACGTGGAGCATTGCCTGAAGGCGCGCACCTCCGTCCATCTGGCCGAGCAGCACACGGGCAACCGCGGATTCATCGCCGGTACGATCGCCGATGTGCTGACCGGCCGCGTCGCCCCCGATCCGGGGCGGGTGCGCATCGTCTCCCCCTTCGGGCTCGGCGTGCTGGATCTGGCGGTCGCCCGGTTCGTGCACGCCCGCGCCGTGGCCGGCGGCCGCGCCGCCGCCATCGACGGCTTCTTCGCCGCCGGACCGTCATGACCGGGTCCCGCCGCCGTTTGACGGCCGAACACGCCGAATGCGTCGCCTGCGGGCGCTCGCACCGGCTGTCGGCCACGGCCGGGACCTGCGGCTGCGACCGGCGGGGAACGCTGGCCGTGCGCTATCCGCTGGACGCGGCGCGGCGCGCCGCCCTGCTGGACCGCGTCGCGGCGGGCGACCGGTCGCTGTGGCGCTACGCGCCGCTGCTGCCGGTGGAGCCGCGCTTCGCCAGCCGGCTGGCGGTCGGCGGGACGCCGCTGCTCGACTGCGGCGAGGTCGGCGGCGTGTTCGGCGGCGCGCGTCTCTTCCTGAAGGACGAGACGCGCAACCCCAGCGGCTCGCTGAAGGACCGCGCCAGCGAGGTGGTGGTGGCGGTGGCGTCCGCCCACGGCCTGCGCGAGGTGATCGTCGCATCCACCGGCAACGCGGCGGCGTCGCTGGCCTGCGTCGCGGCGTCGGCGGGGCTGCGCGCGGTGATCGTGGTGCCGCGCACCGTGCCGCAGGCGAAGCTGGCGCAGATCCTGGCCTACGGCGCCACCGTCTACCGGGTCGACGGCACCTACGACGACGCCTTCGCGCTGGTCGAGTCGGCGTCGCGGGCGCACGGCCTGTTCAACCGCAGCACCGGCCTCAACCCCTTCACCCGCGAAGGCAAGAAGACCTGCGCGCTGGAGATCGCCGAACAGCTCGGCTGGCGGGCGCCCGACTGGGTCATCGTGCCGACCGGCGACGGCAACATCCTGAGCGCCGTCTGGAAGGGTTTCCGGGAGCTGGCGGCGCTCGGCCTCCTGCGCACGGTGCCGCGCCTGGTGGCCGCCCAGTCGGTCGCCTCCGCCGGCATCGCGCGGGCCTTCGGCGCGCATCCGGCGCTGCCGCCTCCCGATTCGGCCGCTGCCACCATCGCCGACAGCATCACGGTGGACGAGCCGCGCGACATCACGGCGGCCCTGCCGGCGCTTGGCGAATCGGGCGGGCTGGCGGTGGAGGTGGACGACCGCGCCATCGTCGCGGCGGTGCGCACCGTCGCCGCGCGCTTCGGCCTGTTCGTCGAACCCTCCAGCGCCGCCGCCTTCGCCGCCTTCGAGCGGCTGGGCGCGGCCGGGCTGGTCGGGCGGGGGCAGCGGGTCGTCTGCCTGGCCACCGGCACCGGGTTGAAGGACCTGCGGCCGGTGCTCTCCGCCGCCTCGCCGGAGGCGCTGGCCGACATCGCCCCGCTGGTGCGGCCCGGCGACCTGTCCTTCCTTTCCCGACACTCATTCCAGGGTTGACGGCCTTGTGCGGCATCTGCGGGGTTTTCCGGATTGCGGACGGGGAGCCGGTCTCCCGGACGGCGGTGGAGGCGATGACGCGCACCATCGCCCACCGCGGCCCCGACGATTCGGGCGTGGCGCTGTTCGACGGCGCGGCGCTGGGCTTCCGCCGCCTCAGCATCATCGACCTGGACACCGGCCGCCAGCCGCTCGCCAACGAGGACGAGACGCTCTGGCTGGTCTGCAACGGCGAGATCTACAACCACCGCGCCCTGCGCGCGGAGCTGGCGGCCAAGGGCCACCGCTTCCGCACCCGCACCGACGTGGAGGTGCTGCTCCATCTGTATGAGGAGATGGGGGAGGCGATGCTGGACCGGCTGAACGGCCAGTTCGCCTTCGCCATCCTCGACCGCCGGCGGGGCCGGCTGTTCCTGGCGCGCGACCCGTTCGGCGTGGCGCCGCTGTTCCACACGGTGGCCGGCGGCAGCTTCGTGTTCGCCTCGGAGATCAAGGCGATCCTGGCCCATCCCGGCGTCGACCGGCGCGTCGACCTGACCGGGCTGGAGCAGGTGCTGGCGCTGCCGGGGCTGGTCAGCCCGCGCACCATGTTCGCCGGAATCGACAGCCTGCCGCCCGGCCACGCCCTGGTGGTGGACGGCGCCGGCGTGCGCGGCCGCCCCTATTGGGACCTCGCCTATCCGGCCGAGGCCGAGCCGGCGGACCCGCGCGGCGAGGCGGAATTCCGCGAGGAGCTGGCGCACGTCCTGACCGAATCGGTGCGGCGGCGGCTGCAGGCCGACGTGCCGGTCGGCGCCTATCTCAGCGGCGGGCTCGATTCGTCGCTGGTGGTGGCGCTGATGCGCGCGTGCGGGGCGGGCGCGATCGAGACCTTCTCCATCGCCTTCGCCGATTCGCTGCTGGACGAGCGCGAGCACCAGCGGCTGATGGCCGGCCATCTCGGCTGCCGCCACCACGAGATCGAGCTGGACGCCGCCGGGATCGAAAGCCGGATGCGCGCGGTCATCCGCCATTGCGAATGCCCGGTCAAGGAATCCTACAACACCGCGTCCCTGGCCCTGTCCGCCGCGGCGCGGGCGGCCGGCGTGCCGGTGGTGCTGAGCGGGGAGGGGGCGGACGAGCTGTTCGCCGGCTACATCGGCTACCGCTACGACGCCTTCCGCCGCGCCCGCGGCGTGCCGGCGCCGCTCGATCCGCGGGAGGCGGCGCTGCGCCGCCGGCTGTGGGGGGACGAATCGGTCTTCTACGAAAAGCCGCTGGCCGAGCACGAGGCGCTGCGCCGTGGGCTCTACGCGCCCGACGTGGCGGCGGGGTTCCGGGACTTCGAGTTCTCGCGGTTCGGCGTGGTCGATGCGGCGATGCTGAAGGGCCGGCACCCGCTGCACCAGCGGGCCTACCTCGACCTCAAGCTGCGGCTCGGCGACCATCTGGTGGGCGACCACGGCGACCGGATGCTGTTGGGCAATTCGGTGGAGGGGCGCTTTCCCTTCCTCGACGTCGAGGTGGCGGCGCTGGCCGCCCGCATGCCGCCCGGCCTGAAGCTGAACGGCTTCACCGAGAAGCACATCCTCAAGGAGGTCGCCCGCCCGCTGCTGCCGGCCAGCATCGTGGAACGCGAGAAGTACGCCTTCAACGCGCCGGGCAGCCCGCACCTGCTGCGCGCCGGGATCGACTGGGTGGAGGAGATGCTGTCGCCCGCCACCGTCCGCCGCCACGGCTATTTCGACGCCGCGGCGGTGGAGGTGCTGAAGGCCCGCTACCGCGCCCCCGACTTCACGCTCGCCGGCTCGAACGAGGAGGATCTGCTGATGATCGTCCTGACCTTCGGGCTGTTCGTCGAGGAGTTCGACATGCCGCGACTCGGCGGTTGAGGGAGGACGGCCATGGCGACCCCCCTGGACACCCCACCCGTTCCCCGGCGCCCCGGCGCGGCCCTGGTGGTGGCCGTCAGCGGCCCGTCCGGGGCCGGCAAGTCCAGCCTGATCGAGGCGCTGGCGGCCCGGCTGGGCGACGCCGCCCGGCTGCATTTCGACCACTACGTCACGCTCGGCAACGACGTCGGCGAGATCACCGCGTGGCTGGAGGCCGGCGGCGACCCCGACCGGGTGGCGACGCCCCGGCTCGCCAGCGACCTGCGGCGGCTGATCGACGGCGGCTGGATCGAACGGCCGCACGATGGGTCCCATGACGGTTTCCATGACGGGTCCCATGACGGTCCTCATGGCCGGACGCGGATCGGTCCCGCCGGTTTCGTGATCCTGGAGGAGCCGTTCGGCCGCTCCCGCGCCGAGGTCGGAGCGCTGATCGACTTCGCCGTCCACATCGACGTGCCGCCCGACGTGGCGCTGGCCCGCCGCACCCTGCGCCTGATCGCCGCGCGACCGACGATGGGCGACGCCGCCGTGCTGGGCGAGGTGGAGGGGCAGCTCCGCGCCTTCCTCGCCGCCGGGCGCGAGGCCTATCTGGCCGCCGACCGGGCGGCGCGGGCGGCGTCCGACCTCGTGCTCGACGGGATGCGCCCGGTCGATGCGCTGGTGGAGGAGCTGCTGTCCGCCATCGCCGCCCGCCGCCCGCCGGCATGAGCAAACGGAACCGACACTTCATTCGACCACTCGAAAGGCATCCACAGGCATGAATCCAAAGACGTTCAAACGGGTCGGGGTGGTTGGCGCGGGCGTCATCGGGTCCGGCGTCGGCCACCTCTTCGCGCAGTCGGGGCACGACGTGGTCCTGGTCGACTCGCGGCCGGAGCAGCTCGACACCGCGCGCGGCTGGATCGGCAGGAACGCCCGCCTCTTCGCCTTCCTCCAGAAGGACCTGCCGCCGCCGGGCGACGTGGTGGCGCGCATCGACTTCACCACCGACCTGGAACGGCTGGCCGGCGCCGACTTCGTCATCGAGAACATCACCGAGAACTGGGAGATGAAGCGGGCGGTGCACCAGGCGCTCGACCGCATCCTGTCGCCCGGCACGCCGCTCGCCGCCAACACCTCGGCCATCCCGATCACGCGCATCGCCGGCGTCGGCCGCTTCCCGGAACGGGTGGTCGGCATGCACTTCATGAACCCGGTGCCGGTCATGCCGATGGTCGAGATCATCCGCGCCGTCCACAGCGGCGAGGCGACGATGCAGGCCGCCCGCACCCTGATCGCCGACGCCGGCAAGCAGTCGATCACCGTCAACGATTCGCCCGGCTTCGTCACCAACCGCGTGATGATGCTGATGGTGAACGAGGCGATGTTCCTGGTGCACGAGGGGGTGGCCGCCCCCGCCGACGTCGACCGGCTGTTCAAGACCTGCTTCGGGCACAAGATGGGGCCGCTGGAAACGGCGGACCTGATCGGGCTCGACACCGTGCTGCTGTCGCTCGACACGCTCTACCTGGAATTCAACGACAGCAAGTACCGGCCGTGTCCGCTTCTCAAGCGGAAGGTCTACGCCGGCCTGCTCGGCCGCAAGAGCGGCGAGGGGTTCCATCGCTACACGGAAGGCTGAGCCGCCGTCATTTTTCGGAAAACCATATTTCAGGACAGGGGAAACCATGGCGAACAGCAGCGTGATCAAGAGGATCGGCGATTTCATGGCCCGTGCGTTCGAGCGCGACTCGGTGCCGGTGGACGAGGACATCTTCGCTTCGGGCTTCACCAACTCCCTCTTCGCGATGCAGCTCGTGGACTTCGTGGAGCGCGAGTTCGGCATCGAGATCGATCCCGAGGATCTGGACATCGACAATTTCCGCACCCTGGGCCGCGTCGCCGCCCTGGTGGAACGCAAGACGGCGCGCGCGGCGTAACCACCGGGCTTTGGGGGGACTGGACCATGGAGTTGCTGGAAGACTTCCGCGCCCTGCGGGAGGAGTTGCGCGCCTTCGCCGACCGGGAGATCGCCCCGCACGCGCAGCGCATCGACCGGGAGGAACGGATCCCGGACGAGGTGATCGCCGCCCTGCGCGAAGCCCGCGTCTTCGCCAGCGGCTTTCCCGAGGCCTACGGCGGCACCGCCGGGGCCGACCCGGTGGCGGACGCCATCCGCCACGGCCTGATGCACGAGGCGCTCGGCGCCGCCAGCGCCTCGGCCCAGGGGCTGGTGAACGTCCACCACATGGGCGGCAGCCCCATCGTCCGCTGGGGCACGCGCGAGCAGAAGGAGCGCTGGCTGCCCCGCCTCACCTCCGGCGAGCTGATGGCGGCGATCGCCATCACCGAGCCCAACGTCGGCAGCCAGGCGGGGGCCGTCGAGGCGCGGGCGGTGCGCGACGGGGCGGATTACCTGATCAGCGGCACGAAGTGCTGGATCACCTGCGGCCAGTCGGCCGACCTGTTCGTGCTGATCACCGGGTCGGACCAGGGGCCGACGGCCTTCATCCTGCCACGCGAAACGCCCGGCCTCACCGTCGAGCCGATCCGCGGCCTGCTGGGCTGCCGGGGCTACATGCTGGCCAAGCTGCACCTGGACCGCGTCCGGCTGCCGGGCGACCAGCTTCTGGGCAAGCCCGGCTTCGGCGTCAGCCATGTGGCGGCCGCCGGGCTGGACGCCGGGCGCTACAACCTTGCCTGGGGGTGCGTCGGGCTGGCGCAGGCGTGCCTGGACGCCGCCGTCGCCTACGCCCGCCAGCGGCGGCAGTTCAACGCGCCGATTTCCGACTTCCAGCTCGTCCAGCGGATGATCACCGGGATGGCGACCGACATCCACGCCACGCGGCTGATGTGCTGGCACGCCGGCGTCATGCGCGGCAGGCGCGATCCGGCGGCGGTGAAGGAAGGGGCGATGGCGAAGTACTACGCCTCCAAAATGGTGAACCGGGTCGCCGACGACGCGCTGCAGATCCACGGCGCCAACGGCTGCGGCCCCGACTATCCGCTGGAACGCCACTACCGCGACGCCCGCATCATGGAGATCATCGAGGGGACCTCGCAGATCCTGGAAGGCGTCATCGCCCGCTACGTCTACCAGGAGGCGGCGCCTCAGGGAGCCGTGCCGTGAGCGGTGCGGTCAGCCGCAGCTTCGCCCTCGGCACGCTGGGGGAGGAGGGGGTGCGCGCCATCCTGGACGGGCTGCGCACGGCGGGCGACGAGGTGCGCGGCGCCGGGTACGACGCCGCCACCGGCACGCTGTCGGTGGAGCTGACCGGCGAGCATGCGGCGGCCGAGGTGGAACGCTTCGTCGCCGGCATGCGCCGCACCCTGCGCTTCGTCAGCCGCAAGGTCCTGAAGGAGAACCGGGCGCGCACCCTGGTCGAAGGCCCGATCGACGAGCAGCTCCGCGCCTGCGGCGACCTGCAGTTCCTGGGCGAGGGGCTGACCGGCCTGCGCGGCCGCGTGCTGTCCCTCTTCCGCTTCTTCGAGCGGGAGGTGAAGGCCATCGCCGACGCATTCGGGGCGGAGGACAACCACTATCCGGTGATGATCCCCAACGCGCTGCTGGCCGAAATGGGCTATTTCGGCCACTTCCCGCAGCACGTCACCTTCTGCTGCCACCTGCCCGACAGCCTGCCGGTGCTGGAGGCGGTGGCCGCCGAATCGAAGCAGCCCAAGCTGCACGGGCTGCCGCGCCTGGAAGGCCGGCTCGACCCGCCGGAGCACGTGCTGACGCCCGGCGTGTGCCTGCCCTGCTACGTCCAGCAGCGCGACCTGGTGCTGGCGCCGGGAGATGTCCGCACGCTGACCATGCAGAACCACGTCTTCCGCTACGAGGCCAACAACTTCCGCCCGCTGGCCCGCGGCTGGGACTTCACGGTGCGCGACATCGTGTTCTTCGGCGCGCGCGACGCCGTGGAGGAGCGGCGCGCCGCCGTGATGGAGCGCGCCTTCGCGTTCTGCCGGGACCTCGACCTGGAGGTGACGCTGGAGCTGGCCAACGATCCCTTCTTCCTCGACGCCAGCCGCGACAAGGCGGTCTACCAGCGCATGGGCGAGGTGAAGTACGAGCTGCTGTTCCACCTGCCGCAACGGCCGGAGCCGCTGGCCGCCTCCTCCTTCAACCTGCACCGGGACTATTACACGGCGATCTTCAACACCCGGCAGGCAAACGGCGAACTGGCGGAGAGCGCGTGCATGGGCTTCGGGCTGGAACGCTGGCTCTACGGCTTCCTCAGCCAGAAGGGGCTGGACCCGGCGCGCTGGCCGGAACGGGTGACCGGCGCGCTGGGCTGACCCGGCGGGTGTTCCGGCGGCGCGCGTCGGGCCCTGTTCCGCCGCGCGCGCCCCTCAGGTCCCGAGCGTCGGGATCCTGTGGGTGCCGAGCGCCACGCAGATGTTCTTCGTCTCCATGTAGAAATCGAAGCTGTAGTCGCCGCCGTCGCGGCCGATGCCGCTGGCCTTGGTGCCGCCGAAGGGGGTGGGCAGGTGGCGGTTGTTCTCCGAGTTGATCCACACCATGCCGCTCTCCAGCGCCAGGGCCACGCGGTTGGCGCGGCCGACGTCGCCGGTCCAGACGTAGCCCGCCAGACCATACGGAACGTCGTTGGCCAGCCGCACCGCCTCGGCCTCGTCGTCGAACGGGATGACGGTCAGCACCGGGCCGAAGATCTCCTCCTGCGCGATGCGCATGCGGTTGCCGGCGCCGGTGAACAGCGTCGGGCGGACGTAGTTGCCCTCGCTCCCCGGTTCCCCGGCCCGCACGCCGCCGACGCGGATCTCCGCGCCCTCGGCGCGGGCGATGTCGCAGTAGCCCAGCACCTTGTCCAGGTGGCGGCGGTGGATGAGCGGCCCGACCTCGGTCCGCGGATCCAGCGGGTGGCCGACCCTGATGCGCGCCACCCGCTCCGCCAGCCGCGCCACGAAGGCGTCGTGGACGCCCCGCTGCACCAGGAGGCGCGAGGACGAGGTGCAGCGCTGGCCGTTCAGGCTGTAGATCATGAACACCACGGCGTCGAGCGCGCGCTCCAGGTCCGCGTCGTCGAAGACGATCACCGGGTTCTTGCCGCCCAGTTCGAAGTGCACGCGCTTCAGCGTCGGCGCGCCCTGCGCCATGATCAGGCTGCCCGTCGCGGATTCGCCGACGAAGGCGACGGCCCGGATGGCCGGATGCTCGGTCAGGGCCTTGCCCGCCTCCTCGCCCAGGCCGTTGACGAGGTTGACCACACCCGCCGGCACGCCGGCCTCCGTCATGATCTCGGCCAGCAGCATGGCGGTCAGCGGGCTCCACTCCGCCGGCTTGTGCACCACGGTGCAGCCGGCCGCCAGCGCCGGCGCGATCTTCCAGGTGGACAGCATGAACGGCGTGTTCCACGGCGTGATCACCGCCACCGGCCCCAGCGGCTGGCGCACCGTGTGGTTCAGGTGCTCGGCCGCCGGCAGCGACAGCCCGTTGCCGGCGGCCGGCGCGCGGTCGGCGAAGAAGCGGAAGTTCTCGGCCCCGCGCTCGGCCGCCTTGCTCATGAAGCGGATCGGCTGGCCGGTGTCCATGCTCTCGACCAGCGCGATCTCCTCGCCGCGCGCGACGATCAGGTCGGCGACGCGGTGCAGGATCGCCCGGCGCTTCTCGCCGCCCAGCGCGGCCCAGGCCGGGAATGCATCGCGCGCGGCGCGGGCGGCGGCGTCGACCTCGGCCGCGGTGCCCGCCGAAACCTGGTTGATGACGCGGTTGTCGACCGGCGACAGGTTGTCGAACAGCCGGGCCGACGCGCCGTCGACCGGCCGGCCATCGATGAAGTGCCCGAGCGGCTTGCCCTGGAAGCGGGCGAGGTAGGATTGTGCCTTGGTCCGGTTGGTCTCGAATGCGCTGGTCATGGCGTTCCACTCCACTGGCACGGTGACGGAGGTGCGCCCCGCGCCAGATCGTTGCGATATTAATATTTAACATGTTATGTATTGCGGCGCGGCTGTCAAGCGGTTTCGCAACCGCCGCCGCCACGCTATCCTGGCGGGCCGAAGGGAACCGAGATGACCGCACCACCCACCACCCCGCCCTCCACGCAGGCGAAACCGGACGACCTGCGCGCGTTCTCGCGCTCGCTGCCCATGGCGCTTCTGAAGGCGCGCGAGGCGGTGATGGCGCGCTTCCGGCCGCTGCTGCGCGAACACGACCTCACCGAACAGCAATGGCGGGTGCTGCGCGCGCTCACCACGCTCGACGGGCTGCGGGCGGGCGAGCTGGCGCGTGCAAGCTGCATCAGCATGCCCAGCCTGTCGCGCATCCTGAAGACGCTGGAAAAGCGCGGGCTGACCGCGCGCACGGCCGAGGACGGCGACCTGCGCGCCGTGCAGATCGCCATCACCGGCGAGGGCCGCCGCCTCGTGGCGCGGATCGGCCCGCACAGCGAACAGCGCTACGCCGAGATCACGCAGGCCTTCGGCGCACGGCGCCTGGAAGACCTGTACGCGCAGTTGGAGGCGTTGACCGCCTGCCTGACCGCCGACGGCGAACCGCCCCTCGCCGATGAAGACTAGAGCGGTTCCCCAACGGGTGTGAAGGGTCTCTGCCGGTCGGATGCGTGGGGCATGCGCCCTCGGAGCGGTGGTCCTTCCGGCCGGTCGAAGATCACCCGGTCCGCGCCGGGGCGTCGCCGGGCGCCGGGCCGAGTTCGAAGTCCGCCATCACCTCCAGCGCCCGCAGCAGGCCCGAATGGTCCCAGCCGCCGCCGCCGCGGGCGACGCAGGCGTTGAACAGCTCCTGGCAGGTCGCCGTGTTCGGCAGGGACAGACCGAGCGCGCGGGCGCCGGACAAGGCGAGGTTCAGGTCCTTCTGGTGCAGTTCGATGCGGAAGCCGGGGGCGAAGTTGCGCTTGACCATGCGTTCGCCGTGCACCTCCAGCACGCGGGAGGAGGCGAAGCCGCCCATCAGCGCCTCGCGCACCCTGGCGGGGTCGGCGCCGGCCTTGGCGGCGAACAGCAGCGCCTCGGCCACCGCCTCGATGGTAAGCGCCACGATGATCTGGTTGGCGACCTTGGTGGTCTGTCCGTCGCCGTTGCCGCCGACCAGCGTGATGTTCCTGCCCATCAGCTCGAACAGCGGCCGGACCTTGGTGAAGGCCTGCGCCGGGCCGCCGGCCATGATGGTCAGGGTGGCCGCCCTGGCGCCCACCTCGCCGCCCGAGACGGGCGCGTCGAGGTAGTCGCAGCCCAGCCCGTTGACGCGGGCGGCGAAGCGCCGCGTCTCAAGGGGCGCGATGGAACTCATGTCCACCACGATCTTGCCGGGGCTGAGGCCCTCGGCCACCCCGCCGGGGCCGAACAGCGCGGCCTCGACGTGCGGCGTGTCGGGCACCATGGTGATGATCACGTCCGCCCGCTCCGCCACCTCGCGGCCGGTCGCGCAGTCGATGGCGCCGCGCTCGACCAGATCCGCCGGGGCCGGCTTGTTGTCGCGCACGAACAGCGTGTGGCCGCCGGCGAGCAGATGGCCGGCCATCGGCCGCCCCATGATTCCAAGCCCGATGAAACCCACGTTCATTGTCGTCTCCTCCGGTGAAGATCCTGGCCGGGCTCAGCGCGCGCGAAGCGGCGCGAGCCAGCCGAGGCCGGCCGCGGTCGTGGTGCGCGGCCGGTATTCGCAGCCGACCCAGCCCTGGTAGCCGAGGCGGTCGAGATGGCCGAACAGGAAGGGATAGTTGAGCTCGCCGGTGCCCGGTTCGTTGCGGCCCGGCGTGTCGGCGACCTGAATGTGCGCGATGCTGGACAGGTGGCGTTCGAGCGTCGGCGCGATGTCCCCCTCCATCACCTGCATGTGATAGACGTCGTATTGCAGGAACAGGTTGTCGGCGCCGGTCTCGGCGATCAGGTCCAGCGCCTGCCGGGTTCCCGTCAGGTGGAAGCCGGGAATGTCGCGGGTGTTGATCGGCTCGACGAGCAGGCGCAGACCGGCGGCCTTGAGGCGGTCGGCGGCATAGGAAAGGTTCTCCAGCAGCGTGTCGCGCAGCCGCCCGGCCGCCACGCCGGCCGGCGCGATGCCGGCGAGGCAGTTCACCTGCGGGCAGTGGAGCTGCGCGGCGTAATCGATGGCGCGGCCGACGCCGTCGCGGAACTCGGCGACGCGGTCGGGGTGGCAGGCGATGCCGCGCTCCCCGCCCGCCCAGTCGCCGGCCGGCAGGTTGTGCAGGACCAGGCTCAGCCCGGTGCCGGCCAGACGGCCGGCCAGCTCGCCCGGCGCGTGGTCGTACGGGAAGAGGAACTCGACCGCGTCGAACCCCGCGGCCTTCGCGGCGGCGAAGCGGTCGAGGAACGGCAACTCGGTGAACAGCATGGTCAGGTTGGCGGCAAAGCGGGGCATGGCCCTCACCTCCATGGGGGTTGCGGGTGGATGGGCGGGGGACGGGAGACGGTGCGCCGTCAGGCGCCCGGTGCCGGCGCGGTCGCGACCCAGCCGTTCTCCGCGGTCAGGGCGGGGTCGAGGCAGAGCACCTCCTCGAACTCGGTGACCGCGTCGATCTCGGGTCCCATGGCGATGTTGGTGACGCGCTCCAGGATGAATTCGAGGACGACCGGCACCTGATACTCCTCCATGAGCGCCTCGGCGCGCGCGAAGGCGTCGGCGAATTCGTTCGGGCTCCTGACCCGGATCGCCTTGCAGCCCAGCCCCTCGGCCACCGCGACGTGATCGACGCCGTAGCCGCCGACGGGATCGGCGTCGTCGGGCGCGTTGATGTTGCGGAAGGCGAGGTCCACCTGGAAATCCATCTGGAACCCGCGCTGCGCCTGCCGGATCAGGCCGAGGTAGGAGTTGTTCACCACCACGTGCAGGTAGGGCAGCTTGTGCTGCGCGCCGACGGCCAGCTCCTCGATCAGGAACTGGAAATCGTAGTCGCCGGACAACGCGACGATCCGCCGGGTCGGATCGGCGGCGCGCACGCCCAGCGCCGCCGGCAGGGTCCAGCCCAGCGGTCCGGCCTGCCCGCAGTTGATCCAGTGGCGCGGCTTGTAGACGTGCAGGAACTGCGCCCCGGCGATCTGCGACAGGCCGATGGTGCTGACATAGCAGACGTCGCGGCCGAAGTGCCGGCTCATCTCCTCGTAGACGCGCTGCGGCTTCAGCGGAACCTCGTCGTAGTGGCTGCGGCGCAGCATGCTGTGCTTGCGGTGCGCGCACTCGGCGGCCCAGGCGGCGCGGTCGGCGAGCCGGCCCTCGGCCTTCCACTCCTCCGCCACCGCGACGAACAGGTCGAGCGCCGCCCCGGCGTCCGAGACGATGCCGAGGTCCGGCGCGAACACGCGGCCGATCTGCGTCGGCTCGATGTCCACGTGCACGAAGCGGCGGCCTCTGGTGTAGGTGTCGATGGAACCGGTGTGCCGGTTGGCCCAGCGGTTGCCGACGCCCAGCACGAAATCGCTGCGCAGGAACGACGCGTTTCCGTAGCGGTGGCTGGTCTGCAGCCCGACCATGCCGGCCATCAGCGGGTGGTCGTCGGGAATGGCGCCCCAGCCCATCAGCGTCGGAACCACCGGCACGCCGGTAACCTCGGCGAAGCGCAGCAGCCGGTCGGCCGCGTCGGCGTTGATGATGCCGCCGCCGGCGACGATGAGCGGCCGGTCGGCCGCGTTCAGCATCGCCATCGCCCGTTCGATCTGCGGGCGCGTCGCCCGCGGCCGGTAGGGCGTCAGCGGCTCGTAGGTCTCGATGTCGAACGCGATCTCGCCCATCTGCACGTCGATCGGCAGGTCGACCAGCACCGGGCCGGGACGCCCCGAACGCATCAGGTGGAAGGCCTGCTGGAGCACCATCGGCACCTGCGCCGGCTCCCGCACCGTGACGGCCCACTTGCAGACCGGCTTGGCGATCGCCTCGATGTCGACGGCCTGGAAGTCCTCCTTGTGCAGTTTGGCGCGCGGCGCCTGGCCGGTGATGCAGAGGATCGGGATCGAGTCCGCCTGCGCCGAATAGAGCCCGGTGATCATGTCGGTCCCCGCCGGCCCGGAGGTGCCGATGCACACCCCGATGTTGCCGGCGCGGGCGCGGGTGTAGCCCTCCGCCATGTGCGAGGCGGCTTCGACATGGCGGGCCAGGACGTGACGGATCGACCCGCGCGCCCGCAGCGCGGAATAGAGGGGGTTGATGGCGGCGCCGGGCACGCCGAAGGCGCAGGACACGCCCTCCCGCTCCAGCACCAGAACCGCGGCATCGATTGCCCGCATCCGCGTCATGTCCGCCTCCGTTTTCCGTTGGTGCGCGAAGCATGGGGCGGCCCGGATGATTTATCAATTTTTTTGATTTCCATTTCCGCAATACGGAAAAACACGACTAAGCGGCTGATTCGCCTGCCACATCAGTTTTTCACAGGCGCCATGTTTCCCGTATCGTGAAAATATTTTTTGTTTTACCATCGATGCCATGGAGCATCCCGAAAAGCGCCCGCGCGGCCGTCCGCGCCTGTCCGACACGTCGAAGGACGCGGCGTCCATCCAGTCGCTGGACCGCGCCATCGCCCTGCTGGCGGCGGTGTCGGAGGCGAGCGGGATGACGCTGATGCAGGTCTCGGCCGCCACGCAGCTTCCTCCCTCCACCGCCTACCGCATGCTGACGACCCTGCAGCACCACGGGATGGTCGAGTTCGAGGAGGCGGGCCAGCTCTGGCACGTCGGCGTCTCGGCGTTCCGCATCGGCTCCTCGTTCCTGCGGCGGCGGAAGATCACCGACCGCAGCCGGCTGGTCATGCAGGACCTGGCGCAGCGCTTCGAGGAGACGGCCAACCTGGCGGTGGCGGAGGACGATGTCGTCGTCTTCGTCAGCCAGGTCGAGACGCACGCGCCGCTCCGCGCCTTCTTTCGGCCGGGCACGTCCGGCCCCTACCACGCGTCGGGCGTCGGCAAGGCGATCCTCGCCTTTCTGGCGCCGGACCGGGTGCGGCGCACGCTGGCCCGCGTCGGGCAGGCGCCGTTCACGCTCCGCACCATCACCGACGTGGCGGCGCTGGAGACGAACCTGCAGGCCGTGCGGGCGCGCGGCTGGGCCATCGACGACGAGGAGCGCTACCTGGGCATGCGCTGCGTCGCCGCCCCGATCTTCAACGAGTTCGGCGAACCGATCGCCGGCCTGTCGCTGTCCGGCCCGTCGCTGCGCCTGACCGACGAGGTTCTCCCGGTCCTCGGCCCGGCCATCCGGGCGGCGGCCGGCACCATCACCCTTTCCATCGCCGGCCGCCCGCCGGCCTGAACGGCACCGCGGCGCCGCAGCCGGAACAGCCGCCCCCGCAGCCCTTGGACGGCGCCGCCGGGCGGCCGGCGAGGCGGCGCAGGCGGTCGCGCGCCGCCGCCGGCAGCAACAGGGTCCACACCACCCAGGCGAAGGCGGCGGCGACGATGGGGATCACCAGCAGGTCGTGTCCCACGGCTCAGCCCCCCAGAAGCGCGCTGGCCACGCGGAAGGTGACGAAGGCGGCGGCGTAGGCCAGCAGCGCCATGTAGGCGATCATCGCCGCCATCCAGAACCACGAATTGGTCTCGCGCTTCACCACCGCCAGGGTCGAGACGCACTGCGGCGCGAAGACGTACCACGCCAGCATGGCCAGCGCCGTGGGCAGGCCCCAATCCGCCGCCAGCAGTCCGGCGAGCGAGCTTTCCAGCGCCCCGCCGGTCTCGCTCAGCGCGTAGACGGTGCCCAGCGCCGCCACCGCCACCTCGCGCGCGGCGATGCCGGGGACCAGCGCGATGGCGATCTGCCAGTTGAAGCCGATGGGGGCCAGCAGCGGCGCCAGCGCGTGGCCCAGCATGCCGGCCAGGCTGTAGTGGATCGCCGGGTCGGTCGCCCCCTCCGGCGCGCCGGGGAAGGAGGCGAGGAACCACAGCACCACCATGATGGAGAAGATGATGGTGCCGGCGCGGGCCAGGAAGATCCTGGCACGCTCCAGCAGGCCGATCGCCACGTTGCGCGGGCTGGGCACGCGGTAGGCCGGCAGTTCCATCAGCAGCGGCTCGCGCGCGCCCTTGAACACCGTGCGCTTCAGCACGAAGGCGACGGTCAGCGCCGACAGGATGCCGATGGTGTAGAGCGCGAACATCACCAGCCCGGGCAGCCCCACCATGCCGCCCAGCACCCTCTGGTCGGGCACGAAGGCGGCGATCAGCAGCGTGTAGACCGGCAGGCGCGCCGAGCAGGTCATCAGCGGGGCGATCATGATGGTGGCCAGCCGGTCGGCGCGGTTCTCGATGGTGCGCGCCGCCATGATGCCGGGCACGGCGCAGGCGAAGCTGGACAACAGCGGGATGAAGGCCCGCCCGTGCAGCCCCACCCCGCCCATCAGCCGGTCCAGCAGGAAGGCCGCGCGCGCCAGATAGCCGGTGTCCTCCAGCACCTGGATGAAGAAGAACAGCACCAGGATCTGCGGCAGGAAGATGACCACGCTGCCCACCCCGGCGATGATGCCGTCGGTGAGCAGGCTGCGCAGCGCGCCGTCGGGCAGCGCCGCGGCCACGGCGCCATTGAGCGCGGTGATGGCCCCGTCGATCAGGCTCATCGGCGCCTCGGCCCAGGCGAACACCGCCTGGAACATCAGGAACAGCACCAAGAACAGAAACCCCAGCCCGAACAGCGGGTGCAGCAGCAGCGCGTCGACCCGGCGGGTCATCAGCGGCGGCGCGCCGGCGTCGCGCAGGCTGCGCGCGAGGATCGCCTCCACCTCCTGGTGGTAGGCGCGCAGGTCGTGCGAGGACGGCTCGCTCCAGCCGCAGAGGGCCGGCGCGTCGGCGTGCGCCACCGCCATGGTGCGGTCGAGCTGGTCGAGCAATCCCCGAATGCCGCCACGCCGCACCGCGACCGTCGGCACCACCGGCACGCCCAGCGCCGCCGACAGCGCCGCCGCGTCGATGCGGCAGCCGCGCTTGTCGGCGACGTCCATCATGTTGAGCGCCAGGACGATGGGCCGGCCGAGCCGCTTCAGCTCGATCACCAGACGCAGGTTGAGGCGCAGGTTGGTGGCGTCGGCCACGCAGACCAGCACGTCGGGGCTGTCCTCGTGCGCGAAGCGGCCGAGGACGACGTCGCGCGTCACCTCCTCGTCGGGGGAGCGGGCACGCAGGCTGTAGGTGCCGGGCAGGTCGATGACCTGGACGCGCCGGCCGCCGGGGCTGAGGAAGTGGCCGACCTTGCGCTCCACCGTGACGCCGGGGTAGTTCGCCACCTTCTGGCGCGACCCGGTCAGCGCGTTGAACAACGCCGTCTTGCCGCAATTGGGATTGCCCACCAGCGCGATGCGCGGCGGTTCGGCATCGGCTTCCAGGACCGACGCTTCCAGGACCGACATGGCCGGCTTCCTTTTTCGATACTTTTACACAGGCGCCACGCGGATGGCGCGCGCCTCGGCGCGGCGCATGGCGACGGTGTGCTCGTTGACGCGGACGGCGATGGGGTCGCGGCCGGGGAAGCCCTCGTGCAGGATCTCGATCCGGGCACCCTCGACCAGGCCCATCTCGATCATGCGGCGTTCCAGTTCACCGGCGGGCAGAGTCGTGGCGACCGCGCCTTCGTCGACGCCGGTCACGTGCGCGGGCTGCCCCTTGCGCAGCGACGCCAACCGGATATCCCCCGGCGGAGCCGGATATTTGCTCATGTCTTCCCCTTGCGCGAGGGTGGGTGCCGGCGGCGGTGCGCCGGGGTGCTGTCAATGATGATGCGAATGAATCGCAGTTGCCTATGAGGCGAAGCGTCGCATGCGGAACGGTTGAATGTCTCACATTGGCGCGCTTATGCGCACGCCCCAAAAAACGGGGCTTGACAGGGATTGCTGTGCAAACTGACAATCCGTTCGTATCCGTGAACGTCACTTCACATATGTGAACGAGTGGCCGCGCATGAGCGATCGGACGTCCGCCTTCCCCTCGGTCAAGAGCGCCGGCCGCACGATCGAGCTGTTCGAGGAGTTCGCGCGCGCCAAGCGGCCCATGTCGCTGTCGGAGATCGCGGCGGCGCTGAAGATGCCGATGTCCAGTTGCTCGGGCCTCGTGCGCACGCTGGAGGCCGCCGGCTACCTCTACGCGCTGCGCCAGCGCAGCGGCTTCTATCCCACCAAGCGTCTGCTGGAGGTGGCGACCACCATCGCCGCCAACGATCCCCTGCTGGAGCGCGCCCGGCCGCTGCTCAGCGCGCTGCGTGACGAAACCGGGGAGACCGTGCTGTTCGGCAAGCGGCAGGACACGCGCATCGTCTACCTGGAGGCGTTCGATTCGCCGCACCGCATCCGCTACAGCGCCCAGGCGGGCGAGCTGCGCGACCTGCATTCCAACTCCATGGGCAAGGCGCTGCTGGCCCGGCTGCCGGCGGCGGAGCGCGCCGCCCTGCTGGCGCGCCTGACCTTCCAGGCGCACACGCCGGACACGCTGACCGACGCGCGGGCGCTGGAGCGCAGCATCGCCGAGGGGCAGGCGCGCGGGTGGTTCCTGAACCGGGCCGAAAGCGTGGCCGACGTCATGGCGCTGGGGGCCGCGGTGGTGCTGAACGGCGAACCGTACGGCGTGTCGCTGGTCGGCCCCATCCAGCGCATGGAGCCGCAGGTCGACCGCCACGTGGCGGCGCTGCGCCGGACCTGCGCGCTGCTGGAGGAGCAACGCTGACCGCCTGAACCCATCCCCTTAAGCCCGCCGAGCACAGCCCGCCGCAACGAGGCCGCCGGCGCCCAGACGATCAGGGAGGATCGCCGCAGTCATGGGAGTCATCGACCGGTTCGGCCGTCTGCTCGACGGCATCGACAAGGCCTTCGCCGCGGCGTCGGGCGTGTGCATGTTCGCCATCATGCTGGTCGTGGTGGCGGACGTGGCGCTGCGCTACCTGTTCAACAGCCCGCTGGCGTGGTCGTACGACGTCATCTCGCTGTACCTGATGGTCGGCATGTTCTTCTTCGGCGTGTCCGACACGCTGCGCGGCCACGGCCACGTCGCCATCGACGTCGTGCAGAAGCGCATGTCTCCCGCCGGCCGCCATGCGGGCGAGAGCATCGGCTACGCGCTCACCACCCTCGTCGCCGCGGTCATCGCGGTGCAGGCGTACGGGCGCCTGACCGAGTCCTGGGCGGCGGACGAGGTGATGGCCGGCGCCTATAGCTGGCCGACGTGGCTGGCCATGGCGCCGGTGGTGGCGGGGGCGGCGATGCTGACCGTGCGCGCCGCCTTCCGCACCGTCGGGCACGCGCTGTCGGTGCTGACGCGCGAACCGCTGATCGAGTTGCCGCCGCTGTCCGAAACGGCGGTCTCGGCCACCGAGGATGGCGTGTGATGGTCACGCTGACGGGCGTTTCGCTGCTGTTCGCGCTGCTGGCGATCGGCACGCCGGTGGCCTTCGCCATGGCCGCCGCGGGGGCCACCGGGCTGGCCATGATCGGCGGGCCGGCGATGGTGCTGGGCATCCTGAAGACGGCCCCGTTCTCGGTCGCCAACTCCTACGAGATCATCACGGTGCCGATGTTCATCCTGATGGCGGAGTTCGTCATCCTCAGCGGCGTGGCGGACGACCTGTTCCGCGCCGCCGCCGCCTGGGTGGGGCGGGTGCCGGGGGGCTTGGCCATGGCGACGGCGCTGGCCGGCGCCGGGTTCGGCGCCATCTCCGGCTCCAGCACGGCCGCGGCCGCCACGCTGTCCAGCACCTCCATCCCCGCCATGCTGAAGCAGGGGTACGAGCCGCGTCTGGCCGGCGGGGTGGTCGCCATTTCCGGCACGCTGGCCATGATGATCCCGCCGTCCATCGCGCTGGTGCTGTACGGCATCATCGCCGACGTCAGCATCGGCGCGCTGCTGATCGCCGGGATCGTGCCCGGCCTGCTGGTCACCGTCACCATCATGCTGACCGTCTTCGTCCTGGTCCGCCTGGATCCCACGCGCGCCCCCGCCGGCCGCGCCCACAGTCTGCGGGAGAAGGTCGCCTCGCTCAGCGTCGCCGGGCCCATGCTGGTGCTGTTCATGGCGGTGACGGGCAGCATCTACCTGGGCCTCGCCACGCCGACGGAAGCCGCGGGCATCGGCGCCTTCGGCGCGTTCCTGCTGGCGGCGCGGGCCCGGCGGCTGAGCCGCGACGGCGTGGCCAGGGCGCTGACCCACGCCGTGCACGCCACCTGCATGATCCTGATGATCATCCTGGGGGCCAGCATCTTCGGTTACTTCTTCACGCTGACGCAGACGACGCAGGCGCTGGTGGCGTGGGTGGGCGCGCTGGACGCCCCGCCCTGGGCGATCATGGCGCTGATCCTGTTCGGTTACGTGATCCTCGGCTGCTTCATGGACCAGATCGCCATCCTGATCCTGACCGTGCCGGTGGTGCTGCCGGTGGTGGTGGCGCTGGGCTACGACCCGGTGTGGTTCGGCGTCATCGTCGTGCTGACGGCGGAGGTCGGCATGGTGACGCCGCCCATGGGGCTGAACGTCTTCGTCGTCGCCCGCTACACCCGCCGGCCGCTGGCCGAGATCTTCGAGGGCGTGATGCCGCACGTGGTGGCGCACGCCCTGCTCATCGCGCTGATGACCGCGCTGCCGCAGATCATCCTGTGGCTGCCGTCGACCATGAACATGTGAGCACAAAAAACCAGGGAGGACCCATCATGAAGACGTCCGCTGCCATCCTCGCCGCCACCCTGCTCGCGGCAACTGCCCAGGGCGCCGCCGCCCAGCAGGTGAAGCTGCGCATCGCCGATTCCTTCCCCGCCGGCCACTACATCGTCGAATACGGCACCAAGCTGTGGATGGACGAGGTCGCCAAGGCGTCCGGCGGCAAGGCGGCGTTCGAGTACTATCCGGCCGAACAGTTGGGCAAGGCGAAGGACCTGCTGTCGCTGACGCAGTCGGGCGTGGTGGACGTCGGCTACGTGGCGCCGTCCTTCGTCACCGACAAGCTGCCGCTGGGCGCCGTGGCGGAACTGCCGGAGTCCTTCTCCTCGGCCTGCGCCGGCACCATGGCGTACTGGAAGCTGGCGCGCCCCGGCGGCCTGCTGGCCCAGCGCGAGTTCGAGCCGGCCGGCATGCGCGTCCTGTGGGCGCTCGTCCTGACACCCTACCAGCTCTACATGGCGAAGGAGCCGATCACCACGCTGAAGGCGCTGGAGGGGCGCAAGATCCGCACCTCGGGCGCGGCGAAGGAACTGGCGATCCGCAAGATGAACGCCATCCCCGTGCAGATCCCCACCCCCGACGTGATGGAGGCGCTGACCCGCGGCACCGTGGACGGCATGCTGTTCCCGCACTCCAGCATCCTGTCCTACGACCTGCAGGGCCGGGTGAAGCACGCCACCATCGGCGAGAACCTGGGCAGCTTCGTCGTCACCTACATGATCAGCAACAAGCGCTTCAACGAGCTGCCGCCGGAGGTGCGCAAGGCGATGGACGACGTGGCGGACAAGGTGGTGCGCAACGCCTGCGAGAACACCGACCGCGACGAGGCCCGCGACATCGAGCGCATCAAGGCGGCCGGCGTCACCATGACCAAGCTGCCCGACGCCGAGCACAAGGCGCTGGAAGCCATGATGGCCTCGGTCGGCCGTGAATGGGCGGCCAACCTCGACAAGCGCAACAAGGCCGGCAGCGAGATCCTGGCGGCCTTCCAGGAGGCGCTGAAGACGGCGAAGTGACGCTTCGTAATGACGCTTCGTAGGTTGGGTTGAGCCGCAGGCGAAAACCCAACGTGTTCGCGTTGCGAAGGGCGTTGGGTTTTCGCTGACGCTCAACCCAACCTACAATCCAACACGCAAGACACCCATGACACACCCCACCCCCCGCCCACCCTGGCAGCCGCTCGCGGGTCTGCGCGTGGTGGACTTCACGGCCCTGCTGCCGGGGCCGTTCCTCACCGCCATGCTGGCCGACCTCGGCGCCGAGGTGGTCAAGGTCGAGCCGCCGGGCGGCGATTCCGGGCGCCGCTACCAGCCGGACATGTTCCGCGCCGTCAACCGCGGCAAGCGCAGCCTGACGCTGGACCTCAAGACGCCGGCCGCGCGGGGCGTCGCGCACCGGATGGCGGCGGGCGCCGACGTGGTGGTGGAGAGCAGCCGGCCCGGCGTGGCCGAACGGCTGGGCATCGGCTGGGCGGACCTGCGGGCGGTCAACCCGCGCCTGATCTACGGCTCGCTGTCCAGCTACGGGCAGGACGGGCCGTGGCGCGACCACCCGGCGCACGACATCAACATCGTCGCGGCGTCCGGCGGGCTGGGCCTGCCGGGGCACTGGACGCGGCCCCCCTCGCGCCTCAGCCTGCCGTTCGCCGACTTCGCGGCCGGGTCCATGGCCGCCACGGCGATCCTGGCGGCGCTGCGCGAGCGCGACCGGACGGGGCAGGGCACGGTCCTCGACCTCGGCCTGTTCGAGGCGGCGCTCTACTGCGCCGCCATGCGCCACGGCGGGGAGGAACCGGCCGATCCCCGCGGCCACCTCAGCCCGGTCAACGACAGTTTCGAGACGGCCGACGGCCGCTGGATCGCGCTGGGCCTGCTGGAGGACCACTTCTGGGCGCGCTTCCGCGACGCGGTGCGCGAGGAGGCGCCGGACCTCGCCGATCCCGCGCTCGACACCAACGAGGGCCGGCGCGCGGCCGGCGACCGGCTGGCGGCGCGCGTGGCCGATCTCATGCGCACCCGCACCCTGGCCGACTGGTTGCCGCGCCTGCGCGCCGCCGACCTGCCGGCCGAGCCGTGCCTGACCCCGGCGGAGGCCATGGCGTCGGAACAGGCGACGGCGCGCGGGCTGGTGACGCGCACGGCGGACGGGGCGGCGCACGTGGTCTTCCCGGTGCGCGCCGGCGGCCGCCTCGCCCGCGTGCAGGGGCCGCCGCCGGGGCTGGGCGCGGACGCCGACGCGGTGCTGGGCGCGCTGGGCTACGGCCCCGACGACATCGACGCGCTGCGCGCTTCCGGCGCGTTCGGCGCAACAGGAGGACAATCCGAATGAGCGGTCCGCTGAACGGGGTTCGCATCCTCGACCTGACCACCGTCCTGATGGGCCCCTACGCCACGCAGATCCTGGGCGAGCTGGGTGCGGACGTGATCAAGGTGGAGCCGCCGCAGGGCGACACCGTGCGCGGCATCGGCCCGATGCGCCATCCGGGCATGGGGGCGATCTTCCTGCACGCCAACCGGGCCAAGCGCTCCATCGCGCTCGACCTCAAACAGCCGGACGGGCGGCAGGCGCTGCTCGACCTCGCGCGGACGGCCGACGTGCTGATCTACAACGTGCGCCCGCAGGCGATGGCGCGGCTGGGCCTGTCCTACGCGGAGGTGGCGGCGGTCAACCCGCGCATCGTCTACGTCGGCCTGTTCGGCTACGGCCAGGACGGCCCCTACGCCGCCAAGCCCGCCTACGACGACCTGATCCAGGGGGCGGTGGGGATCCCCACCCTGTTCGCCGCCTCCACCGGGGGCGAGCCGCGCTACGTGCCGGCCACCATGGTGGACCGCACGGTGGGGCTGCACGCCGTCTACGCCGTCACCGCCGCCCTGTTCCACCGTGAGCGCACCGGCCAGGGTCAGGCGGTGGACGTGCCGATGTTCGAGACGATGACCCACTTCGTCCAGGGCGACCACATGGGCGGGGCCACCTTCGAGCCGGCGGCGGGGCCGACCGGCTACCCGCGCCTGCTCGCCCCGCAGCGCCGGCCGTACCGCACCAGCGACGGCTACATCTGCGCGCTGATCTACAACGACAAGCAATGGCGCAGCTTCTTCGAGCTGATCGGCCGGCCCGACGTGCTGGACGGCGATCCCCGCTTCGCCGACATGGACAGCCGCACCCGCCACATCGACGAGCTGTACGGCTTTGTCGCCGAATACCTCGCCACCCGCACCACGGCGGAGTGGATGGAGGCGCTCACCCGCGCCGACATCCCGGTGATGCGTCTGCACACCCTCGACAGCCTGCTGGAGGACCCGCACCTGACGGCCACCGGCTTCTTCAGTGTGGTCGAGCACCCGCGCGAGGGGTCGATCCGCAGCATGGCGGTGCCGACGCGCTGGTCCGCCACGCCCCCGGCGGTGGAACGCCAAGCCCCCGCGCTGGGCGAGCACAGCGCCGAGGTGCTGCGCGAGGCCGGCTACGACGACGCCACCATCGCCGCCCTCGCCGAACGCGGCGTGATCCGGGAGGCGCGCTGATGGACTTCGCGCACACCCCCGAACAGGAGGCGATCGTCGCGGCGGTGGGCAAGGTCTGCGCCCGCTTCGACGCGGAATACTGGCGCCGCAAGGACGCCGAGGGCGGCTTCCCGCACGACTTCCACGCGGCGATGGCGGACGCCGGCTGGCTGGGCATCTGCATCCCGCCGGAATACGGCGGCTCGGGCCTCGGCATCACGGAAGCCGCGCTGATGATGCGCACCATCGCCGCCTCCGGCGCCGCCATGAGCGGCGCGTCGGCCGTGCACCTCAACATCTTCGGCCTCAACCCGGTGGTGGTCTTCGGCACGGAGGAGCAGAAGCGCCGCATGCTGCCGCCGCTGGTCGCCGGCCGGGAGAAGGCCTGCTTCATGGTGACGGAGCCGGACGCCGGCCTCAACACCGGCGCCATCAAGACCCGCGCCGAGCGGGTGGGCGACCACTACGTTCTGCACGGGGCGAAGGTGTGGATCTCCACCGCCCAGGTGGCCGACCGCATGCTGATCCTCGCCCGCACCACGCCGGCCGACCGGGTCAAGCGTCCCACCGACGGCCTGACGCTGTTCTACACCGCGCTGGACCGCACCCACGTGGAGGTGCGGGAGATCCCCAAGATGGGCCGCAAGCCCGTCGACTCCAACCAGGTGTTCATCGACGGGCTGCGCGTGCCGGTGGAGGACCGCATCGGGGAGGAGGGGGAGGGGTTCCGCAGCATCCTGCACGGCCTCAACCCCGAACGCATCCTGATCGCCGCCGAAGCGGTGGGCATCGGGCGCGCCGCGCTGGACCGCGCCGCGAAGTACGCCCGCGAGCGCGTCGTCTTCGACCGGCCCATCGGCCAGAATCAGGCCATTCAGCTTCCCCTCGCCGAACGCTGGGCGGAGCTGGAGGCCGCCAACCTGATGATGCTGCAGGCGGCCTGGGCCTACGACCGGGGCATGGGCTGCGGCCCGCAGGCCAACGCCGCCAAGTTCCTGGCGGCGGAAGCCGGCTACCGCGCCTGCGAGACGGCGGTCATGACGCATGGCGGCTACGGCTACGCCAAGGAATACGACGTCGAACGGCTGCTGCGCGAGGTGATGATCTGCCGCATCGCCCCGGTCAGCCCGCAACTGGCGCTGTGCCACATCGCCGAGAAGGTGCTCGGCATGCCCAAGTCCTATTGAGGGGGTGCCCGAGGTGAGCGACGGCGTTCCGGGACCGTGGCGGCGGCCGTCGACGCTGGCGGCGCTGGTGGTGGCGCTGGGCTTCCTGTTCAACTTCCTCGCCCGCGGCGTGGCCGACGCCTACACCGTCTTCCTGGTGGCGATCGAGGCGGAGTACGGCTGGCCGCGCTCCGCGCTCACCAGCGTCTACGCGCTGTACATGCTGACGCAGGGGCTGGCGGCGCCGGTCAGCGGCCTGCTGTTCGAGCGGCTGGGGCCGCGCGCCGTGTACGCCATCGGCCTGGGGCTGCTGGGCACCGCGACCTTCGGCGCGGGCGCGCTGGTGGAGGCGCGCTGGCAATTGCACCTGCTGCTGGGCGTGATGGCGGGGCTGGGCGTGTCGGCCATGGGCATGGTGCCGGCGGCGGCGCTGATCGGCCGCTGGTACCGGCGGAACATGAGCACGGCGCTGGGCATCGCCTACGCCGGTTTCGGCTCCGGCATCCTGGTGATCGCCCCGCTGGCGCAGTTCCTCATCGAACGGCTGGGCTGGCGCGGCGGCTATCAGGCCATCGGGCTGGCGCTCCTGACCCTGGTGCCGGTCACGCTGCTGCTGCCCTGGCGCACGCTGGCCGCCGGGCATCCCGATCTGGCGGAACTGCGGCGGTCGGGCGCCGGGGGCGGCATGCGGTTGCCGCAGGCGGTGCGCACCGGGGCGTTCTGGGCGCTGGTGCAGGTGTTCTTCTTCACCGCACTCGGCATGTACGTGGTGATCGCCCAGGCGGTGGCGCTGCTGGTCGATGCCGGCTACGCGCCGATGGACGCGGCGGCCGCCTTCGGCGTGGCCGGCATGCTGTCGGTGCTGGGGGTGGTGGCGTCGGGCTGGCTGGGCGACCGGCTGGGCTTCCGCGCCACGGCGACGCTCAGCTTCGCCAGCACCTTCGCCGGCGTGCTCTGCCTGATCGGCCTGTCGCAAGGGGCCAACCCGCTGCTGCTGGCCGGCTACACGCTGCTGTTCGGCATCGCGCAAGGGGCGCGCGGGCCCATCGTCTCGACGCTGACCAACCGCATCTTCGCCGGGTCCGGGGTGGGGACGATCTACGGCAGCATCTTCGCGACCATGTCGCTGGGCGCGGCACTCGGCTCCTGGCTGGCCGGGGTGCTGCACGACCTGACGGGCGGCTACGCCGTCTCGCTGCTCTTCGCCGCCGGCTGCATCGTGCTGGCGGCGGTGCCTTTCTGGGTGTCGCCGGCCCTGTCCCGGCCGCAACCCCTTTCCCTCAACCAACCGGGATGACGGACATGGACTTTGCATTGACCGAGGACCAGGAACGCCTGCGCGACACCGTGCGCCGCTTCGCCCAGGCCGAGCTTCCAGCACTCGCCCGCGAGATGGAGGAGACGGACGAGCCGGTGCCGCACGCCATGGTCAAGCGCTACGCCGAGCTGGGCCTGCTCGGCGTCAACATTCCCCAGGAACTGGGCGGCGGCGGGCTGGGCGCGCTGGACGCCGTGCTGGTGCTGGAGGAGGTGGCGAAGATTTCCCCCTCCGTCGCCTTCCCGATCTTCGAAAGCTGCTTCGGCCCGGCGCTGGCGGTGGCCCATTTCGCGGGCGAGGATCTCAAGCGCCGCATCATCCCGCGCGTGTGCGCGGGCGACATGATCCTGGCCGTCAGCATGTCGGAGCCCGACGCCGGCAGCGCGCTGACCGACCTGCGCACGCGCGCGGTGGTGACGGGCGACCGGGTGGTGATCAACGGGCAGAAGCGCTGGTGCTCCGGCGCCGGGCACGCCGACGCCTACGTCGTCTACTGCCGCATGTCGGACGACCCCGGCGCCAAGGGCATCGGCGCGGTGCTGGTGGAGAAGGGCGCCAAGGGTTTCAGCTTCGGCAAGCGGGAACGGCTGATGGGATTCCGCGGCATCACCAGCGCCGACATGTACTTCGACGACGTCGAGGTGCCGGTGGAGAACGTCGTCGTTCCGGCCGGCGGCTTCAGGAAGCTGATGGAGGCCTTCGACCTGGAGCGCTGCGGCAACGCCACCATGAGCCTCGCCATCGCCACCTCGGCCTTCGACTACGTGCTGGACTACGTCCAGCAGCGCAAGCAGTTCGGCAAGCCCATCGTGGATTTCCAGGCGGTGCAGCTTCGCCTCGCCGAGATGGCCATGAAGACGGAGGCGGCGCGGCTGATGATCCACCGCGCCGTGGTCAACGCCGCCAGCGGCCTGCCCTCGGTCAAGGAAAGCTCCATGGCCAAGTGCTTCGCCAACGAGATCGTGCGCGAGGTGACGGGGACCGCCATGCAGCTCATGGGCGGCTACGGCTACAGCCGCGAATACCCGATCGAGCAGAAGATGCGCGACGCCTGGGGCTGGGGCATCGCCGGCGGCGCCATCGACATCCAGAAGGTCAACATCGCCGCCGCGCTGGTGAACCGCCGCTTCGACCAGCGGCGGTGAGGCCGCCCAAAAGCCGGCGGAGGGGCCGAGATCGGCGTGGAGGGCCTGTTGGGGCTTGACCAGTTCGCGGTCAAGCCGCTACTCCTCTGCGCCCTGCCGGAAGGGTGGCCGAGTGGTTAAAGGCAGCAGACTGTAAATCTGCCCGCGTCAGCGTACGTAGGTTCGAATCCTACCCCTTCCACCAACAGGACAGCCGCTTGCCGGGCGATGGTCGCGACCGGACCTCGCAGCGGCGCGTGCGCCGCGTGCCTCTCGCCTTTCCGGGGGCGGGCACAATGTTAAACCGGGCAGGGAGTCCCCTCGGGCTTCCATATCCGGGGGCGGACATGGCCACACTGCCGACCATACGATCACTGCATTCGCGGCCGGTGCTCGCGCCGATGCCGCGGCCGTTGCGGACGGCTTCCGGCACGATTCCGGCCGCGCCGCTGGTGCTCATCGACGTACAGACCGATCAGGACGTCGTGGGGCGCGCCTACGTGTTCTGCTACACGCCCCTCGTCCTGAAGCCGCTCTGCGCGCTTTTGGGCGACATCGCCGGTCTGGTCGTCGGCAAGCCCGTCGCGCCGGCCGATCGCTTTCGCGATCTGTCGCGGACCTTCCGTCTGCTGGGCCGGCAAGGGATCGTCGGCATGGCGTTGTCGGGGCTGGACATGGCGCTGTGGGATGCGCTGGGGCGCGCGGCCGATCGGCCGGTGGTCGAACTGATCGGAGGGACGGCCGGGCCCGTGCCGGCCTACGACAGCTTTGGCCTTGTCGATCCGGTCGCCGACCGGGCACTGCTGGAGGCGTCCGTCGCCGCCGGCTTCCGGGCCATCAAGATCA
Organism: Azospirillum sp.; assembly: GCA_035629155.1. Taxonomy (GTDB): domain Bacteria; phylum Pseudomonadota; class Alphaproteobacteria; order Azospirillales; family Azospirillaceae; genus Azospirillum. The sequence goes on along the minus strand of DASPIO010000157.1, from coordinate 17,558 downwards.
AGATCGGCGAGGGCAGCGCTTCCGAGGACGCGGCCATGGTGCGCGCCGTCCGCGACATCGTCGGGCCCGATGTCCAGCTCATGGTCGATCTCAATCAGTCGCAGAGCGCCACCGAGGCGATCCGACGCATCGAACGGCTGGCCGCCTTCGATCTGACCTGGGTGGAGGAGCCGGTCGCCGCCGAGGATCTGGAAGGGCACGCGCGCGTGCGCGCCGCGTCGCCGGTCCCCGTGCAGACTGGCGAGAACTGGTGGTTCCCGGCGGACATGGCCCGTGCGGTGGCGTCCGGCGCCTGCGACATGGCGATGCCCGACCTGATGAAGATCGGCGGCATCACCGGGTGGCTGCGCGCCATGGCGCTGGCCGAGGCGGCGAGCCTGCCGCTCTCCAGCCATCTGTTCATAGAGGCGAGCGCGCACGCGCTGGCCGTCAGTCCCACGTGTCACTTCCTGGAATACCTGGACATGGCCGGCGCCGTGCTGGCCGAACCGCTGCGCCCGGCCGGCGGGATGGTCACGGCGCGTGGGCCGGGGTTCGGCATGGCGTGGGACGAGGATGCCCTCGCACGCTTCACGGTGCGCTGAAGGAGCCCCACGCCCGGCGACAATGGCGGCATCCGAATGGCGCCGTCCCTCACCACCCCTCTAACGCATCAGCACGCCCCGCCGCATCGCGTCGGCCAGGACGTTGCGGGCCATGTCGACGAGACGCGGGCCGATGTCCTCGTACAGCGCCTCCTCCTTCAGCCAGTAGGAGGGACCGCCGACGTTGAAGGCCACCACCGTCTGGTCCGGCAGGCGCAGCGCCGCGCCCACGCCGTTGATGCCCGGCGTCCAGGAGCCCGCGCGCACGCAGAAGCCGCCCTTCGCGATCTCGCGCCCGGTGCGCTCCAGCTCGTCGGCGATCACCTGCCACGTGCGCTGCGACTGGCGCTTGATCAGCGCGGTCAGCGCCTCGCGCTCGTCGGGGGCGACCGTGTGGAAATAGGCGTTGCCGATGGCCGTCGTGGCGATCGGCACGCGGGTGCCGGAGGTCTGCGGCACGCGGACGTGCTTCACGCCCCGGCAGATCTGCATGTAGACGATGTCCAGCCGGTCGCGCGTGCCCATCGCCACCGTGCCGCGGATGGTGTCGGCCAGCTCCTGCATGTGCGGTTGGGCGATCTCCGCGATGCCGGTGCTGGTGTGGAAGGCGCGCGCCAGCGCCAGCACCGCCGGCGCCAGCCGGTAGGCGCCGGACCTGGGCAGGTGCACCAGGAAGCCTTCGATCGTCAGCGTCCGCGTGATCCGCGACACCGTGGACTTGGGCAGGCCTGTGCAGGCGACGAGGTCCTGGTTGCTGAGCGGCGCGTTGCTTTGCTCGAAGGCGCGCAGGATCTCCAGCCCGCGCGACAGCGCGCCGATCAGGTGGCGGTCCTTGTCCTCCTCCTCGTCCGGCTTGACGAAGGCCGACAGCATTTCCTTGCGCATGCGCACCCGATCGCTTCGAGGGTTGTTCTATTTGCTGGATGGCCGCGCCGTTGGCAAGCGGATCGTCGGGCTTGCGGCTATTCCGCATGGTGCGACGCGTGGGTTGATCCTGGTTCTGTTCCGATGGCAACGGGAACGCCACCGAAAAAGCGCGCGGCGCGTTTTACCACCGGCGTAAACCGCGTCACGACTCGATGACGTGACGCCGTGGCTCTTGGCCGGTTCGTTCCGCATCATGGAACCAGGAATGCTTGCGCGTCCAGCAAATCTGTGCCAATCCTGGAATCGGACATCCGGAATACGGCGTCGCGGCGACCCGCGCCCCCAAGAGGTAAGGCCCCCAAGACGTAAGGACACGGGAAGGACACCATGGATCTGGGGTTGGAGAACAAGGTCGCGATCGTCACCGGCGCGGCCCGCGGCATCGGGGCGGCGACGGCCCGGCGTCTGGCGGCCGAGGGCGCTGGCGTGGTCATCGCCGACATCAACGGCGAAGGGGCGGCCGCCACGGCCGCCGCCCTGCGGGCGGACGGCCTCAAGGCGCACGGCGTGGCCGGGGACATCACCGTGGCGGCCGACGTCGAGCGGCTGGTGGCGGAGACGGTGGAGCGCTTCGGCGGCGTCCACATCCTGGTCAACAACGCCGGCTTCCCGCGCGACGGGCTGCTGACGAAGCTGACGGAAAACGACTGGGACCTCGTCGTCGACGTGATCCTGAAAGGCGCGTTCCTGGCCAGCAAGGCGGTGATGCCGCACATGATCGCCCAGCGCTGGGGGCGCATCGTCAACATCTCGTCCCGCGCCCACCTGGGCAACCCGGGGCAGGCCAACTATTCCGCCGCCAAAGCCGGCATCATCGGCCTGACGCGCGCGCTGTCGATCGAGGAGGGGCGCTTCGACATCACCGTCAACGCGGTTGCGCCGGGCTTCATCGAGACGGAGATGGTGCGCGAACTGCCGCACTACGCGCAGATCAAGGAGCGGGTTGTGCGCGGCACGCCCATCCCGCGCGCCGGCCGGCCCGAGGATATCGCCGACGCCGTCGCCTTCCTGGCGTCGGAGCGCGCCGGCTTCATCTCGGGCGAAACCCTGCACGTCACCGGTGGCCGCTACGCGAGCTGAGCCGGGCGAGCTGAGCTGGGCGAGCTGAGCCGGGCGCCGTTGCCTGACGGAGATCATTCCATGAGAAGAGCGGCAATCGTCGCCCCCGTGCGCACGGCGGTGGGCACCTTTGGCGGCACGCTGCGGCCGGTCGGCGTCGAGCATCTGGCGGCGGCCGTCGTCACGGCGGTGGTGGAGCGCAGCGGCATCGACCCCGCGCTGGTCGAGGACGTCGTCATGGCGCAGTCCTACGCCAACGGCGAGACGCCCTGCGTCGGCCGCTGGGCGGCGCTGCAGGCGGGCCTGCCCGTCGCTGTGCCCGGCATGCAGTTGGACCGGCGCTGCGGCGGCGGCCTGCAGGCCGTCGTCACCGCCGCCATGATGGTGGAAAGCGGGGCCGCCGACGTGGTGATCGCCGGCGGCGTCGAGAGCATGAGCAACGTCGAGTACTACACCACCGACATGCGCTGGGGCGCGCGGTCCGGCTCGACCCGGCTGCACGACCGGCTGGAACGCGGGCGCGAGCGCTCGCAGCCCGTCGAGCGCTTCGGCCGCATCTCCGGCATGATCGAGACGGCCGAGAACGTGGCGCACGCGTATGGCATCACGCGGGAGGAGTCCGACCGCTATGCCGTCACCAGCCACCAGCGCGCGGCGGCGGCGTGGGAGGCCGGGCGCTTCGCCGGGGAGGTGGTGCCGGTGACCGTGCCGCGGCGCCGGGGGGACGATCTGGTCTTCGACCGCGACGAGGGCATCCGCCCCGACGCCTCGCTGGAGACGCTGGGCCGGCTGAAGCCGCTGATGAAGGACGGCGTCGTCACCGCCGGCAATGCCAGCCAGCAGAACGACGCCGCCGCCGCGTGCCTGATCGTCGCCGAGGACAGGCTGGCCGAGTTCGGCCTGACGCCGATGGGGACGCTGGTCGGCTGGGCCGCCGTGGGCTGCGAGCCCGCCACCATGGGCCTCGGCCCGGTGCCGGCGGTGCGGAAGCTGCTCAAGCGCACCGGCCTGTCGCTGGCGCACATGGACCTGGTCGAGCTGAACGAGGCCTTCGCCTGCCAGGTGCTGGCGGTGCTGAAGGGCTGGGACTGGCACGAGCCGGACCGGCTGAACGTCAACGGCTCCGGCATCTCGCTGGGGCATCCGATCGGCGCCACGGGCGTGCGGATCCTCGCCACGCTGCTGCACGAGCTGAAGCGGCGCCAGGGCCGCTATGGGCTGGAGACCATGTGCATCGGCGGCGGGCAGGGCATCGCCGCCATCTTCGAAAGGGCCTGATGCCAGTCGACCCCGATGTCAGTCGATCCCGATGAGTTCCGCGAGGCGGTGGCGGACGTCGGCCGCGTCCACCCGGTCGCCGAGGTCGAGCCGCCACGTCCGCGCGCCCGGCGTGCGCAGCGTCACGTGCAGGACGGCGCCCTCCAGGTCCAGCCGGCCGACGTCGTCGAAATCGACGACGGTGTCCACGACGAACAGCCGCCAGTTGGCCGGATCGACCACCAGCAGCTCGCCGTTCTCGGCGTGGCGGACGAGCCAGGCCGAGGCGAGATGGCCGGAGCGCAGCGCCTCGGCCGCCAGCCGATGGCTGCGCACCGCCGCCGCGCGCGCGTCGATCAGCGACCACGCCCCCCAGCCAATCCCCGCGGCACCCACCGGCACCAGCAGGTCGACCGGCAGCGCCATACGAAGCATGCCGAGCAGGACGAGCAGCACCGCACCGGCGAACACCGCGGCCGCCAGCCACAGCACCGCGCGCGCCGCCCTGGGCGCCGGGTCCGGGCCGAGGCGTTCGGCGATGGCGCGATCGTCCATGGTGACGAGGACGTCCTGGGGACGGTGCATGGGGTGGACAGCGCCTGTCGGATGATGGGGGGGGCGGATGATCGGGGGTAGGGCGGGGCATGCCATCAACATGTGGCCGGACCCGCCGCGTGGTCAATCCGCCCGTGTGCGGAACGCGCGCCGATGCATCGGCGCGCGGCCATCCCCACATAGGACGGCATGCTCCGCGTCCTCCGCATCGCCCTCATCGCCATCGGCGCCCTCGTGGTCGCCGTCCTCACCGCCACGGCCGCCACCGTCGCGGCCCTGCCCGCCATCGCCGACCTCTTCCCGCTGGAACTGACGCGCGTCGTGCTGACCGACGGGCGCCGGCAGGTCGAGATGCAGGGGATGGCGCACGTCGCCGCGCCACGGTTCTACCGCGAGGTGGCGGCACTGGTGGAGGCGCGGCGCAAGGCCGGCTGGCTGGTCTTCTACGAGGAGGTCAGGTCCGACGTCGCCGACCCGAACCGCGGCATCGCCGCGGTCCTGGACCGGATGGGCGCCGCCTGGACGCCGGACGGCGGCAAGCACCCGTACGAGATCGTCTCCGGCCTGCTGGGGGACGGGCTGGTCCTGCAGAGCAACGCGGCGATCCTGGGGCCGCCGGGGCCGGAGGTGCGCAACGTCGACGTGACGCTCTCGCAGCTCCTGGCGTTGCTGCCGCCGCAGTCCGAGGCCGACCGGGACGACCCGTCCCCCGATCCGCCCCTCGACCTGGCCGAGGCGCGCGCGGCGTTCGACGGGCTGCCGGCCTGGGTGCAGGAGCGGGTGCGCGCGGCCATCCGCATCCTGCTCGCCGCCAGCACGACCAGCGGCTTCGCCCACGAGTCCCTGCCGCCGGCGCTGACCGTCGCGCGCGAGGCGCTCGTCGCGGACGCCATCCGGCGCGAACCGGCGCGCGACATCCTGGTGCTGTACGGCCAGTTGCACCTCGACCCGATCCGGCAGCGGCTGGAGGCGGCGGATGCGAACTGGCGCGTCGCGCGGCGCTCGACGGCCCGCGCGTTTTGAACGTGGCCCAAGGGATGAGGCGTTCCCGACGCCGAACGGCGTTTCAGTGAACGGCGTTTCAGTGCATCCGCATGCGGTCGAGCTGTTCCTTGACGTAGAGCTTTTCCAGCTTCAGGCGCTTGAGCGTCAGGTCGTCCGGCCGGGGGCGGCCGTATTCGGTGCGGATCATCGTCTCGATGTCGGCATGGCGCTGACGCAGCGCCTGGACAGCGCTCGGCTCGACCGGCTCCATGATGGTTTCCTCCGATTTTCGTTGTTTCAGGCCCACCGGTGGACCCGCCGCTACAACACGCGAAAATCGCGATTGTTGCATGCGCCGGCCTTGAAACGGCACGGTTCGCCACCCGGCCGGTTCGATTGTTGCCAACGGCTCCAGGCGCTCACCCCTGTCCCGCGCCGCCGCCGTCCGCGCGTCCGTGGCAGACCGTCGCATGCTCCCCGGCCTCCTCTCACATCCCGCTGGATGCTCACCGAAAGGGCTATTACCATCATCCGTTCGTGTGATGACAGGTCCGTTCGGCGGAGGCTGCATCCGCAGGCGTAAGGGGTGACGACGATGGTGGGCGGACTGTGGAAGGCCATGCTGGCCTGCATCGCGCTCGCGGTGGGGGCTGTCGTTCCGGCGCTGGCGGACATGCCGCCCGTCCGCGTCGGCATCTCCGCCGAGTTCGGCGTCGTCGGCAGCACGTCGGCGCAAGCCGTGCGGATGGGCGCGCAGATCGCCGCGGACGAGGTCAACGCGGCGGGCGGCGTGCTCGGCGGCCGGCGGATCGAGGTGGTGGTCAAGGACGACCGTTCCGTTCCGGCGCGGGCGATCCGCAACTTGCGGGAGTTCGCGGCCGATCCCGACGTCGTCGCGGTGCTGTGCGGCAAGTACAGCCCGGTGGTGGTCGAGGCGCTGCCCGAGGTGCACCGGCTGGGCCTGCCGCTGCTCGTCCCCTGGGCGGCGGCCGATCCGATCACCGAACACGGCTTCACCCCCGACTACGTCTTCCGCCTGTCGATGCGGGACAGCTGGGCGATGCGGACGATGGCGGCGCACGCGCTGGAACGCGGGGTGGCGCGCGTCGGCCTGCTGCTGCCCAACACGGAATGGGGCCGCAGCGGCGAACGCGCCATACGGCGCCTGGAGGTGGAGGGGCAGGCCCCGCGCGTCGTCGCCACGGCGTGGTACAATTGGGGCGAAGCCTCGCTGCTCGACCATTACCAGGGCATCCGCGCGGCCGGTGCGGAACTGCTGATCCTGCTGGCGAACGAGCGCGAGGGCGCCCTGCTGGTGCGGGAGATGGCCGCCCTGCCGCAGGCGCAGCGCCTGCCCGTTCTGTCGCACTGGGGGATCACCGGCGGAACCTTCGTCGAGGGCACCGGCGCCGCCCTGCGCGCGGTCGACGTCGCGCTCGTGCAGACCTATTCCTTCATCGGGGCGGCGGATCCGATCGCCCGGCGCGTCGTCGAGGCCGCCGTGCGGCGGGGCGTCGACGGCGAGCGGCGCATCCCTTCCCCGGTCGGGGTCGCGCACGCCTACGACCTCGTGCACATCCTGGCCAAGGCCGTCGGCGCGGCGGGGTCGGCCGACCGCGCGGCGGTGCGTGACGCGCTGGAGAACGTGCGGGACCACCAGGGGCTGGTGGCGTACCTGGAGCGCCCCTTCGCGCCGGGGCGCCACGACGCCCTGTCCCCGGAGCAGGTGTTCCTGGCGCGTTTCGCGCCCGACGGCGCCGTTGAACGGATCGGCGAACGGATCGGCGAACGGATCCTTACCGGTCGGGGGAACTGACCATGCGCATGCCGCGACCTTGGGCCGACTGGATCGGCGAGCGCCTGGGCCGGCGCATCGCCGTGCAGGCGGTCGCCGGCATCCTGGCGACCGGCCTGCTGTTCGCCACCCTGGCGCTGGCGGGCAGCGTCTGGCTGCTGCGGCAGGAGCAGGCCGATGAGATGAGCCACCGCCTGAACCTGGCGGCGGAGCGCCTGTCGGCCAAGCTGTCGATCCTCGCCCGCAACACCGCCGATCTGGCGGCCAATCCGGTGATGAGCACGGCGCTGCTGGACTCGCGCGGGCGCGACGTCTACCTGCGGCCCTTCCTCGGCAACTACCGCCTGCCGCTGGTCGAGCCGCACGGCATCACGCTGTGCGACTTCGATGGGCAGCCGTTGGCCAGCCGCAAGGACGTCGCCCCGGAGTGCCGGCGCGGCCACCCGGCGGTGGCGGAGATGTTCCGCACGGAACGCCCGCAACTGGTGATCCCGGGGCCGGGAGAGCGTCCGGAGGTGGTGATCCTCCAGCCGGTGCTCTATCCCGGCACCGGCCGGGCCGAGGGCTACGTGGCGGCCACGCTGGACCTGGAGGCGCTGCTGGCCGGCGTCGCGCGCGACGGCGGCAACACCTTCCTGCGCCTGACCTCCGACGCCGCCGGCCTCGATGTCCGGGCCGGCGCGCCGCCGGCCGAGCCGGCCGCCGCGCTGTCGATGCCGGTGGCCCTGGAGGGCGGGGCCACGCTCCGTCTCCGCCTGGAGGAGCGCCTTTCCATGCCGGAGGGGCTGCTGCCGCTGCTGGGGGTGTACCTGGGCGGCATGCTGGTGGCCCTGGTCCTGGCCCTGGTCCTGGCGCGGCGCATGGCCAGCGGCCTCACGGCGCCGCTGGAGGCGCTGAGCCGGACCGCCACCCGCATCGCCGAGGACGGCGCCGCCTCGCGCCCGGCCGACGTGGTGGGGCGCGACGAGGTCGGGCAGCTCGCCGCCGCCTTCAACCGCATGCTGGCCGCCTTGCGCCGCGCGCAGGAGGGGCTGGAGGAGCAGGTCGGCGAGCGCACGCGGGAGCTGCAGGCGGCGCTCGCCGCCATGGAGGCGAGTGAGCGCCGCTACCGCGCGCTGTTCTCCGGCTCGCAGGTGGCCATGCTGCTGATCGACCCGGCCGACGGCGCGATTTTCGACGCCAACAGGGCGGCCGCCCGGTATTACGGCTACGACGCGGCGCGGCTGAGGACCATGCCGATCAGCGCCATCAACACGCTGACGCCGGAGGAGACGGCCGAGGAGATGCGGCAGGCGCGGGAGGAGCGGCGCAACCACTTCTTCTTCCGCCACCGGCTGGCGAGCGGCGAGATCCGCGACGTGGAGGTGCATTCCGGCCCCATCGACCAGGACGGACGCGTGCTCCTCTACTCGATCGTCCACGACGTCACCGACCGCCGCCGGCTGGAGGACGAGCGCCGCCGTCTGTCCATCGCCATCGAGCAGTGCACGGTCGCCATCGTCATCGCCGACCTCGCGGGCAACATCGAGTACGTCAATCCCGCCTTCTCGGCCGTGACCGGCTACGCCGCCGACGAGGTGCGCGGCCAGAACCCCCGCATCCTGAAGGCGGGCGACGCCGAAGGCGTGGATTACCGCGCGATGTGGGCCGATCTGACCGCCGGCCGCACCTGGACGGGCGTCTTCCACAACAAGCGCAAGGACGGCGGCCTGTACTGGGAACAGGCGGTCATCTCGCCGGTCACCGACACCGCCGGGCGCATCACCCATTACGTCGCCGTCAAGCAGAACATCACCGAACGCCGGCAGGCGGAGGAGGCCATCCGCAGCCTGTCACGCCGCTTCCAGGAGGTGCTGTCGGCGGCGTCTGAGGTGGCGATCATCGCCACCGACCGCGACGGCGTCATCACGCTGTTCAACACCGGGGCCCGGCGCATGCTGGGCTACACCGAGGAGGAGGTGGTGGGCCGCCACACGCCAGCCCTGTTCCACGACGCCGCCGAGGTCGCCGAGCGCATGGCCGAACTGACCGCGTCCGGCCATGCGCCGATGACGCCGTTCCGCGCCTTCGTCGCGGTGGCCGAGCGCGAGGGGCACGAACGGCGCGAGTGGACCTATGTGAGCAAGGACGGCCGTTCCATCGCCGTGTCGCTGGCGGTCACGCCCGTCCGCTCGGAAAGCGGCGAGGTGTCGGGCTACCTCGGCGTCGCGCAGGACATCACCCAGCGCAAGCGCGCGGAGGAGGCGCTGAAGGACAGCGAGGAGCGGTTCCGCAGCCTCGTCGAATCCACCACGGACTGGGTGTGGGAGACCGACGGCGAACACCGCTTCCGCTGGTTCTCGCCCTCCTTCGACGCGGTGCTGGGCATGCCGGCGGACACGCTGCTGGGCAAGCGGCGCGAGGATCTGGCGGCGGACGGGCACGAGATCGTCTCGACCGCCTGGATGCAGCACTTCGCCGACCTGCGGGCGCGCCGGCCGTTCCGCGACTTCCGCTACTGGCTGCGCACCGCGGACGGCAAGGGGCGGTGGATCAGCATCAGCGGCTCGCCCCGGTACGGCGCGGACGGCGCCTTCCTCGGCTACCGGGGCACCGGCTCCGACATCACGGAGCGCGCGGCGACGTCGGTGCGCATGCGCATGCTGGCCCAGGTGGTGGAGCAGAGCCCCGTCTCGGTCGTCATCGCCGACACGGACGGACACATCGAATACGTCAACGAACGCCTCGTACAGGTGACCGGCTGGTCGCGCGACGAGCTGATGGGCCGGCACTGCCGGATCTTCGGGTCGGGCGAGACGCCGGATGGGACCTACGCGGAGCTGTGGGGCGCCATCACCACCGGCCGAAGCTGGATGGGCGAGCTGAAGAACCGCAAGAAGGACGGCACGCCCTACTGGGAGATGGTCGCCATCTCCCCCGTCTTGGGCGAGGGCAACGAGATCGTGCGCTTCGCCGGCATCAAGGAGGACATCACCTACCGCAAGGAGGCCGAAGCCCGCATCGCCGAGGCGAACCGCCTGCTGAACCAGCAGGCGATCCAGCTTCAGCGCTCCAACGAGGAGCTGGAGCAGTTCGCCTACGTCGCCTCGCACGACCTGCGCCAGCCGCTGCGCGCGGTCACCAACTACCTCGCGCTCATCGAGCGCGCGCTGGGCGATTCCCTGGACGAGGAGATCCAGGAGTTCATCGGCTTCGCCACCGGCGGGGCGACGCGCATGGACGCGCTGATCCGCGACCTGCTCGAATACTCGCGCATCGGCCGCAAGGAGCGGCCGTTCGAGCCGGTGCCGCTGGCCGAGGCGGTGGCCGACAGCCTGCTCGACCTGGACGTGGCGATCGGCGAATCGAACGCGCGGGTGACGGTCGCCGACGGGCTGCCGACGGTGCGGGGCGACCGCATCGAGCTGACGCGGCTGTTCCAGAACCTGATCGGCAACGCCGTGAAATACCGCGCCCCCGACCGCGACCCGGAAGTCACGGTGGACTGGCGGGACGCGGGCGACGCGTGGGTGATCCGCGTGCGCGACAACGGCATCGGCATCGAGGCGAAGGACTTCGACCGCGCCTTCGGCGTGTTCCAGCGCCTCGTCACGCGCGAGCGCTACGAGGGCACCGGCATCGGGCTGGCGGTGTGCCGCAAGATCGTCGATCACCACGGCGGCCGCATCTGGATCGAATCCGCCGTCGGCGCGGGCAGCACCTTCCTGCTGACCCTGCCGAAGGCCGGGGCCGTCCCCGCGGCGGCGTAGGTCGGGTCGAGCCGGGGGCGCTCAGGACGCGGCGGACAGTTCGGGGGCCCTGACCTCGACGCGGTTCCGCCCGTTCCTCTTGGCGTGGTAGAGCGCATCGTCGGCCCGGCTCAGCGCCTGTTCGATGCTGGCGTCGCCGGCGATGCAGGCGGCGATGCCGATGCTGGCGGTCAGGCGCAGGACGCCGCCGTCCGGGCGCGGGATCTCGGCCCCCGCCAGCGCCGCGCGCAGCCGCTCCGCCACCTCGCAGGCCGCGGGCACGTCGGTCTCCGGCAGCAGGACGCCGAACTCCTCGCCGCCCAGGCGCCCGACGACGTCGGTTTCGCGCAGCCGCTCCCGGCAGACCGCCGCCACATGGCGCAGGGCCTCGTCGCCCGCGGCGTGGCCGTGGGTGTCGTTGATGCGCTTGAAATGGTCGATGTCGAACATCATCACGGTGGCCGGGCGGTCGTAGCGGCGCACGCGCGCCAGCTCGTGCCCGGCCGCCGCCAGGAACTCCCGCCGGTTGGCCAGCCCGGTCAGCGGGTCGGTGGTGGCGAGGTGGCGCAGCTCGTTCTCGTACCGCTTGCGTTCGGTGATGTCGCGGATCACCGCGGTCAGCAGCATGCCGTCCGCCTGGAGGTCCTTGGAGATGGAGATCTCCGCCGGGAACTCCCGCCCGTCCCTGGCCAGCCCGACCACCTCGGCGCAATTGGCCATGCCGCGCGAACTGGCGCCGTCGGCGGCGAAAAGGGCGACATGCGCCCGGTGGGCGGTGGCGAAGCGGTGCGGAATCAGCATGTCGAGCGGCTTGCCCAGCACGTCGGCCGCCGCATAGCCGAACATCCGCTCCGCCGCCGGGTTGAACAGGACGATGCGGTACCCGGCGTCGACCGACAGGACGGCGTCCTGCGCCAGGGTGATGATGGATTGCAGGCGCTGTTCGGAATGCCGCAGCTTCTCCTCGAGCTGCTTGCGCGCGATGGCGTAGCGGATGGCGCGCTGGAGGACGGGGCCGTCGGTGGCGCCCTTGAACAGGTAGTCCTGGGTGCCCGCCGCCATGGCCTCGATGGCGAAGTCCTCGTCGTCGTGCCCGGTCAGCACCACCAGCGGCATGGCGGGGAACGCCTCCCGCATCCGGCGGATGGTGTCGAAGCCGCTGGAATCCGGCAGCGACAGGTCGAGCAGGACGACGGCGCAGCGGTTGCCCTCCAGCCACGCCAGCGCCTCCGCCAGCGATGCCCGGTGGGTCAGCGCGAAACGGCTGCCCAGCGAGCGCAGCGCGTGGCGGACCAGCCCGGCGTCGGCGGGATCGTCCTCCACCAGAAGCACGTCGATGTTGCGAGTATCGGCCATGGGACGCGTCCCTTTGCTCGAAAACGGCTGTGTCATGTCCATCGGGGTCACTTCGGCAACGTGACGACGTTGAACCAGTAGTGCTGGACGGTGTGGATCAGGGCAAAGAAATCCTCCACGCCCATCGGCTTGGTCAGGAAGCTGTTGGCGCCGTGCCGGTAGCTCGCCTCGACGTCGCGCTCGACGTCGGACGTGGTCAGCACGACGACGGGGATCGTCTTCAGCCGCGCGTCCGCGCGGATCTCGTCCAGCACGTCGCGCCCGTCCATGCGCGGCATGTTGAGGTCGAGCAGGACGAGATCCGGCCGCGCCGCGGCGGCGAAGCGCTCGCCCTGGCGGCGCAGGTACTCCATGGCCTCGACGCCGTCGCGCGCGAGGTGCACCTCACAGGGAACCGGCCCCTGTTTCAGCGCCCGCCTGGCGAGGTTGGCGTCCGCCGGGTCGTCCTCCACCAGCAGCACGGTGAACGTCTTGGCGTCCTTGGTCATCGGGGGCCTCGGTGAGCGTGGCGCGGGACGACGGCCTGCCGGCCGCCGGGTCGGGCAGGAGGATGGAGAAGGTGCTCCCCACCCCCGGCGAGGAGGCGACGCGGATGTGGCCGCCCAGGCGCTGGACCATCTTGCGGACGATGGCCAGCCCCATGCCGGTGCCGGGGTGGTCGGCCCGGCTGTGCAGGCGCTGGAACACCTCGAAGATCCGCTCGTGGTATTCCGGCGCGATGCCGATGCCGTTGTCGGCCACCTCCACCACATGGAAGCCGCCTTCCCGGCGGGCGGTAACGCGGATGCGCGGCGGCCGGCCGGGAGCGCGGTATTCCAGCGCGTTGGCGAGCAGCACGGTGAACGTCTCGGTCAGCCGGCGGGCGTCGGCCATCAGTTCGGGCAGGGGGTCGGCGTCGATCTCCGCCCCGGCCGCCTCGACCGCGGGCCCGAGCCGGGCGAGCGCCGCCGTGAGCGCCGCGTCGGCCGCCATCGGCGCCGTCGGCATGGGCAGCGCCTTCTCGGCCAGATAGAGCTGGATGTCGTGCAGAAGCCGCTTCATGCGGGCGGACGCGGCGGTGACCTCGCCCAGCCATTCCCGCCCCTGGTCGTCGAGCGCGTCGGTGTAGGTCATGGCCACGAGCTGGCTGTAGCTGGTGATGGCGCGCAGCGGTTCCTGAAGGTCGTGGGCGGCGACGTAGGCCAGCCGCTCCACTTCGGTGTTGGCCAGCCGCAGTTCGTCCGCCTGCCGCTCCAGTTGCCGCCGCGCCCGCGCGCGCCGTTCCAGCAGGTGGCCGATGGACAGCGCGCCGGCCAGCAGCACGGCGGTGACCAGCGCGCCGACGAGGTGCAGGTTGCGCTCCACGGGGACCGCGCGTTCCAGCACGTCCCTGTCGGCGACCTGGGCCGCGACCACCAGCGGGTAGCCCTTGACCTGCCGCCAGCCGCTGTGGCGGTCCACCCCGTCGATGAAGCTGGTGACGGACGCCGCGCCGGCCGGCTTCGCCGGATCGAAGAAGGGGTAGGTGGCCGGCAGCGCCTCGCCCAGGCCGCGGATGTCGGCGTCCTGCCGGCTGAAACGGGCGCGGATGACGCGGTCCATGCCGGCCAGCAGCGTGACGCCGTGCGCGCCGGTGTTGATGGCCTCGAAATTGGCGATGAAGTAGTCCGGCTCGACCGACAGCACGACGACGCCGGCGAACGAGCCGTCGGGCCTGGACAGGCGGCGGGTGAACTGGATCGACCAGCGCCGCGACACCCGGCCCAGCACCGGCTTGCTGACGAACAGCTCGTCCCGGCCGGAATCGCGGTGCACCCGGAAATGCTCGCGGTCGCTCAGGTCCACCGGCTTGGTCACCGGGGCCAGATTGGAATAGGCCATCATGCCGCGCTCGTCGATGGTGGCCCACTGGAAGACGCCGCCCTCCTTGAGGTAGGCGTCCCGCCACCCCTCGTGCGGTGGGGCTCCCGGGTTCGAGCGCTGGTAGCCGCGGTAATCCTGAAGGGCCAGATCGATCATGGTGACCGTGCGCCGGATGTGCTCGGCGAAGACGCGGGCCATGTTGCCGGCCTCCACCTGCGCCTGGGTGCGCATCGCGGACCGGTTGTGGTGGACGACGACGACGATGGCGCCCCACAGCGCGGCCACCATCACCAGCCCGCCCAGCAGCGACCATGCGTAGTTTCGCAGGTGCAGGATCCGCATGCTCACTCCTCCCCGGCCGCTGTGATGCCGGCGCCTCCGGTCGGGCGTGGGTTCACTTCGGCAGCTTTACCACCTGGAACCAGTAGTTGCCGAGCTGGCCGATGACGTCGAAGAAGTCCTGCACGTCCATCGGCTTGGTGATGAAGCTGTTGGCGCCGTGCAGGTAGCTGGACTCGATGTCGCGCTCGATGTCGGAGGTGGTGAGGACGACGACCGGGATGCTCTTGAGGTCCGGATCGGCCTTCAGCTCGTTCAGCACCTCGCGGCCGTCCATGCGCGGCATGTTGAGGTCGAGAAGGATCAGGTCGGGCTTGGGCGCGTCCTTGAACCGGTCGCCCTGGCGCCGCAGGTACTCCATCGCCTCCACGCCGTCCTTGGCGTGGTGGACCTCGCACAGGATCTTGCCGGTCTTGATGGCGCGCTTGGCCAGCCCGGCGTCGGCCGGGTCGTCCTCGACCAGCAGGACGTGGAAGGCGGTGCGAAGCTCGGGAATCATGGCGCGGAAACCTTCTGGTTGCGGATGGGGCGGCCGGGGCCGGTTCTGCGGCCGGCGCCCACCACCTGGATGGCGACGTCGGCGAACCGCGGCGGACGGCGGTGCTTATGCTGTTTCTCCCGGGGCGTTCCGGGAGAGGTGCGCCGTTCGCGCGTCGTAGGCTTCCGGCACGGGAGTGAAGCGGCCGCGGGCTTTACCCGCACGCCGCATCGTACAACCTTTGTTATAATAGTCCTTTGTCTCAAATTGTCGCAAGCGATAGCCGGCGGGCCGTGGCCCCCGCCCGCTGCGCCGGATGCGGCAACCGGACGCGCCCCACCGGACGCGCCCCACCGGATGCGCCCCACCGGATGCGCCCCACCGGATGCGCATCGCAGACAACGCCCGCCCGGCCTGATATCTATCCCGCCATGACCATGCACGATCCCGATCAGACCCCGTCCGCCGCGGCGGTCGAACCGCTGCTGAGCACCGTCGCCGCGTGGAAGCGCGACGGGCTCGGCCACGCCGCCATCGCCACCCGGGCGGCGGCCATCGTCGACACGCTCCCCACCGATCAGCAGGAGATGCTGGTGGACGGCGCCATGGCGCTGCTCGACGCGCTCTACGCCCGCATCTACGAGGGCATCACCCGGCGGGCGAAGCACAGGACCGTTCCGGTGCCGGCCCCGGACGGCGACATGGTGGAGATCGACGAAGGCGTCGCGCCGCTCATCGACGCCATGTGGCGGAACGGCTGGACCACCTTCAACAGCTGCGAGGACGACGGCGGCTGGATCTGGGTCGAGATGCCGGGCGACGACGTGGAGACGTTCCTGACGCTGGTGGCGCGCAAGGGCACCCCCGACGTGGCCTGGGGCGCGCAGGCCGCGTGTTCGCGCCGGGGGCATCCGTTCCTGCTCGACGACCGCAACGTCTGGGACCTGTCGGCCGGCGCCCACGACCTGAACGAGGATTACGACGAGGGCGGTGTCGAGATCGTCCGCAAGGGCAAGCCGGACATCGCCGTGACCATCGGCGTGCGCTTCCCGCCCCACCATCTGGACGAGGTCACCGCCATCGTCGCCGGCACCAGACGGGCGCGCGCGAAGAGGTGATCAGCCGGTCCCCGGTTCGCTCGACCCCTCGGCGTCCTCGGCGCGCTGGCGCAACTGGTCGACGGTGAGGCCGGCGGGGGTGGAACCGTCCAGGGTGCCGTCGCCGGGCGTGCGGGTCTTGTCCAGATTCTCGTCGCCCGGCTGCTCCGGCACCGGGCGGTCGGCCCCGGCGCGCTCGTCGGGCGCGCGGTCGCGGTTGGGGGTCGGGCCGGCGTCGTGCAGCGCGTCGCCCAGCCGGTCCTGATCCGGCCTGTCGGATTCCGGTCTGTTGGGGTCCGGTCTGTTGGGGTCGGGGGTCATGGCGTCCTCTTCCTCGGGCTGTGCCGGTCCAACACCCCCGGCCGCGCTTCGGTTCCGGCGGGAACGCGGTCCGCGGACGCCTGTTCGCAGTCCGCAGGCATGCCGCTTCCGGTGCGCGGCACGGCGCCGGGGAGCGGCGGTGCAAAACGTCCCCCGTTACGACCCGCCCGGCACCACCAGGATGTCCGACGCGCTCAGCGTCCGCACGTTCAGCGTGGCGATGGTCACCGCCGCCCCCGTCCCACTGCCGTCGGCGTCGAAGGACAGCACGCCCGTGCGGGTGTTGAACACGAACGTCGCCCCGGCCGAGGTCGGGTTGTCCAGCTCGAATTGCTGCGCCGACAGCGTGCCCGAAGGTAGGCTGCCGAAGTTCGGGCCGACCACGGCGATCCGGTCCACCCCCGCCTCGAAGTCGGCGATCACGTCGCCGCCCTCCTCAACCGCACCGATGCGGAACACGTCCGCCCCCAGGCCGCCGTACAGCGTGTCGGCGCCCAGGTTGCCGAACAGCACGTCGTTGCCCTGGCCGCCCCACAGCACGTCGTTGCTCTGCCCGCCGAACAGCGTGTCGTCGCCCAACTGGCCGTACAGCACGTCGTCGGCCCGGTTGCCGTACAGCACGTCGCCGTCCTGGCCGCCGAACAGCGTGTCCAGGTCCTGCCCGCCGAACAGCGTGTCGGTGCCCTGGTTGCCGTACAGCAGGTCGTCCTGCTGGTTGCCGTACAGCACGTCGTTGCCGATGCCGCCGGTCACCGTGTCGACGCCGCTGTCGCCCCACAGCACGTCGTCGCCGCCCTCGGAGCCGACGAAGTCGTTGCCGCCGCCGCCGCGCAGCGTGTCGTCGTCCTCGCCCAGCACGATGAACTGGTCCTCGCCGTCGCCCACCACGATCTGCGAACCCGCGCCGCCGGTCACGCTGACCGCGCCGACGATGGCGGCGAACTCGACGTTCTGGAGCTGGAGCACCGTGCCCCGGGGCAGGTTGCGCACGTCGATGACCACCGCCTGCTGCTCGGCGCTGGGGCTGGTGCCGCCGCCGGTCGAGGGGGTGGTGCCGGTGATGACGATGGGCTGGCCGGGTGCCGCCGCCGGATTGGCGACCACCGGCACGATGGTGCGCACCGTCAGGTTGGTGGCGGGCGGCAGCGCGTTGAGGAAGCTCTGGCCGATGCCGGTCATCTCCTGCTGGTCGCCGGGGCGGTCCTGCGTGCGGGTCTGGATGGCGCGGATCAGCCC
>DASPIO010000156.1:0-4432 GCA_035629155.1 Azospirillum sp. | reverse complement strand
GCTCGACATCGACCACGGCACGTACCCGTACGTCACCTCCTCCAACACGGTGGCGGGCAACGCGGCGGCCGGCTGCGGCATGGGCCCGCGCGCGGTGGGCTATGTGCTGGGCATCTGCAAGGCGTACACGACGCGCGTCGGCTCCGGCCCGTTCCCGACCGAGCTGTTCGACGACATCGGCGACCAGATCGGCCAGCGCGGCCGCGAGTTCGGCACCGTGACGGGGCGCAAGCGCCGCTGCGGCTGGTTCGACGCCGTCATGGTCCGCCAAGCCATCAAGACCGGCGGCATCGACGGCATCGCGCTGACCAAGCTGGACGTGCTGGACGGCTTCGACGAGATCAAGGTCTGCGTCGGCTACACGCTGGACGGCAAGGAGCTGGACTACCTGCCGGCCAACGCCGCCGCGCAGGCCCGCGTCGAGCCGATCTACGAGAGCTTCGAGGGCTGGAAGGACAGCACGCAGGGCGCGCGCTCCTGGGCCGAGCTGCCGGCGCAGGCGGTGAAGTACGTCCGCCACGTGGAGGAACTGATCCAGGCCCCGGTGGCCCTGCTCTCCACCAGCCCGGAGCGCGACGACACCATCCTGATGAACGACCCCTTCGCGGATTGAGGGGCGTAAGGGCGGAGGGTCGTCCTTCGCCCTCTCGGAATCACTGTGCGGCGTCATGCCCGGGCCCAGTCCCGGGCATCCACGTTCCTTGGAATGCTCGGAGGGCGTGGATGCCCGGCACACGGCCGGGCACGACGGACAAGGGGCGGCTCCGGGGATGGCCTCGGCACACGCGCCCACCCCCAGGCGTCCTTAAGGTTGTTTCAACCATTCGACACGCCAACCCTCGACCGCGTGCGTATTAACGGGTTATTTTCCTCTTGGGCGGCAGCTAGACGTTGACCGCCTGACCAGACCGTAGGAAATCCGTTCGCCATGCCGTCCGATGCCCAGACCAGTGCCGCGCAGGAAAGGGCGATGATGTCGGGCGATCCGGTCAAGCTGGGCGAGCGTTACGAGATCCTGCCGAGTTCGCCGTTGCCGGCGCTGAACTCGCCGGGCGGCAACGCCTTCGGCGCGCGCGCCTCGCGCGACAAGCGCATGGAACCCTTCGGCATCATCTGCTCCGGCGCCGTGCTGCCGCGTTCCGACGTGGTGTCGACGTTCGCCAACGTCGACAACGCCATGCTCATGAAGCTGCTCGACTGGGGCGTGGTCAACTGGCCGCCGGACCGCGTGCGGCGCTACTGCCTCGTCTTCGAGAAGCCGGCCGGGCGGCGGCTGATGAACGCGCTGACCGACACGGTGGAGCCGATGCCGGAGGACCACCTGACCCGGCAGGTGGTGCACCCCTTGGTGTCGGTGCTCAAGGAGCTGTCGAGTCGCGGTTTGGTGCACGGCGCCATCCGGCCCACCAACATGTACTACCGCGACCTGGCGTCGGGCACGCTGATGCTGGGCGAATCGGTGTCGACGCCGCCCGGCTACGGCCAGCCGGCGCTGCTGGAGACGGTGGAACGCGGCATGGCGATGCCGTCCGGGCGCGGCAACGGCACCATCGCCGACGACCTTTATTCGCTGGGCGTCACGCTGCTGGTCCTGCTGCTGGGGCGCAACCCGGTGGCCGGGCTGGAGGACGACGCGCTGATCCAGGCGAAGATCGAGCGCGGCTCCTACCCCGCCCTGGTCGGGCAGATGCGCCTGCCGCTGGGCATCGGCGAGGTGATCCGCGGCCTGCTGGTGGACGATCCCAAGCAGCGCTGGACGCTGAACGACCTGGACCTCTGGCTGTCCGGCCGGCGCCTGAGCCCGAAACAGCCGCAGATCCCCCGGCGCGGCGCCCGTCCGATCGAATTCCAGGGACAGGAGTACTGGTACTGCCGCACGCTGGCGCGTGCCCTGTGCCGCCACCCGCCGGCCGCCACGCCGATCATCGAGAGCGGCGAGCTGGACAAGTGGCTGCGCCGCAGCCTGTCCGACGACGTCCGGGCGGAAGCCGTGGGCAACGCCATCCAGACCGCCAGCAGCGCGGGCAAGGGCGGCTCCATGGCCGACCGGCTGGTGGCGCGCGTGTGCATGGCGCTCGACCCGGCGGCCCCCATCCGCTACCGCGGCAAGGCGGCGCTGCCCGACGGCATCGGCACGGCGCTGGCCGAGGCGTTCCTGCGCGGCGAATCCCCGCAGTCGATCGCGGAGATGATCACCAACCAGTTGCCGATGTTCTGGGTGAACGTCCAGAACGACTTCAGGCCGGAGTTCGTGCCGCTGGTGCAGAGTTTCGACCAGATCCGCGCGTTCCTCGACCGCACCGCGCCCGGCCTGGGGCTGGAGCGCGTGCTGTACGAGATGAACCCGACGATGCCCTGCGTCAGCCCGCTGGTCTACAACCAGTACCCGGTGACGCCGGCCGACGTGCTGCGGGCGCTGGACTGGGCGGGGTCCGGCGGCGAGCGGGCGAAGGAGCCCATCGACCGGCAGATCGCCGCCTTCCTCGCCGCCCGCCACAAGCGCACGGAGGAACTGCTGTTCAGCCAGCTTTCCCCCTCCATCGACCCGTTGCGCCGTGTCATCGCCATGCTGAGCATCCTGGCCGACGTGCAGACGCGCACCGGCACCGAGCCGCTGCCGCACCTGTGCGCCTGGATGGTGTCGCTGCTGGACCCGGCGTTCCGCCGTTTCCACAGCCGTCCGCACCAGGAGGAGGTGCGCCGCCTGGCCGACAACGCCGCGCACGGCGGGCGGCTGGCCGAGCTGCTGAGGATCGTCGACGACCCCGACTCGTTGCGTCGCGACAAGGCGGAGTTCGAGGCGGCGCAGATCGCCTACCGGGAATCCGACACCGAGATCGAGAAGCTGAAGCAGATGGTGGGCGACCGCACCAGCATCATCGAAGGCACCGGGCGGCAGGTGGCGGCGATCATCTCCAGCCTCGTCTCCACGGTGCTGGTGGCCGGCATCATCCTGTTCTTCGCGTTCTAGGGAAGGGGGAGACGACCCGCCATGGCACGGCCCTCCGCCAAGACCCGCAAGCGCCCCAAGAAGGGCGGAAGCCGCATCTGGCTGTTTTTGATGCTGATCCTGCCGGCCGCACTGGTGGTGCTGCCGACGTCGATCCTGTTCGGCATCGGCATGATCCCGACCATGGTCGCCTACGTGGTCGACCGCGACCCGGAGAAGTCGGCGCCGATCACCGTGGGTGGGCTGAACTTCTGCGGCTGCATGCCCTTCGCCATCGAACTGTGGAAGCACAACCACACGATCATGGCGGCCATGAAGGTGTTCGCCGACCCGCTGTCGTGGCTGGTGATCTACGGGGCGGCGGCGGTCGGCTGGGCCTTCTACTACGGCGTCCCGCCGGCCATCGCGAGCGCCGAGATCATGCGTGCCGAGAAGCGCATCGATTCACTGCGGCAGAAGAAGGTCAAGCTGGTGCAGGAGTGGGGCCCCGACGTCGCCGGCGACAGCTTCGACGATACGGGCGGCGTCGAGATCGGCGCGGCGCTGGAAGGCCAGGGCGCATGAGGGCGGGGGCCGTCCTGGCGCTGATGGCGCTTGGTCTGGCGGGGTGCTCCGGCGAACCGTCGGAGGCCGACATGCGCAAGGCGGTGGAGGGTGCCACCAAGGCGAAGCTGGACGCCATGGGGCGCGGCGGGTTCCGCACCTTCGACGTGTTCCGCAAGCAGGGCTGCGTGGACGCGAAGGACCGGAAAGGGGCGTACGACTGCTATTACGCCGCCACCTTCGTGCCGCAGCCGGGGCAGCCGCCGCTGACCGTCAACGGCAAGGGGCGCTTTCAGAAAAGCGGCGGCGGGCTGAAATTCGAGGACCTGGGGGCGCAGCCGCGGTAGGGGGCCAACGTTGGAGTCGCCCCGGGCATCCACGCTCCTTGGATTGGTCGGGGCGCGTGGGTGGACGGGACAAGCCCGGCCATGACGATAAAAGAGATCGTCGCGCGCTCCTCACCCCGCCAGCTTCTGCTCCAGCGCGGCGTTGCGGATGGCCTTCTGCAGCTTCTCGAAGGCGCGCACCTCGATCTGGCGGACGCGCTCGCGGCTGATGCCGTACTTCTGCGACAGGTCTTCCAGCGTCGTCGGGTTGTCGCGCAGGCGGCGCTCCATCAGGATGTCGCGCTCGCGGTCGTTCAGCCCCTTCATGGCCTGGACCAGCAGCTTGCGCCGCTTGCCCAGCTCCTCGTTCTCGGCAAGGCTGATTTCCTGGTTGGAGGTCTCGTCCACCAGCCAGTCCTGCCACTCGCCCTCGCTGTCGGCGCGCAAGGGCGCGTTCAGCGAATGGTCGGGGCTGGCGAGCCGGCGGTTCATGTTGACCACGTCCTGCTCGGGCACGTCGAGCTTCTCGGCGATGCTCTTCACCACCTCGGGCGACAGGTCGCCCTCCTCGATGGCCTGCATCTGGCCCTTCAGCTTGCGCAGGTTGAAGAAC
>DASPIO010000155.1:0-20157 GCA_035629155.1 Azospirillum sp. | reverse complement strand
GGCCGACTGCTCGACGAAGCGCCGCCCCTCGACCAGTTCCAGCGACACGTCCAGCCCGGCGTCGTGCTTCTTCACGAAGTCGGCGCGCCAGCTCTCCCACACGTCGCGCCACGCCTCGATGGTGTAGACGTAGCGGGTGTTGCGCGTCAGCGGCACGCGGCCGGTCCAGCGGTCGTTCTCGACGAAGCGCATGGGGGCGGCGCGCCACTCCGCCTCGTCCACCGCCTTGTACCGGACCTCGGCGCCCAGCACGAAGGTGCCGTCGGTGAAGATGTCCGCCCACACGTCCATGGCGTCGCCGACCGCGCGCCGGACCGGGAAGCGGCCGCTGTCGAGTTCCGGATAGACGTTCTCGATGGTCACGCGGCGCGCCGCCAGCTCGTCCATCGTCTGCTGGGCGACGGCGTCGGGGTCGGATCCGCGCACCTCGATCGGCCGGCTCCGCTCCGCCCGGCCGCGGAAGACGCGCAGCTCCAGCGGCCTCAGCACAAGGGTGTTGCCCGGCTCGAACGGCAGCGGCTCGGCCTCCGGCGTCACGTCGTCGAAGCCGCCGAAGACGCCGCCGGTCTGCGCCAGCAGCGGCCCCGGATCGATGGTGTGCGCGTGGTTCTCGTCCGGGTTCACCACCAGGACGGAGCATCCCTCCCCTGCGCCATCGGCGGTACGGACCAGCCCGACCACCGGATTGTGCGGCGCCGTCACCCGGCGCTGCGGCCCCTCGACGTTCAGCGACGGCGTCGCCGCCTTCATCGCGTTGACCCGCCCGATGAAGCCGGTGAGGTCGACCTTCGGCTGCTCCCAGTCCTCGGGCCGCGTGTTGACCACGTCCAGCTTGCGCGTGAAGCCGTATTCGTAGCCCACCGGCATCATCACGCCGGTCGAGAAGCAGGCGGCGAACAGGTAGTGCATCTTCAGGTGCGCGGCCAGCCGCACCGTGTCCTGGCTGCCGACTTCGGCCGCGAGGCGGTCGGTGTCGTGGCTTTCCGGAAAACCGATGGTGGGCGCGATCCAGCGGTAGATCTCGTACTGCTCCAGCAGCCAGTCGGACTTGAAGTCCCACCATTTGGACGAGTTGAACAGGAAATCGAAGCCCGCCCCGCACAGGTCGCGCACCTGATCGACCGTGCAGCCCAGCGTCTCGGCGAAGAACTTCACCTCCGGGTCGACCTGCCGCGCCGCGTCGATCAGCGGCTTCCACACCTCCGCCGGCACCTGGTAGGCGGCATCGCAACGGAAGCCCTTCACCCCCAGCCCGGCGTAGTGGCGCAGGTAGCGGCTCCAGTACTCGATCAGGCCGGCGCGCGCCTCCGGCTTGCCGTAGTCCAGCTCGGCCAGATCGCCCCACACCGTGACCTTGCTCGGGTCGTTGGGATCGACGGCGCGCGGGCTGTACAGCTCGCCATTGCCGTCGCGGCGGAACCACTCCGGATGCTCGCCCACCAACGATGCGTCCTTGGAGGTGTGGTTGATCACCACGTCCAGCATCACCGACTGCCCGTGCCGCCCGGCGTCGCGCACGAAGCGGCGGACCAGCTCGTCCGGGTGCGCCGGTTCGCCGCCCTGGAACAGGTCGTGCAGCCGGTACGGGTCCTTCACCGCGTAGAGCGAGCCGGAGAACCCCGGATAGTGGATCGGGTTCAGATAGACCCAGTCGAACCCCATCCCCTGGATGCGCGACAGGTGCCCCGCCCATTCGCGCACCGGACCGATCAGGGTGGGGAACAGGTTGTAGATTCGCGGTCCGGTGGTCGCCATCGGCATGCTCCTGCTCCGGTGTTCGTCGGACGGCCTTCCCGGTCTCGCCGGGCCGGTGGTTGACGCCCAGGCGGGGGCGCCCCAGGATCGTCGCCAAGTTGCAACAAATGCCCCTCGGGACTCCCCGCTCAAACCCGCGGGACGGCACAGAAGTTCCCGAGCCAAGCCGCAGGGAAGACGGGATGCCAAAGGACCAGAACGGCCGGAAGAACGGCGCCAGGAACGGCAAAATCCGCCTGTCGAAGCTCGACATGGCCGCCGCGCGCCTGCACGACAAGGAGGAGTATGAGGAACGGCTCGGCAAGCTGCAGAAGCAGCTCCTGCACATCCAGCAGACCTACTGGCACGAGGGGCGCCGCGCCGTCATCGTGTTCGAGGGGTGGGACGCCGGCGGCAAGGGCGGCTCCATCCGCCGCCTGACGGAACCGCTGGACCCCCGCGGCTTCCACGTCTGGCCGATCGGCGCACCGACGCCGGAGGAGCAGGGCAAGCACTACCTCTACCGTTTCTGGGCCCGGCTGCCGGCGCGCGGCGCCTTCGCCATCTTCGACCGCTCCTGGTACGGCCGCGTGTTGGTGGAGCGGGTGGAGGGCTTCGCGAAGAAGGAAGAGTGGACGCGCGCCTACGGCGAGATCCGCGACTTCGAACGGCTGCTGGCCGACGACGGCGTGCGCGTCGTCAAGCTGTTCCTGCACATCAGCGCCGAGGAGCAGCTCAACCGCTTCCGCGAGCGCCTGGGCAACCCCTACAAGCGCTGGAAGCTGACCGGCGAGGACCTGCGCAACCGCGCCAGGTGGGACGATTACGTCCAGGCCATCGAGGACATGTTCGACGAGACCTCGACACCCGAGGCGCCCTGGCACGCCATACCCGCCAATTCCAAATGGTTCACCCGCGTGCGCGTGCTGGAGCTGATCACCGCCGCCCTGAAGGAGGGCGTGGAGATCAAGCCGCCGCCCATCGACCCCGAACTGGCCCGCGAAGCGGCGGCGACGCTGGGCATCCAGTTGGGCGCGGTCGGAAAGGTGAAGGAGTGACACCCTTTCTCGTCGTGCCCGGGCCCAGTCCCGGGCACGACGAGAAGGAAGGCGTGAAAGAGTGAGGCTGCGAATCGCGCGGATTGCCGTATCATGGGCGCCAGAAACCATACTGGGGGAGGGACCATGACCACCGCACGCCTGCTCGCCGCCGCTGTCAGCGCCATCGGCCTCCTGGTTTCCCTCCCGGCCGCCGCGTGCCCGTCGGTGGGCGAGGTCAAGGCCTTCGTCGAGGCGTGGGAAGCCAAGAAGCCCACCCCCGCGCTGGGCCAGGTCGAGAACACCGCCGAGGCCTACTGCGGCCAGAAGCTTCTGGTGGAACAGTTGACGGGCAAGCTGGGCAAGGTCATCGGCTACAAGGCCGGGCTGACCGCCAAGGCGGTGCAGGAGCGCTTCGCCGCCACCGAGCCGGCGCGCGGCGTGCTGCTGGAGGGCATGCTGCTGAAGGACGGCGCCACCCTGCCCGCCGGCTTCGGCGCACGCCCGGTGTGGGAGGCGGACATGATCCTGGTGGTCAAGGACGCCGCCATCAACGCGGCGAAGACGCCGGAGGAGGCGCTGAAGCACATCTCCGGCATGGTCCCCTTCATCGAGTTGCCGGACCTCGCCGTCGGCTCCAACGTGAAGCTGGACGGCAAGCAGCTCACCGCCATCAACGTCGCCGCGCGCTACGGCGTCGTCGGCACGGAAGTGCCGCTGTCGGCCACGCCGGAGACGCTGAAGGCGCTGGAGAAGATGAAGGTCGTCGCGCGCGACAACGCCGGCGCCACGGTTTCCGAGGCCGCCGGTGCCGCGGTGCTGGGCCATCCGATGAACGTCGTGCTGTGGCTGGTGCAGAACCTGAACGCCGAGGGAATCACGCTGAAGCCCGGTGACCTGCTCAGCCTCGGCTCCTTCTCGCCGCTGACGCCGCCGAAGTCCGGCCAGTCCTTCACCGTGCACTACGAGGGCCTGCCGGGCGCCGGCACCCCCCAGGTGCGCGTGACGTTCCAGTAAAGCAATGGCCCGGTAAGATGGCACCGGACCGCGACGCGCTGCTGGCCGAGGTGCACGCGCAGGCCGTCCGCACCCTGGGCGAGCGGCCGACGCGGGCAACGGTGCTGGCGGCCGTCGCCGCCTGCCACGCGGCCGCCGGAGCCGCCATCGGCCAGCGTCTGGCGGAGGCCGAGTCGCTGGGCGAACGCCCGGCCTGCCGGGCCGGCTGCGCCTTCTGCTGCCACCAGCACATCGCCGCGACCCCGGCCGAGCTGCTGGGCATCGCCACGGAGGTCGCCACATGGCCGGCCGAGCGGGTGGAAGCCTTGCGCCGCCGCCTGGAGCAGGACGCGCCGCGCATCGCCGCACTGGACCATGCGGGGCGGCAGGCGGCGCGCATCGCCTGCCCGATGCTGGACCGCAAGACCGGACAGTGCGGCGCCTATGGCCAGCGGCCGGTCGCCTGCCGCTCGCACTTCTCGACGCTGCGCACGGCGTGCGAGCGCGACTTCCGCACCCGCGGCGCCCGCCGGCCGAACGACAAGGGCGTGCCCACCATGGAATCGCCCAAGGCCACCGCCGGAGCGGCGCTGGTCGGGCTGGAATTGGCGCTGGATGAACGAGGCCTCGCGGTGGAACCCGTGGAACTCGCCGTCGGCCTGCGCCTCGCCCTGGACGAGCCGGGCGTGTTCGACCGCTGGCTGGCCGGGGAGAACCCGTTCCCGCCGCTGCCCGCCCCGCCCAATTCGACCCGCGCGCGGCTGGGGCGCAGCTACGCCGACATGCTGCGCGAGGTCCGCGCCCGGCTGGCCCCGGCCCGCCCCCTCTACAAAGGTACTAACTGAACGGTTCAGTTTGCTTTACCCTTGCGTCATGCTGCGCTGCGGCCTACATATGGGTTCGGCACTCACTCGAGTGCGTTTCCTCCCTAGACTCGGGCCGCCGGACCTCCGGCGGCCTTTTTTCTTGGCCGCCGCGCCCGCGCTTCACCCCTTCGTGCGGTCGCCCGGCGGCCCCTTCAGGGCCAGCTCGCGGATCACCTCGGCGATGCGGTCGCGCATGCGGTCGGCCTGGGTGGCGTCGGCGTCGCGCAGGTCCACCTCGTGGGCGAACATGGTGAACAGGCGGGCGTCGGTCAGGTACAGCAGCAGGGCCGCGTGCACCGTGCCGCGCTCCGTCGTGCAGTCCACGGCACCCGTGCGCAGCATGACGCCGGGCAGCGCCTCGGCATCCGCATAGGTCATCGCCGCCTTGCCGGCGCAGGCCTTGGTCATCGCCTCCTGGTAGATCCGGGAAATCTCGGCCATCGTGGCGTCGTCGCCCACCGTATGCTGGCGCACGCTGCCCATCACCGGCCCGGAACGCCAGAGATAGTCGGCCGGCCGCTTGTCGAGCGCCACGTTGTCCAGCGACACCGGCTCGATGCTGCGGATGCCGGCGGTGGCGAGCAGGCTGAGCAGCTCGTCCGGAAGGGCGCCCTTGCCCTGCGCCGGCTTGTTCTCGACGGCCTTCTTGGGCACGTTGCCGCCCTTGTCGACGCAGGACTTCAGGTCCACCAGCGCCTTCTTGGTGCCCTTCAACTGGAAGGCGATGCGGTCGCTGTCGGAGACGACGGCCAGTTCCCGCCCGTTCATCAGCGCGTTGAACAGGTCCTCGTCCGGCCCGTGCGGCACCACCAGCATGTCGGCCTGGGTGGCGATGGCCATGCGCTCGCGCACCAGCTTGTCGTCGATGGTGACCTTGACCGGCCAGTCCTGGCCGCGGGGCAGGCTGGCGCCGGGGATCTGCAGCCCGACGTTCAGCTCGCCCTTGGCGTTGCGGGCGATCATCAGCGTGTGGCCGCTGTCGAACACCGCCTCGGTCACGCAGTAGGAGAGCTTGCCGTCCGGCGCCATGGACGGCCCGCCGGTCCAGTCGCCCATCGGCGCCGCCGCGGCGCCGGCCGTCTGGTCGGCCGCCTTGGGTTGCTCGCCGGATTTCTGGTCGCCGGATTTCTGCTCGGCCGGCTTGTGATCCGCCGGCTTCGGCACGTCCTTGCCGAACAGGTTCGGCTTCACGCCGGGTTTCGGCACGTCGGCGGCGTGCGCGGAAGTGGCGCCGAGCAGCAGGGCGGCAAGCGCAAGGGCGGCGGTGGTGCGGAGGGTCATCGCGGGTCCGAAAAGGGGTGCTGGGCGGGGGGTGCTGGCGAACGCAGCGCGACCCTATCGGCGCCATCAGATCCCTTCAAGAGGATCGCTGTGATTGTCACCAAGAATCGGATCGCCCACCATCGGATCGCCCAGGAACGCCGCCCGCAGCGCCTCCGCCCCCAGCGCCGCCGCCGGTCCGTCATGCACCACCCGACCCAGGCGCAGCAGCACGGCCCGCCTCGCCAGCGCCAGCGCCCGGCGGGCGCTCTGCTCGGCCAGCAGCACCGCCGTACCATGCGATGCTATGGCGTGCACGGCGGCGAACACCTCCGCCGCCACGCGGGGCGACAGGCCCAGCGACGGTTCGTCCAGCAGCAAGAGACGCGGCCGGCCCATCAGCGCCCGCCCGACCGCCAGCATCTGCTGCTGCCCGCCGGACAGGCGCCACGCGCGCTCCCCCGCCTTCTCCTGCAACTGGGGAAACAGGGCGAAGACCCGCTCCAGGTCGCGCCCGCGCTCCCTGGCCCCGGCGAAGCTCGCGACCTCCAGATTGTCGCGCACGTTCATGCCGGGGAACACCCGCCGCCCCTCCGGCACGTAGCCCAAACCGAGGCGCACGCGCCGTTCCGTCGCCAGGCCGCCGATCTCCGCTCCGTCCAGCACCACCCGCCCGCGCGCCGGAACGAGGCCCAGCACCGCCTTCAGCAGCGTCGACTTGCCGGCCCCGTTGGCGCCCAGCAGCGCCACCGTCTCGCCCGCCTCCAGCGACAGCGACACGCCGTCCAGCGCGGTGGCGCCGCCATAGCCGGCGCTCAGCCCCTCCAGCCTCAACAGCGTCATGGGCTCCCCTCCCCCAGGTAGGCGGCGACCACCGCCGGGTGGCGCACCACCTCGCCCGGCAGCCCATCGGCCAGCACCCGGCCCTGGTCCAGCGCCACCACCCGCCCCGCCAGCGGCAGCAGAAAGCCCATGTCGTGCTCGACCACCAGCACCGCCACCCCCTCCGCCGCCACGGCGGCGAGGTGGCGGGCGAGGTCGGCCTTCTCGCCGTCCGTCAGCCCGGCCGCCGGTTCGTCCAGCAGCAGCACCGCCGGTTGCCGGGCCAGCGCGCGCGCCAGCTCTACCCGCCGCCGCAACGCCGCCGGCAGCCCGCCGCACGGCCGCCCGGCGAGGCCACCCACCCCCAGCCGCTCCAACACCGCCAGGGCGTGCGCCTCGGCCTGCGCCACCGAGGGATCGCGCTCCAGCCGGGCGGCGGCGACCGCTTCCAGCACGGTCGCGTCGTCGGGCAGGCTGGCGGCCTGGAAGGTGCGGGCGATGCCGGCCCGCGCCACCCGGTCGGGTCGGGCGCCGGCCAGATCGCGCGGGCTCATATCACCCCCGGCCAGCCGGACGCGGCCCGCGTCCGGCCGCTCCAGCCCGCTGATCAGGTTGATCAGCGTCGTCTTGCCCGACCCGTTCGGCCCGATCAGCCCGGTGACGCGCCGCGGTTCCAGCGTGAAGGACACGCCGTCCACCGCCCGCACCCCGCCGAACGCCTTCGCCAGCCCTTCCACGCGCAAGGCGCCCCCCGACGCCCGGTCCGGCAGCGGCGCCGGTTCGGGCAGCGGCCGGGAGCGCGGCGGCAGCAGCCGGTCCAAAAGGCCGGTGATGCCGTGCGGCGCCAGAACGATGGCGGCCAGCAGCGCCAGCCCGTAGACGATCAGGTAGCTGCGCTCCAAGCCCCGGAACCACTCCGGCAGGTGCACCAGCAGCACCGCGCCCAGCACCGCCCCGGCGATGCGCCCGCGCCCGCCGACCACCGCCATGGTGAGGATGGCGACCATGACCGGGAACTCCAGCACCTCCGGCGAGACCACCCTTTGCGTGTGCACCGACAGCGCCCCGGCCGCCCCGCCGTACAGCGCGCTGAGCGCGAAGGCCGTCAGCCGCAGCCGCCCGACGTCCAGCCCCAGCGTGGCCGCCGCC
Organism: Azospirillum sp.; assembly: GCA_035629155.1. Lineage (GTDB taxonomy): Bacteria > Pseudomonadota > Alphaproteobacteria > Azospirillales > Azospirillaceae > Azospirillum. Next base: position 12,293 of record DASPIO010000155.1, on the reverse strand, counting down.
AGCGGGTCGTCGCGCACCAGCGTCAGCGCCCGCCCCCACCGCCCGCGCGCCAGCATCGCCGCCGCCACGGCGCCCAGCGCCACGCACGCCCACACCACGCCGGCCAGCGGCAGCCCGCGCGGCACCGCCCAGCCGAACAGCACGATCCCCGGCACGCCGGCCAGCCCGTTGGCGCCGCCCGTCAGGTCCGGCGTGTTGACCGCCAGCAGCAGCACGACCTGCGCGATGCCCAGCGTCGCCAGCGCGAAGTAGTGCGACTCCAGCCGCAGCACCGGCAGCCCGACCAGCAGCGCCAGCCCCACCGGCACCGCCAGCGACAATGGGAAGGTCGCCGGGAACGCCCAACCCAACTGGGATCCGAGAATGCCCGTGACGTACGCTCCGACGCCGAAGAACGTGCCCTGCGCCAGCGACAGCGCCCCGCCCAGGCCGAACACCACCTGGAACCCGACGGTGGCCAGCGCGTACACCCCCGCCACCGTCAGCACCCGCAGCCCGTAGGGCGAGGCGTACAGGACGGCGTAGGCCAGCAGCGCGACCGCGCCAAGCACAAGCGAGGCCCTACGCACGGCGCCGCGCCACTTCACCGAACAGCCCCTGCGGGCGCGCCACCAGGACGACCAGAAGGGTCACGTACAGCGCCCCCATCGCCACCGGGTAGGACAGCACCGCCGACACCCCCACCTCGAACAGCGCGATCACCAGCGCCCCGGCCACGGCGCCGGGCACGGAGCCCCAGCCGCCGAGGGTGACGGCGATGTAGGCCTTGAGGATCAGGTCGCTGCCCGCCGTCGGCGTGACGAAGAACTGGTTGGCCAGCAGCAGCCCCGCCGCCCCGGCATAGGCCGTGCCCAGCGCGAAGGTGGCGAGGATCATGGCTGTCACCGGCACGCCGCAGGCGCGCGCCATCTCCGGGTCCTGCGCCGTGGCGCGCAGCCGGCGGCCGAGCTGCGTGCGGGCGAACACCCATTGCTGCGCGCCGATCAGCAGCGCCGCCACCGCGACGATGGCCAGCGACTGCTCCGCCACCACCAGCTCGCCCAGGCGCAGGGTGCCGCCGGACAGCAGCGGCGGCGCGGCGCGCGGCTCCGGCCCCAGCAGCACGGTGGCGCCATTCTGCAACACGATGCCGACCGCGATGGTGCTGATGAACACGCCGACGTGCGGCCGCCCGCGCAACGGCAGGTACGCCGCCACCGACACCAGCAGCCCGAGGGCGGCCATCAGCACCAGCACCACCGGCAGCAGCGCGATCCCCGGCGCCGGCACAAGCGGCGCCAGCGCCACCGCCAGCATGCCGCCGGCCATGACCAGGTCGCCCTGCGCGAAGTTCACCGCCCCCGTGGCGTTCAGAACCAGCACGAAGCCCAACGCCACCAGCGCGTAGGCCGCCCCAAGCGCCACGCCGTTGAGGAGGAGTTGCGCGACGGTCAGCACGTGCACGTGCCCGCGCTCACTTCACCACGCCCGTCACGTTGTCGTAGCGCTTGACGACCTTCGGCACGCGGCTCTCGCCGTCGTAGCAGACGATGACCGCCGAGTGCGCCATGTTGCCCTTGCCGTCGGAGGCGTAGGTCATCGCCAGCCCCTCGTGCCGGCCGGTGGAGAGCGCCTTGCGCACGTCCTCGGCCGTCCGCGCCCCGTCCTGCACCGCCGTCAGCACCATCTTCACGCCGTCGTACTGGCCGAGCGCGAAGGCGTCCGGCTCGGCGCCGAAGGCGGCGCGGTAGTCGGCGGTGAACTTTTCCACCGCGGCCGAACCGCCGGACACCGGCGAGGCCGCCGTCTCCGCGCACACGCCCTTCAGCTCCCTGGGTTCCAGCAGCGCCGCCGTGCTCGGCTGGTGCATGGCCGACCCGGCGACGATGGGCACCGCCACCCCGTGCGCCGCCGCCTGCCGCAGGAACAGCGCCGTCGGGCCGGAATGCAGGTGCAGCACCAGCACGTCCGGGTTGGCGGCCAGCGCCTTGGTCAGCACCGGCAGCAGGTCCTTGGCCGACGTGTCCACCGCCTCCTCGTACACCACCTCGGCGCCCAGCTTCCTGAACTGCGCCAGCAGGTGCGCCTTGCCGGACTGGCCGTAGGCGGTGGTCTGGGTGATCAGCGCCGGGCGCTTTTTCCCCAATTCCTCCACCACATAGCGGGCATGCGCCTCCTTGGTCACGGCGTCGCCGGGAAAGAAGCGGAAGATCCAGGGGTTGCCCTGCTCGGTCACCGCCGCCGTGCCCGACACGGTGACCAGCGGCACCTTGTACTCCGCCGCCAGGGGCAGCATGGCCAGGAGCTGCGTGCCCAGCATGCTCGCCACCACGGCCGTTACGGTGCCGCCGCCGGCCGCGCGCTCCAGCGCCGTCACCGCCGCCTCCGGCGAAGTGCCGGTGTCGGTGACCGCCGAGGTGATCTTCAGCCCGGCCGGCGCCTCCTTCAGCGCCAGCACGGCGCCGTTGCGCTGGCTGGTGCCCTCCAGCGACAGGAAGCCGGTGACCGGCACCAGGATGGGAAAGTCGAGCGTCTGCGCGCCGACGCCGCCGGCCGCACCGAAGCCGGCCGTGCCGACGACGGTTGCAACGCAAAGGGAAAGGATGGTCCGCCGCATGGATGTCGCCTCCTGGCCGGCGGGGAAACGCCGCTCGCAGGAGGTGCCGGGGGCACGGGTCCTCGGACGGTCGGCTCCCTTCGCTGGCATGACCCAGATCAGGTTCGATGGGTGTGTCTCAGCCCGTTCCACGAACAGGCACCCCAGCCGTACGGGGACGAAGAGTTGCCCCGCCATCCCCGTGCTGTCAAGGACCGGCCGCGCGCCTTTCATGGAAGACGCGCGGCGGGCAGCGCTCGGCGAAGCTGTTGTCGCTCAGGCAGTCGATCGGGTAATCCGCGCCGATCTCCCGCAGGTCGGGCAGGAAGCCGGCGCCGTGCTCGGCGTGGTACGTGCGCACGAAGGTGGCGAAGTCCTGCGGGAACGCCTTCGACTTGAAGGGCACGGCGGCGTTCTCGGCGTCGCCGACCGGCACCGCCATGATGCGGGCGTCCGGCAGCAGCTCGCACCGCCCGCCGGCCCGCCAGACGCGCAAAGCCAGGTCGGGGTCGGCGAAATGGGCGATGAAGGCGCGCGAGAACCAGCCGCCCACCGCCTCGACGCTGCGCCGGGACATCACCGGGAAGTACGGGTAATAGAGACCGTACGCCGTGCCGAAGTGCGGGCAGTTCGGCCGCGCCAGCCCGCCCGCAAAGGGGAAGAACCGGCTCTCGCGCTCCGCGATGTGGTCGGCGAGCCCGTCGAGCCACCCCGGCTCGGCCCGGTGGTCGTCGGACATGGCGACGACGATGTCGCCGCTCGATGCCTCGTAGCCCAGGGCGTGCGCGGCGCAGTTGCCCTGCGGCGTGCCCTCCGGCACGTGGCGGACGAACGGCGCCTCCACCTCGAAAGGGGAGACGACGACGATTTCCAGCTCATGGCCGACCGAGGCGGCGTAGATGCTCTGGATCGTGTCGACGAGCATCTGCGGGCGCAGGCTCGGCAGTGTGACGGAAATCTTCGGCATGCGCCGACCATAGCCGAAGCGCCGGCCTAGTGTCGCGCCTCCCGGCGCAGCAGGTAGAGGCCGCTGCCGATCACCACCGCCGCCCCCGCGAGCAGCGCCGGCCCCGGCCAGTCGCCGAAGAACAGCGCGCCATACAGAACGCCCCACAGCATCTGCGTGTACTGGAACGGCGCCACCACGGCGGCCGGCGCGATGCGGAACGCGCCCAGCAGGCACAGCAGCGCCGTGCCCCCGCACAGTCCGCACGCCATCATCAGCGCGAACCCCGCCGCGTCCGGCAGCACGAAGACGGGCGCCATCAGCGGCAGCAGCACCGCCATGGCCAGCAGGTTGCCGTAGAAGGGATAGGACGCCGCCGACTCCGTACGCCCGTAGCGGCGCACGATCAGCCCCGACACCGCGAAGCAGAAGGCGCTGGCCATGGCGCCCAGCGCACCGGGGTCGATGATCCCCGCGCCCGGCCGCAGCATCAGCAGCACGCCCGAGAAGCCCACCAGGATGGCGATCCACTGCGCCACCCGCACCCGTTCCCCCAGGACAACCTGCGACAGCGCGGTGATGATCAGCGGCGAGGTGAACAGGATGGCGTAGACGTCGGCGATGGGCATGCGCGTGTAGCCGTAGAACGCCCCAAGCCCGGCGCCGATGCCGAAGCACGACCGCACGAGGTGCACCAGCGGCCGTTGCGTCGCCAGCGTGCGCAGCCCCCCACGCGCCAGCGCGAATCCCACGATGGGCACCAGCGCGAACAGCGCGTTGAAGAAGAACGCCTCGAACAGCGGATAGGTGCGCGTGACGTGCTTCATCAGCGCGTCGGTGACGGAGAACAGCGCGAAGGCCACGGAGATCAGCACGATCCCCGTCAGGTGCCCCTGCCGCTCGGCCGGCGCTGGCGTATGGGGCGCGGGCGGGCGGGGTGCGTGCATGCCCTCAGATCCGCGCCGCCACCAGCGCCCCCGGCTCGGGCGCCACGTCGGCCACGGTGACGGCGGCGCGCACCATGCCGGCGGCGCGCTCAGCCTCGTCCTCGCTGCGGGCGTGCACGACGCACAGCGGCCGCCCGCCGGGCGCCACCGCGTCGCCCGGCCCGGCGACGTCGTCCAGCCCCACCGCATGGTCCACGGCGTCGGTCACCTTGGTCCGCCCGCCGCCCAGCGCCACCACGGCGATGCCCAGCGCGCGGGTGTCCACCGCCGCGACCACCCCCGCACGCTCCGGGTACACCGCGCGCCGCACCGCCGCCATGGGCAGGTGGCCGTCGGGGTTCTCCAGCAGGTCGGCCGGGCCGCCCAGCGCCACCACCATGCGGGCGAAGCGCTCGGCCGCAGCACCACTGCCGATCGAGTCGTCGAACCGGCGCCGCCCCGCTTCGACGTCCGGCGCCAGTTGCGCCAGCACCAGCAGCTCCGCCGTCAGCGCCCGCGTCACCTCCATCAGCCGCGCGTCGGCCGCCTCGCCGCGCAGGGCCGCCAGGCACTCCCGCACCTCCAGCGCGTTGCCGGCGCTGCTGCCCAGCACCTGGTTCATGTCGGTCAGCAGCGCCACCGCCGGCAGGCCGGCGCCGGCCGCCACGGTGACGATGCTCTCGGCCAGCGCCTCGGCATCCTTCTGCTTCGCCATGAAGGCGCCGTTGCCGAACTTCACGTCCATCACCAGCCCGTCCAGGCTGGCCGCCAGCTTCTTCGACAGGATCGACGCGGTGATCAGGTCGATGGACTCCACCGTCGCCGTCACGTCGCGGATGGCGTACAGGCGCTTGTCGGCGGGCGCGATGTCGTCGGTGGCGCCGATGACTGCGCACCCCACCTCCTTCACGACGCGCTGGAGCGTGCCGAGGTCGGGCTTGGCGCGGTAGCCGGGGATGCTCTCGAACTTGTCCAGCGTGCCGCCGGTGTGGCCCAGGCCGCGGCCCGACACCATGGGCACGAAGCCGCCGCAGGCCGCCACGGCCGGCGCCAGGATCAGGCTGACCTTGTCGCCGACGCCGCCGGTCGAATGCTTGTCCAGCACCGGGCCGGGCAGGTCCATGGGCGCCCAGTCGATCACCGTGCCGGACGCGGTCATGGCGCGCGTCAGCGCGACGCGCTCGTCCAGCCACATGCCCTTGAAGAACACCGCCATGGCGAAGGCCGCGGCCTGCCCCTCGCTGACCGTGCCGTCGGTGATGCCACGCACGAACGCCTGGATCTCCGGGGCGGTCAGCGGCGTGCCGTCGCGTTTCTTGCGGATGATTTCCTGGGGAAGCATCCCGCCTCAATACCCCGCGGCGGCCACCCCCGCAACCGGCGTCGCGACCGGCGCCTCGCCCAGCGCCTCCAGCAGCGAGTCGAGCAGGCCGGAGGCGCCGAAGCGGAAGGTCGCCGGCTTGGCCCAGCCCTTTCCCATCAGCTTGTCGGCCAAGCTCAGGTACGCCGCCGCGCATGCCGCGTCGCGGATGCCGCCGGCCGCCTTGAAGCCCACCGGGCGGCCCGCCTGCCCGATGGCGTGCAGCATGATGGCCGCCGTCTCCAGCGTCGCCGCCGGGTTCAGCTTGCCGGTCGAGGTCTTGAGGAAATCCGCCCCGGCGTTGATGGCGTCACGGCAGGCCCAGGCCAGCAGGTCGGCGTCGGGGAAGCAGCCGGCCTCCAGGATCACCTTCATGGCGACCCCCTCGCCGCACGCCTCGCGGCAGGCGCGCAGAACGCCGATCGGCGCGGTGCGCGCGCCCTCGATGAAGCTGCGGTAGGGCAGCACCACGTCGATCTCGTCGGCCCCGTCCTTCACGGCCGCGCGCGTCTCGGCGGCCACGGCGGGGGCGTCCGCCTCGCCGGACGGGAAGTTCACCACGGTGGCGACCTTCACGCCCGATCCCTTCAGCGCCTTGCGCGCCGTCTTCACGAAGCGCGGCCACACGCACACGGCGGCGACCGGCCCCACGGGCGTGACGGCGCGGCGGCACAGCGCCTTCACGTCGGCCTCCGTGTCCTTGTCGCCCAGGCTGGTGAGGTCGAGCAGTGACACCGCGCGCCGCGCCGCGTCGGCGCTGGCCGGCACCGTCTGGGCCGCGTCCACGGCGAGCTGAAGTTCGGCGAGAAGTTTCATGGCTGGCCCCCGTCCCCTTCCGTCCATCCCTCGACAAAACCAACCAACAGCCGTTCCAGGTCCATCGCCGCCGCGGCGGCGGTGCGCAGCGTGTGCGCGTGGTCGACCGGCCCGTCCCCCAGCCCGACGCCGAGGTTGGTGATGACCGCGCACCCGGCGACGCGCAGGCCGCAGTGCCGGGCGATGATGCATTCCGGCACCATCGACATGCCCACCGCGTCCGCGCCCAGCAGCTTCAACATGCGGACCTCGGCCGGCGTCTCGAAGCTTGGGCCGAGCCACGCGGCGTATACCCCTTCGGCCACGGGAATGCCAAGCGCTTCCCCCGCGGCGGACAGCCGCGCCCTGAGCGCCGGGTCCCACGCGTCGGTCAGGCTGGGGAAGCGCGGGCCGAAGGCGTCGTCGTTCGGCCCCACCAGCGGGTTGGTGCCCAGCATGTTGATGTGGTCGGCGACGATCATCAGCCGCCCCGGCCCGACCTCGGTGCGCAGCGACCCGGCGGCGCAGGTCAGCACCAGCGTCTCCACCCCCGCCAGCTTCAAGGCACGGATGGCGGTGCGCAGCGCCGCGAACCCGGTGCCCTCGTAGGCGTGCACCCGCCCTTGCAGCACGGCCACCCCGGTGCCGGCCAGCCGCCCGACCACCAGCCGCCCGGCGTGCCCCTCCACCCCCGGCTGTGGGAAGCCCGGCAGCTCGCCGTAGGGGATGACGACGGCGTCCTCCACCCGCCCGGCGATGCCGCCCAGGCCGGAGCCCAGCACGATGCCGACGCGCGGCAGCCGCCCCGGTGCGCGCACCTTGATCTCCGACGCCGCCCGTGCCGCGCTCATGACATCTCCCCTCAAAATCCCGGCCTCTCAAAACCCCAGATTGTCCGGCCCGAACGAGTGCGGCAGCAGTTCGCCCAGCGTGAACGTGCGGCGCAGCCCCTCCGGTCCACAGACGTGCACCGGCGTGTCCGGCCCGGCGAACTCGCGCAGGCGCTGGCGGCAGCCGCCGCAGGGCGTGCACAGGGTGCCGTCGCCCGGCTCCCCGCCCATCACGACGATCCGCCGGATGCGCCGGTCGCCCGCCGTGACCATGGCGCCGATGGCCGAGGACTCGGCGCACTGGCCCTGCGGGTAGGCGGCGTTCTCCACGTTGGCCCCGGCGAACAGCCGGCCCGACTCGCCCTCCACCGCCGCCCCCACATGGAAGCGCGAATAGGGCGCGTGCGCGTTGTCGCGCGCCCGGCGGGCCAAGTCGATCAGGGCGTCCATGGCATCAGTGCTCCTTGACAAAGGGGATGCCGCTGGCCTTCGGCGCCACGGCGCGGCCGACGAAGCCGGCCAGCAGAAGCACGGTCAGCACGTACGGCACCATCTGGATGAACTGCACGGGCACCGTGCCCACCAGCGGCAACTCCACGCCCTGCAGCCGCACCTGCACGGCGTCGGTGAAGGCGAACAGCAGGCACGCGGCCAGCGTCGGCCACGGCCGCCACTTGCCGAAGATCAGCGCGGCCAGCGCCAGGAATCCCTTGCCCGCCGTCATGTCGCGCACGAATCCGGCGCCGTGCGCGATGGACAGGTACGCCCCCGCCGCCCCGCTCAGCACGCCGGTGATGACCAGCGCGCGGTAGCGCAGCCCGGCCACCGAGATGCCCGCCGTATCGACCGCCGCCGGGTTCTCCCCCACCGCGCGCAGGCGCAGGCCGAAGCGCGTGCGGTACAGCACCCACGCCGTCAGCGGCACCAGCGCCGCCGTCGCCCACACCAGCACGTTGGCGCCGCCCACGTTGGGCAGCCGGGCGCCGTTGGGCAGCAGCGGTGTCTGCCCGCCCAGTTGGAACCACGCGTAGGCGAGCGTAGGCGCCAGCCCGGCGGCCAGGATGTTGATCGCCATGCCCGACACCACCTGGTTGCCGCCGTGGCTGACGCAGGCGTAGCCATGCACCAGCGCCAGCGCCACCCCGGCCGCCACCCCGGCGCCAAGGCCCAGCCACGGGTCGCCGGCCTGGAAGGCGACGGCGGCGGCGAAGAAGGCGCCGGCCAGCATCTTGCCTTCCAGCGCGATGTCCACCACGCCTGCGCGCTCGCTGTACAGGCCGGCAAGCGCGGCCAGCACCAAGGGTGTCGCGACGCGCACCGTCGCCCCGGCCAGCGGCAGCAGCAGGGCGATCACGTCATCCATGCACCGCCCTCCCCTTTTCCCTTGGGCCGGAACAGCCGCTCCACCTGTGGGCGGAACAGGTTCTCCATGGCGCCGGCGAAGAGGATGACGAGGCCCTGGATCACCACCACCATCTCGCGGTTGATCGTCTGGAACTCGAACGACAGCTCGGACCCGCCCTGGTACAGCGCGCCGAACAGCAGGGCCGCCAGCACAATGCCCACCGGGTGGTTGCGCCCCATCAGCGCCACCGCGATGCCGACGAAGCCCACCCCGCCCGTGAAGTTCAGGATCAGGCGGTGCTGCACGCCCAGCACCTCGTTGACCCCGGCCAGCCCGGCCAGCGCGCCGGACAGCATCATGGCGAGGATCACGGCGCGCGCCGGGGAAATTCCGGCGTAGACAGCGGCGCGCTCGTTCTGCCCCACCACGCGCAGCGCGTAGCCCCAGCGGGTGTGCCAGACGAAACCATGGAACAGCGCGCAGCACGCCAGCGCCACCGCGAACGACAGGTTGAGCGGCGAGGCCGGCACCTCGATCCCCACCCAGCCCAGCGCCCGGTCCATGGACGGCATCCAGGCGTTGGGGGTGAACTCGCGCGATTCCGGGCTCTGCTGCCCCGGCTTGATCAGCACGTCGACCAGCAGCCACGTCATCAGCGCCGATGCGATGAAATTGAACATGATGGTGGTGATGACCACGTGGCTGCCGCGCTTCGCCTGCAGCCAGCCCGGCAGGAAGGCCCAGGCGCCGCCGAACAGCGCCGCCGCCGCGACGCCCAGCCCCGCCGCCACCGGCCACGGCCAGCCCTCCGGCATCGCCAGCGCCACCAATGCGGCACCCAGCCCGCCCAGGTACGCCTGCCCCTCGCCGCCGATGTTGAACAGCCCGGCGTGGAAGGCCATGGCCACGGCCAGCCCGGTGAAGATGAAGCCGGTGGCGTAGTACAGCGTGAACCCCACCGCCTCCGGATAGCCGAAGGCGCCCCAGGCCAGCACCGTCAGCGCCGCCCACGGGCTCTCCCCCACCGCCAGCACGACAAAGCCGGACAGCGCCAGCGCCAGCATCAGGTTCAGGAGCGGCAGCAGCGCCAAGCCCACCCACGCCGGAGCCCGCCCCGGCGCGCCCGCAAGCCCGCTGTCCTCCACCGCCGCCATGCCGCCCGCCCCCGCTCGAACGTGAAGGAAAGTGCCTTGGCGGGGTGGGGGAATGCAAGGCGCTTGCGGCCGAGTAAAGGCAAAGGGGAACACGGTCCGCCGGGCGCTGGGGGACGCCCGGCGGACCGCCCTTCCCCCATGGGGTGACATCACACCGTGACGTTCACGCCCTGGGATCCCCGCGGCGCCATGGACGCGAACAGCGTCTGCGCCGGCGACAGGTTGCCCGTCTCCAGCGCGCCGCAGCCGGCCCAGGGAGCCCTCGCCGACGGCAACGCCGACCAGGGCAGCAAGCACGAGGCGAAGCGAAGCTACCGGCCGGCGGGCGGGGCCGGCACGTGGAAGCCGATGGGTTCCTTCAGCCTGCTCGTGTGGCCGTCGCCGCCGCGCCACCGCCCCGGCGCCGCATCAGCAGGCCGCCCACCAGCGCCAGCACCGCCGCCACGCCCAGCCCGGCCGCCAGCAACGGCCGGTGGGCGACCCAGGCGACGGCGATGGTCACCAGCGTGACGGGCGTGGCCAGCACGAAGCCCAGCAGCGTCGCCCCGGCGTTCGCCAGCGGCTCCAGGAACGGCAGGACGGAGGCCAGCACCACGAAGGGTTGGAAGAACAGCATCACGCCGATCGCCATCACCACCCAGCCGACGAGGCGCAGGATCCAGGTGATCACCGACTCCGCCTGCTGGGCGTCGGCGAACATCGCGGCGGCCGGCCGCTCGCCCACCTGGATCAGCGCGATGGTGTAGCCGTTGGCGGCGGTGTAGGGGAGAAGCCCGTTGCGCGACTGCGCCGCCACCACGCTGATCGGCTGCGCCACCACGCCCTCGAAGCGCACGCGCACGTCGCCGATCTTCGGGTTCATCGGGTCAGGGCCACGGTACAGCCCGCCGTCCGCCGTGCGGTAGGCCGGGTCGGACGACGCCGTGCCGGGGGTGAGCGGCTGGTAGGCGCTCAGGTGCCCCAGCACGGCCGGCGTCACCGCGTGCCCGCCGATGCGCGCGTCGCGGCTGTCCACCGTCAGCGAACGCAGCGGCATGGACGGGTTGCGGTGCCCCTCGGCCAGACGGAAGCGGTTGGAGTCGATGGGCTGCTCGGACCACACCTTCTCGTATTCATAGACGGTCTCCGTCTTCTCGGAGCCGCCGAGTTGCTTCTCGCTGCGCGTCGTCTCGCGCTGCTGCCACTGGTACATCTCGACGGTGCGGTGCAGCCGCAGCAGCCCGTTCCACGCCACCCCCAGCGCCGGGTCGCGCAGCGGTTCGCCCACCGTGGCGTTGCCCAGCACGTGCACCAACTTGCCGTCGTTGGCCGGGTCGGGAGCGGCCGCCGGCACCGAGACGACGCTGCCCGCCCCGGCGGCCAGCGCCGTGGCGGCATCGACCGCGCGGCCCTCGTTCCACGACAGCAGCACCACGCTGCCGACCACGCAGACGAGCCCCACCACCGGCGCCATCAACGCCCCGCCGAGGCGCGAGAAGAACCCCTGCGTGGTCGTCTCGACGAACCGATCCGGCCCCTCGTACCCGTCCGACATGCACCCTCCTCCACGCGGACACGACGCCGCTGGCGGGAGGGTGCGCCGGATAATGAGGGGCGGGCAATCGGTGATGGGTATCCGCTTGTGGATGTCCATCCACACGGCGCCGCAACGCTTTCAGCGCCCGCCACGCCACCGCGCGAACGGCGGCGGCGCGTCGGACAGGCCCGGCGTCCGGATTCTCGGCGATCTGGCGCGCGATGTCCTCGTCCGTCATCGCGTCGATGGCCGCCCAGTCGACCGCCGCCAGCGCGGCCCGCGCCTTGGGAGAAACCTTTCTGCTGGGCGGGGGAGGGAATTTCGGCACTTGCCTGCCACAAGCCCCCGGCTTGCAAAAATTCCTATTTCCCGCCATACTTCCCTCACCAACGCCCGACGTGCGCCCACCGCGAACGGCCCCGTGCACGAGGGCGTGCACGAGGGTGCCGAGTGTTACGCACCCCCTCCGGGCGTATCGCCGTGTATCATCCGGTAACATCCGCCCCGGCCATCATCAGGCCCAGGCGGCGCTCGTCGGCGGCCTCCGGGGTGACCTCGCCCACGACGCGGCCGGCGCACATCACCAGGATGCGGTCGGACAGCGCCAGGATCTCCTCCAGCTCGACGGAGACCAGGAGGATCGCCTTGCCCGCCGCGCGCAGGGCCAGCAGGCGGTTGTGGAGGAACTCGATGGCGCCGACGTCCACGCCGCGCGTCGGCTGGCCGACCAGCAGCAGGTCGGGGTCGCGCTCCATCTCGCGGGCCAGCACCAGCTTCTGCTGGTTGCCGCCGGAAAAGCCGGACACCGGCCGGTCCACGGCGCGCGGGCGCACGTCGTAGGCCTCC
>DASPIO010000154.1:0-14564 GCA_035629155.1 Azospirillum sp. | reverse complement strand
GATGGTGGAGGACGCGAAGGAGGCCGTCGGCTCGATGGGCGACGACAGCCCCATCGCCGTGCTGTCGGAGAAGTACCGCGGCCTGCACCACTTCTTCCGCCAGAACTTCTCCCAGGTCACCAACCCGCCCATCGACTCGCTCCGTGAGCGCCGGGTGATGAGCCTGAAGACGCGCCTGGGCAACCTGGGCAACATCCTGGACGAGGACGAGAGCCAGACGCGTCTGCTCCAGCTCGAATCGCCGGTGCTGACCACGGCCGAGCTGCGCGCCATGCGCGCCTACATGGCCGGCACGGTCGCCGAGATCGACGCCACTTTCGCCGTGGACGGCGGCCCCGACGCGCTCAAAGACGCGCTGAAGCGCATCCGCCAGGAGACCGAGGACGCGGTGCGCGGCGGCGCCAACCACGTGATCCTGACGGACGAGCGGATGAGCGCCAAGCGCGCCGCCATCCCGATGATCCTGGCCACCGGCGCCGTTCACACGCACCTCGTGCGCAACAACCTGCGCACCTTCACCTCGCTGAACGTGCGCTCGGCCGAGTGCCTGGACACGCACTACTTCGCCGTGCTGATCGGCGTGGGTGCGACAACGGTCAACGCCTACCTGACGCAGGAGGCGATCGCCGACCGCCAGCGCCGCGGCCTGTTCGGCACCATGCCGCTGGAGACCTGCCTGTCGCGCTACAAGAAGGCGATCGACGAGGGCCTGCTGAAGATCATGTCCAAGATGGGCATCTCGATCATCAGCAGCTACCGCGGCGGCTGCAACTTCGAGGCGGTCGGCCTGTCGCGCGCGCTGATCGCCGAGCACTTCCCGGCCATGGTCAGCCGCATCTCCGGCATCGGCCTGAACGGCATCCAGAAGAAGGTGCTGGAGCAGCACGCCGTCGCCTTCGACGAGGACGTCGTCACCCTGCCCGTCGGCGGCTTCTACCGTTTCCGCAAGTCCGGCGACCGGCACGGCTGGGAGGGCGGCATCATGCACCTGCTCCAGCAGGCGGTGTCGGACGACAGCTACGGCACGTTCAAGACCTATTCCGAGCAGGTGCGCAAGCGCCCGCCGATGCAGCTCCGCGACCTGCTGGAGTTCCGCTCGCTGAACAAGGCGGTGCCGATCGACGACGTCGAGAGCATCACCGCGATCCGCAAGCGCTTCGTCACGCCGGGCATGTCGCTGGGCGCCTTGTCGTCGGAGGCGCACGGCACGCTGAACGTCGCCATGAACCGCATCGGCGCCAAATCCGACTCGGGCGAGGGCGGCGAGGATCCGGCGCGCTTCCGCCCGGACAAGAACGGCGACAACTGGAACAGCGCCATCAAGCAGGTGGCGTCGGGCCGCTTCGGCGTCACGGCCGAATACCTGAACCAGTGCCGTGAGCTGGAGATCAAGGTCGCCCAGGGCGCCAAGCCCGGCGAAGGCGGCCAGCTTCCCGGCTTCAAGGTGACGGAGATGATCGCGCGGCTGCGCCACTCGACGCCGGGCGTGACGCTCATCAGCCCGCCGCCGCACCACGACATCTACTCGATCGAGGATCTGGCGCAGCTCATCTACGACCTGAAGCAGATCAACCCCGACGCCAAGGTGTGCGTGAAGCTGGTGGCGCGGTCGGGCATCGGCACCATCGCCGCCGGCGTGGCCAAGGCGAACGCCGACATCATCCTGATCTCCGGCAACTCCGGCGGCACGGGCGCCTCCCCGCAGACGTCCATCAAGTTCGCCGGCGGCCCGTGGGAGATGGGCCTGTCGGAGGTGCATCAGGTTTTGACGCTGAACCGTCTGCGCCACCGCGTGCGCCTGCGCACCGACGGCGGCCTGAAGACCGGCCGCGACATCGTCATCGCCGCGATGCTGGGTGCGGAGGAGTTCGGCATCGGCACCGCCAGCCTGATCGCCATGGGCTGCATCATGGTGCGCCAGTGCCACTCCAACACCTGTCCGGTGGGCGTGTGCGTGCAGGATCCGAAGCTGCGCGAGAAGTTCACCGGCACGCCGGAGAAGGTGGTCAACCTCTTCTCGTTCCTGGCGGAAGAGGTGCGCGAGATCCTGGCGCAGCTCGGCTTCAAGTCGTTGAACGAGGTGATCGGCCGCACCGACCTGCTGCATCAGGTGAGCCGCGGCGCCGAGCACCTCGACGACCTCGACCTGAACCCGCTGCTGGCGCAGATCGATCCGGGCGAGAACGCGCGCTATTGCACCATGCAGGGTCGCAACGAGGTGCCGGACACGCTGGACGCGCGCATCGTCGCCGACGCCCGCCCGCTGTTCGAGGAAGGCGAGAAGATGCAGCTCGCCTACACCATCCGCAACACGCACCGGGCCATCGGCACGCGCCTGTCGTCGATGATCACGCGGAAGTTCGGCATGGCCGGCCTGCAGCCGGGTCACGTGACGGTGCGCCTGCGCGGCACCGCCGGCCAGTCGCTGGGCGCCTTCGCGGTGCAGGGCATGAAGCTGGAGGTGTTCGGCGACGCCAACGACTACGTCGGCAAGGGCCTGTCGGGCGGCACCATCGTGGTGCGCCCCAGCACCTCGTCGCCGCTGGAGACCAACAAGAACACCATCATCGGCAACACGGTGCTGTACGGCGCCACGGCGGGCAAGCTGTTCGCCGCCGGTCAGGCCGGTGAGCGGTTCGCGGTGCGCAACTCCGGCGCCAGCGTGGTGGTCGAGGGTTGCGGCTCCAACGGCTGCGAGTACATGACGGGCGGCGTGGCCGTGATCCTGGGTGCCGTCGGCGACAACTTCGCCGCCGGCATGACGGGCGGCATGGCCTTCGTCTACGACGAGGCGGGGACTTTCCCGCTCTACGTCAACGACGAGAGCGTCGCCTACCAGCGCATCGAGGTCGGGCACTACGACGATATGGCCAAGCGCCTCATCGAGGAGCATGTCGAGGAGACGCAGAGCCGTTTCGCCGCCGAGCTGCTGAACGACTGGGAGCGCGCCCGCGGCCGCTTCTGGCAGGTGGTGCCGAAGGAGATGCTGAACCGGCTGGAGGTGCCCGTCACCCTGCCGAAGGCGATCCCGGCGGAGTAAGGATTCCGCGACGCGCGGTGACAAAGCGGCGGCCCGGTGCACCACCGGGCCGCCGTTTCGTTTGGCACTGTTGCCCGCAGGTCCTAGGCGCCCGCCGCCCGGCGGAATATCGTTGAGGCGAAACGGTTGTTGGAGCGGCGTGCCGCGAAGACAGCCGGCGGCAGGGAGGGGGCTATGCCGTTCGTGAACGGGTTGCGGATCGTCACGCGCCACGCCGCCGCCGGCGACGGCCCCCGGTGCGCCCGGATCTTCCTGGACGGGCGGCGCCGTGCCTTCCCCTGGCAGCCGGCCGAGCGCTTCGGCCTGGACGATTACTACGACTGCGTCGAGGATGAGACGGTGCTGGTCGCCGAGGTGGACGGACGCGTCGTCGGCTTCGTCTCCATCGACCGGCCGCAGCGCGTGGTGCACAACCTGTTCATCGACCCGGACTGGCAGAATCGCGGCATCGGAACCGCCCTGCTGCGCGAGGCGCTGGCCAGCCTGAACGGCCCGGCGGAACTGACCTGCGCCGCCCGCAACGCCGCCGCGCGCGCCTTCTATGAACACAACGGCTGGGTGCCGGTGCGGAGCGCGGACGCGGCGGACAGCCCGCACATCATTTACCGCAAGCCGCACCCGGCCTGCCGCTGAAGCGCTGAGCGCCACATCACGATCTCCGTTGCGCCATCCGGATGCGCTGGTCGCGTGCCCGCGTCCGTGGGCGTCTCCTCACGCATGCCTGTTCCTTGCTCAATTGCCTATGCTATACGCCCTGTTCTATGACAAATCGCTTATGAAGGCCCCGCGGTGCCCGGCAACGCCGGTCGTATCGACATTGCCCGTTGGCGCATTTCAAACAACGAACATCAGGGAGACAGGCCTATGAAGGGACTGACGATCAAGCGGACAACCTGGATTCTGATGCCCACCCTCCTGGTGGGATTCCTGGCCAACATCGTCTCCTTCCTTGTGCTGGGCGACGCCCGGGACGCTTTGGTGCAGGCGCAGCGCGACCAATACCAGTCCTATCTGCTGGCCGACGAGCTGCGGCAGAGTTCCGATGACCTGACCCGTCTCGCCCGCACCTATGTCATTACCGGCGACGCCAAGTACGAGGCGCAGTACTGGGACGTGCTCGCCATCCGCAACGGCGAGAAGCCGCGCCCGGCCGACTATCACCGGATCTATTGGGACTTCGTGGCCGCCAGCGGCCGGAAGCCGCGCGGCGACGGGGAGACGGCGCCGCTGCAGACCCTGATGAAGCGGGCCGGGTTCACCGACGCCGAGTTCTCCAAGCTCAAGCAGGCGCAGGCGAACTCCGACGGCCTCGTGGGGCTCGAAACCAAGGCCATGAACGCCGTCAAGGGCCTGTTCGACGACGGGACCGGCAAGTACACGGTCAAGAAGGCCCCCGATTTCGAGCTGGCGCGCACGATCATGCACTCGCCGGAGTACCACAAGTACAAGGCGGACATCATGGCGCCGGTCGACGAGTTCAACGTGCTGCTGGAGCGGCGTCTACAGGACGCGATCACCGCGGCGGAAGCGAACGTCACCTTCTACCGCCGCGTCAACATCGCGACGCTGGCGCTCCTCGGCCTGCTCATGACGATTTCGGCCTGGGTCCAGATTTTCCGGGTCACGCGCCCGCTCGGCGTCCTCAGCGCGGTGATGGAGCGCCTCTCCCGCCATGAAACCGGGGTCGTCGTGCCCGGCGTGGACAAGGCGGACGAGATCGGCGCGATGGCGCGCGCCACCGACGTCTTCAAGCGCGGCATGGATGAGGCGGAAGCGATGCGCCGCCAGCAGGCCGAGCACGAGCGCCAGATGGAGGCCGAGAAGCGGGAGGCCATGATCCGGCTGGCCTCCGAGTTCGAATCCTCGGTGCTTCGCACCGTCGACGAGGTGCAGGCGGCATCGCGCACCGTCCAGGACAGCGCCGGCTCGCTCACGCACACCGCCGAAGCGGCCTCGGGCCAGTCGGACGCCGCATCCAAGGCGGCCCGGCAGGCCACCGGGAACGTCGAGGCGGTTGCCGCGGCCGCCGAGGAACTGGCCGCGTCGGTCGGCGAGATCGCGCGCCAGGTCGCCAGCGCCTCCCAGGTCGCCCAGAACGCCGAGCACGAAGCCAACGCCACCAACGAAAGCGTCAAGGGCCTCGCCGCCGCCGCCCAGCGCATCGGCGACGTCGTGCAACTCATCAACAACATCGCCAGCCAGACCAACCTGCTCGCGCTGAACGCCACCATCGAGGCGGCCCGCGCCGGCGAGGCGGGAAAGGGCTTCGCGGTGGTGGCCTCGGAAGTGAAGAACCTCGCCAACCAGACCGCCAAGGCCACCGAGGACATCCAGGCGCAGGTCGCGGCCATCCAGGACGAGACGGCGCGGGCCGTCCAGGCCATCGAGGGCATCGCCACCACCATCACCAACATCAGCGGCATCACCACCGCCGTGGCCTCCGCCGTGGAGGAGCAGGGCGCCGCGACCCGGGAGATCACACGGAACGCGCAGGACGCCGCCCGTGGCACCCAGGACGTGTCCGCCAACATCGGCGGTGTCAGCGACGCCGCCCAACGTACCCGGCAATCGGCGGGTTCCCTGCTGAGCAGCGCCGAGTCGCTGTCGCAGCAGGCAAGCGCCCTGCGCGGCCAGGTGGACGGTTTCGTCCGCCGCGTCCGGGCGGAATGACGGCGGACCCGGCGCCGGTGTCCGCCCATCGGCGCCGGGTATTCCGTCTCTGCGCACGGCGGCATCCGGCGAACCGGAAATGTCGCAGCCGTCCCTATGCATCGGCCGATGCGCCGATTGTTTTCCCGGACGACCTTGGGCTACAGTCCCGCCCGGCATGCGGACCCTGTATCACCATCCCCTTTCCCCCCTCTCGCGTCTGGCGCGCGTCGTGCTGGCCGAGAAGGGCCTGCCCTTCGAGGCGGTCGTCGAAAAGCCGTGGGAACGGCGCACGGACTTCCTGGCCCTGACCCCGGCCGGCGAGGTGCCCGTGCTCGTGGAGGACGACGGCACGGTGATTGCCGACGGCTGGGCGGTCATCGAGTACCTGGAGGAAGCCTACCCCGACGTGCCGCTGATGCCGCCGGAGGTGGCCGGCCGCGCAGAGGTGCGCCGCATCGTCTCGTGGTTCACCCGCAAGTTCGAGCGTGAGGTGACCGAGAACCTGGTCGGCGAGAAGCTGATGAAGCGGCTGTCCGGCCAGGGCCAGCCGTTCGCGCCGGCGATCCGCGCGGGGCTGGCCAACATCCATTACCACCTGGACTACATCGCTTTCCTGGCGGAGCGGCGGCCCTGGCTGGCCGGGCCGTGGTTCTCGCTGGCCGACATCGCCGCGGCGGTGGAGATCTCCTGCGTCGACTACGTCGGCGACGTGCCCTGGGACAACAACCCGGAGGCCAAGGACTGGTACGCCCGCCTCAAGTCGCGGCCCAGCTTCCGCCCTCTCCTGCAGGACAGCATCCCCGGCTGCCCGCCCCCCAAGCACTACGCCGACCTGGATTTCTGAGCGCACGCGACGGCGTCGGGTTTTCGCTGCGCTCACCCCAACCGACGGTTCCGTCATAGGTTGGGGTGAGGCACAGCCGAAAGCCCGACGTCGGGGCGATCCGTTACGACGAACCGTCAGGCCCGGCGGCGCTGGCGGGTGCGGTTCTGCTCGTCGTCTTCCTCGGTCGCTGCGCGCACGCGGGTGGTGGCCTGCCGCACCGCGCGGGACGACAGGTCGGAGACGCGGGACGCGGTGTTCAGGAAGGTCTCGACCTCCTGCTTGAGCAGCGCCATCTGCGCGTCGACGAGGTCGTGCGGCGTGCGGGCGGCCACCACGCGCTGGAGGCCGTCGGCCTGCTGGCGCGCGGCTTCCTGGGCGAAGTCCAGCCATTCGCGCCAGATGGCCTGGCTGGCCTCCGACAGGGCGGTGTTGGCCTCGATCACCGCGTTCATGTTCTGGGTGGTGCGCCGGATCGTTTCCTGCGCCTCCGGCGTGTTGATGGTGAAGACGTTGCCGATCCGCTCGACCATGTCGCGGGCCATCTGGTTGGCGGTGCCGAGGCTGTTTTCCGCCGCGTTGCGGGCCGCGCGCTCGGTGGACTGCATCTCGCCGAAGGCGCGCCGGGCGGTGTCGGCGGCAGCGTTGCCGGTCTGCTCTGCGAGATCGGCCACGCGCTCACCCGCACGCCGGGGCGAGTCGGTGTCGTCGCCGGCTCGCCGCTGCGCGTTTTCCTGTGCCATGAAAGATCCCCCGTGCCTTGCTGTCGTTGATTTCTGGTTCTCGGCAAAAGCGGAGCAAAACAGTTCCTTCATCTCCGCCCATTTCCGATGACCCCGCCAACAACTGCAGCTGGCACAGGTTCCTTCCGCGAAAAAGTTGCTGTCCCACTGGTAGAAACGCAATCGGTTTTATTGAAAAACACCGACCGCAGCCGAAACTTTATCTCCTCCAGGGGTTCCATCAGACCGGTTGGAGCGACTCCAGACGGGCGCGGAAGTCGTCCGGCAGCGGTGCGGAGCGGCGCGTCGCCTCGTCCATCAACACGATCACCGCCTCGGCCGTGCCGACGCACGCGCCGTTGAAGAAGATCCCCTGCCCGAGCCGGAACGAGCTGCGGCCGATGGAGAGCACCGCCGTGCCGACGTCGACCGTCCCCGGCCAGTTCATCTCGCCCAGGAAGTCCAGTTCCATGCGGGCAATGACGAAGGCGCAGCCCGGCGGGGCCGTCGGCGCGCCGGGTTCGAAGAGGAAATGGACGCGGCCAGCCTCGAGCATCTCGGCGAACACGGCGTTGTTGATGTGCCCCTGGCGGTCGGTGTCGCAGTAGCGCAGCTTCTCGGTGGTCCAGGCCTTGAAGCGGGCGCGGTCGGCCAAGGGGCGCTCGGTCACATCGGGCATACGCTCTCTCTCCCTTATGGTTTGCCTGCTGAATGTTGGGTGTCAGTATGACGTGGCGGCGCTGGCTTTCCCAGCCGATCCGTGGCAAGAGGCACCCCATGGATCCGCATGCCGTTCAGGCCGACCCGGCGTTCAGCGAAGCCGAGCGCAACGCCGTCTACCGCTGCATCTTCAGCCGCCGCGACGTGCGCGGCCAGTTCCTGCCCGATCCGGTGCCCGACGCGGTTCTGGCCCGCATCCTGCGCGCCGCGCACCACGCACCGTCCGTCGGATTCATGCAGCCGTGGGACTTCGTGGTCATCACCGACCCGACGGTGAAGCGCCGCGTGCACGACGCCTTCCGCGCCGCCAACGCGGAAGCCGCGGACCTGTTCGAGGGGGAGCGGCAGGCCGCCTACCGCGCGCTGAAGCTGGAGGGCATCCTGGACGCCCCCGTCGGCATCGCCGTGACCTGCGACCGCCAGCGCGCCGGCCCGGTGGTGCTGGGGCGCACGCACATGCCGGACATGGACCTGTATAGCGCCGTGTGCGCCGTGCAGAACCTGTGGCTGGCGGCGCGGGCCGAGGGCGTGGGCCTGGGCTGGGTCAGCATCCTGCGCCCGGACGAGGTGCGCGCGGCGCTGGGCATCCCGTCGGAGGTCGAGTTGATCGGCTATCTCTGCCTGGGCACCGTGCGCGCCTTCCTGGAAAAGCCGGAGCTGGAAAGCGCCGGCTGGCGGTCGCGCCTGCCGTTGCGCGAAGTGGTGTCCTTCAACCAGTGGCGGGCGCGGACGGGCGACGAGCCGCTGCTGGACCACCTCGACTGAAAACCCAACGGCAACACCCGTTCAGGGCTTTTTCGGTTCCGGCGCCTTCTGGGGGGCGCCGCCTTCGGCCTTGTCCAGGCGGGCGAGGTTGTCGGCCGCCGCCTTGGCGGGACGACCCTCGGGGGCGAGGCGGCGGACCAGCTTCCAGTCGTCGCGGGCACCCTTGAGGTCGCCGGACACCGCCTTGATGTTGCCGCGCATCAGGACCGTTTCGGGATCGTTCGGCTTCAGCTCCAGCGCGCGGGCCACGTCGTGCAGCGCCTCGCGGTACTGACTCAGCGCCTTGCGGGCGGCGGCGCGGTAGAGGAAGGCCTCCGGTCGGGTGGAATCGTGGGCGATGGCGGCGTCCAGGTCGGCCACCGCGTCCCAGTAGCGCTCCGCCTCGGCGCGGGCGAAGGCGCGGTCGATGCGCAGGTCGACGTCGTCGGGCTGGCGCTTCAGCGCCTCGCCGTAGGCATTCTCGGCGCGCGCGTTCTCGCCGGCACGCAGCCACGCCCAGCCGGCGCGGCCGAACAGCGTGGCCGCCGCCTGCGGGTCATCCTTGCCCAGGCGCGGCGCCAGTTCCTCGAACCGGGCGCCGGCCGTCTTGAAGTCACCCTTGTGGAACAGCGCCAGCGCCTTGCAGAGCTGCGCGCGGTCGCCACCGCCGCGCTCCTGCCAGGCCTGCGCGCTGTCCAGCGCGGCGTCGGGGCGCGTCTCGGCCAGCCGGGTGCAGGCCTGCATCTCGGCGTTGTGGTCGACGGCGCGCTCCGGGGCGGCGGCGAAGGCCGGCCCGGCCGCCCCCAGAAGGGGCAGCAGGAGGGCGAGCGAAGGGAAAACATTGCGTCCGGTCATGGCGGCCCTACACTCGGCCAACGCGCGCCCACACGCAAGGGTCCATAGACAAAGGCCCATAGACAAGGGAAAGGCCCCGCACCATGACCACCCCCCGCCTGTTCGTCTTCGGCCTGGGCTACACCGGCGGCCGGCTGGCGGCCGAGCTGCTGGCCGACGGCTGGCGGGTCGCCGGCACCTGCCAGAGCGAGGAGAAGCGCGCCGAACTGGGCGCGCGCGGCATCGAGGCCTTCGTCTTCGACCGCGACCACGCGCTGGAGGCCGGGGCGCTGGCAGGGACCACGCACCTGCTGTCCACCGTGCCGCCGGACAAGCGCGGCGACCCGGTGCTGGCGCGGCACGAGCGCGACCTGTACGACCTGCGCACGCTGGACTGGGCGGGCTACCTGTCCACCACCGGCGTCTACGGCGACCGCGGCGGCGAGTGGGTGAGCGAGGCGGCGTGGCTGAAGCCCAGCGGCGACCGCCAGAAGCGCCGCGTGGACGCCGAGCGCGGCTGGCTGCACCTGCACCGCCAGTTCGGCGTGCCGGTGCACGTGTTCCGCCTGCCCGGCATCTACGGCCCCGGCCGCAGCGCGCTGGACGCCGTGCGCGACGGCAGCGCCCGGCGCATCGACAAGCCCGGCCACGTCTTCTCGCGCGTCCACGTGGACGACATCGTGCAGGCGCTGCGCGCCTCCATGGCGCGGCCCAGCCCGGGGAGCGTCTACAACGTCTGCGACGACGAACCGTGCGAGCCGCGCGCGGTGACGGAGTATGCCTGCGATCTTCTGGGCGTGGAGCCGCCGCCGCTCGTGCCCTTCGAGACGGCCGAGCTGTCGGAGATGGCCAGGAGCTTCTGGGCCGACAACAAGCGCGTCAAGAACGACCGCATGAAGCGCGACCTGGGCGTCGCGCTGCGCTATCCGACCTACCGGGAAGGCCTGGAGGCGCAGATGGAGGCGGAGAAGGCGACGGTGTAGGTTGCCGTTACGCCCTTCCCCCGTTGTGGCCGCGCAGGACGAGGAACTCGCCGAACTTCTGGTCGACGACCATGATGTGCATCTTCAGCCACTTGCCGATGAAGCCCAGCACCAGGAAGCGCGCCATATAGTCGTCACGCGCCCCGTCGTCGCGCACGAAGGTCCAGACGTCCTCCACCTGCTCCAAAAAGGATTGGTGCAGCTTGGCGTGCGCGGCGCGGTCGGGATAGTCGTACGCCTCCATCAGACGCTCCTCCCGCGCGAAGTGGCCGCGGGCGGTGTCGATCAGTTCGGCGCAGACGGCACGCAGGTCGGCGCTCACCCCGCCGATCGCCCCGCCGCCCTCCAGCGAGGCGCGGATCGCGCAGTACAGGTCGTGCAGCCGCCGCAGGTCGGCGTCCAGTTCGGGCACGCCGATGCCGTAGGCTTCGTTCCATTCCAGATCGGCCATGCTCACGGACATCGGCGCCCCCAACCGCCAGGCTCATTCCTCCTCCAGAATGCCATGCCCGGGGCGCCGGCGGCAACGCCAACCCCCATAGCGTGCATATGAAGATATGTCGCACAACCACGGACTTGCCAGCCGGCGGCGATTCGAGTCATCATGATCGCAAGTGATAATCACCGGGCTGGGGGCTTTACCCGGCCGCCGCGTACAGCGGGAGGCGACCACGACAAGGCCAGAGGACCGGAAGGGACGCGGCGAACGGAATCCGGGCGGACCGGATATCCACCGGCAGGTTGACGAGTTGGTCAGCCGCGTGCCGCGCCATGCCATCCGCGCCGTCATCGACGAGATCGACAGCGTCCAGGCGCAGCACAAGGACCGCGCGCAGCACCTGCGCGACGCCCTGGTCGAGCACTTCAACCGCCTGCGCCCCTTCAAGGCGCGGCGCCTGTTCACCGGCCTGTTCGAGCCGCTGCTGGTCGATGACCCCGTGCTGTACCGCACGCACGAGGCGGTGCCTGGACTGCTGCAGCGCGTGGACATGGGCGGGGTGTGGCACGCGCTGGCGCAGCAGGCCTTTCCGCTGCTGGCCATGGATGTGCAGGACCGCCTGGACGCCATGGCCCAGGACGACATCATCGACCGCGTGCTGGCCTCGCCCGAAGCCATGGCGATGCGCGAGTCGATGCGTGCGGCGGCGGCGGCTTGGCTGGGCGACACGCTGCGCCAGCGCAAGCGGCTGGAGGAGTTCCTGGCGCTCGCCAACCGGGAGGCGCTGCGCGACGCGCGCCAGCGCACGCCCCACCTGTCCTACAAGGCGCCGATCGACCACGGCATGCTGCGCTTCCTGCACACGGTGCTGGAGCACAACGCGGCCCTGCTGCCGCTGGTCGAACGCATGCGCCAGGATCTCAACGACGTCCCCGCCACCGGCGGGACCCGGCATGCCGAGGTGGACGGGCAGGCGGCGATCATCGTCGGCTTCGTGCGCCGCGTGCGCGCCGCCTTCCCCACCCGCGACCTGGAAGACCCGCTGGCGTGGCTGGCGCCGCTGTACGCGCTGAACGTCAAGCGCCGCTACGACGTGGTGCAGCGCTACGCCCGCGAGTACGGCGGCCCGTCGTTCGGTGAGCCCCAGCCGCTGCAGCAGGCGCTGCTCGGCCACTTCTCGGGCTGCTGCACGACGCTGGGAGAACTGGTGCGCGGCCTGTTCGGCGACACCGCGCCGCGCGACGCGCACGCGTTGCCGCTCTCAAGGCCGGTGCGCGACACGCTGGACGATGCGCTGACGCGGTTCGAGCGCTCGCTGGGCGCCCTGTCCGCCACCGGGCTGACGGCCAGCCGCACCATCGGGCCGCGCGTGCGCGCCCTGCTGGGCGAAGCGGCGGCGGCGCTGACCGGCATCATGCTGCCGGTGGCGCTGGAGCGCGCGCAGGCGGCGGCGCAGGCCCGCCACGCCCCGGTGCCCGACCACGACGACGTGCTGTGGCTGCTGGACCGCGTCTGGCGCTGGGGGGCGACGCTGGAAGCGGCGGGGTACGCCAGCCTGGAGTTGCGCGCGGCGCGCGGCCGCATTGTCGCCGGGGCCGGAGCCGCCTTCGTGCAGGCGATCAAGGTGCAGGACGGCGACGACCTGACCGAACGCATGGGGCACGTGGTGCGCGTCAACACCGTCCTGAACGCCATCGGCGAGGACGTGACGCCGTGGATCGGCCCGGTCAGCCAGGGCCTGCAGCGCATCGTGCGCCACCACCTGGAAACCGGCGACGCGGTGTCGGCCGAGGCGCGCTTCATCATCGACACCTACGCCGGCGCCGTGCGCAGCGAGCTGAACCGCTCCCGCCACTGGCAGTGCGCCGACCTCGTCAGCCTTGTGCGGCTGTACGAATCGCGGTTGGACTGATGCCATGACCACCGTCCGCCTCGCCACCGCCGCCGAGCGACCCGCCATCGCGGCGTTGCTGGACGCGGCGACGCTGCCGGCGGACGACCTCGTGGAGAGCGGCACCGTCCTGCTGGCCGCCGAGGACCAGGGACGGATCATCGGCTGCATCGGCGTCGAGCCGTTCGGCGCCGGCGGGCTCATCCGTTCGCTGGCCGTCGCTCCGCAGGCGCGCGGCGGCGGACTGGCCCGCATGCTGGTCGCGCGTGCCGAGGCGCTGGCCGCGCAGGGCGGCATCGCGTCGCTGTACCTGCTGACGACCGACGCCGTGCCGTTCTGGGAACACCTGGGCTGGATACGCGTGCCGCGCGACACGGTGCCCGACGCGGTACGCGGCAGCCGGCAGTTCGCCGGCCTCTGCCCGGCCTCGGCGGTGTGCATGACGCGCCGCCGTCCCTGAACCGGCGGGCGGGGCACCGGCGGGCGACGAATTTGGTTCGGTACAACCGCGGTTGTGCTATCATGCGCGCCCGTTCCGCGCCCGGTCCGCCGGGCCGTGCGGCGGTCCACCACGGCGACTCGCCGTCTTCCGACCAACGAGCCTGCGCAAGACAGACGACCCGCATGAACATCATCATCGAACGCGCCGCCCTGCTCCGGTCCCTCGGTCACGTGCAGAGCGTGGTGGAACGCCGCAACACCATCCCCATCCTCTCCAACGTGCTGTTGCGGGCGCAGGACGGCGAACTGTCGCTGGCCGCCACCGACATGGACCTGGAGATCGTCGAGACGGTTCCGGCCACGATCTCCCGGCCGGGCGGCACGACGGCGCCGGCGCACACGCTGTACGACATCGTGCGCAAGCTGCCCGACGGCAGCCAGGTGGAGCTGGACGTGGCGGGCGACGGGGCGCAGCTCACGCTGCGTTCGGGCCGGTCGCAGTTCAAGCTGTCGTGCCTGCCGGTGGAGGATTTCCCGCAGCTCTCGGGCGGCGACCTGAAGCACCGCTTCGCGCTGGCGGCGGGCGACCTGCGCGCGCTGATCGACCGCACGCGCTTCGCCATCTCCACCGAGGAGACGCGCTACTACCTGAACGGCATCTACGTGCACGCCGCCCGCCAGACGGCGGCCACCGGCGACATCCCGGTGCTGCGCGCCGTGGCCACCGACGGCCACCGGCTGGCGCGGGTGGAGATGCCGCTGCCCGACGGCGCGGACAACATCCCGGGCGTCATCGTGCCGCGCAAGACGGTGATGGAGGTGCGCAAGCTGATCGACGAGGCGGCCGACCGCATCGAGATCTCGCTGTCGGAGAACAAGGTCCGCTTCGCCTTCGACTCGATCGTCATGACGTCGAAGCTGATCGACGGCACCTTCCCCGACTACGAGCGCGTCATCCCCACCGGCAACGACAAGGTGATGGAGGTGGACGCCCGCCTGTTCGCCAGCGCCGTCGACCGCGTCGCCACCATCTCGACCGAGAAGAGCCGGGCGGTGAAGCTGGCCGTGGTGCGCGGCACGCTGACGCTGTCCGCCACCAGCCCGGAAGCCGGCAGCGCCACCGAGGAGTTGGAGGTCAATTACCAGGACGGCCCCCTGGAAATCGGCTTCAACTCTCGCTATCTCCTTGACATCACTCAGCAGATCGAGGGCGAGGGCGCCCGCTTCACGATGGCGGACGCGGCGTCGCCCACCATCATCCGCGACGTCGCCGAC
>DASPIO010000153.1:0-16865 GCA_035629155.1 Azospirillum sp. | reverse complement strand
CGCTGTCTCTGGCGACTGTGGTTATGCAACGACGTAACGCGTGATTTCCGACCGTCCCTTAAGCAAGGCGGCGATTTGGAGGTTACGATGGTTCATGTTGTTGTCGGTGGGCCCACGCTGCCCACCCGGCTCCGAACACTCTCCGTTCCGACCAGTCCGGATACACGGACGTCGTCCAGTATGGGCGGCCTGAACGCCTGACCGGCAGTTTTCGGTCTGCTTCGCGCGTTCGGCCGCTCCGTACCCGACCCCACACACAGAGTCTGTGCGTCCATAATCATCCGTCCGGGAGACTGGGATGACCGATAAGATTGCGCGCTTCTTCGAGGAGCGACGTCCGCAAACCCCGTGCCTCGTCCTCGACCTCGATGTCGTCGAGCGCAACTACCACGATCTGGCCGAGGCGCTGCCCGACGCCCGCATCTTCTACGCCGTGAAGGCCAACCCGGCGCCGGACGTCCTGGCGCTGCTGACCCGTCTCGGCTCCGCCTTCGACACCGCCTCGGTGCCGGAGATCCAGATGGTCCTGGCGGCCGGCTGCACGCCGGAGCGCATCTCCTACGGCAACACCATCAAGAAGGAAGCGGACATCCGCCGCGCCTACGAGCTGGGCGTGCGCCTGTTCGCCTTCGACAGCGAGGCGGAGCTGGAGAAGATCGCCCGCGCCGCCCCCGGCTCGCGCGTGTTCTGCCGCATCCTCACCTCCGGCGAAGGGGCCGAGTGGCCGCTGTCGCGCAAGTTCGGCTGCGACCTGAAGATGGCGCGCGAGCTGCTGCTGAAGGCCCGCGACATGGACGTGGAGCCGTGGGGCGTGTCGTTCCACGTCGGTTCCCAGCAGAAGGACCTGATGCAGTGGGATCTCGCCATCCATGAGGTGGCGATGCTGTTCCGCGAGCTGGAGGTGCTGGGCGTCGACCTCGGCATGATCAACCTGGGCGGCGGCTTCCCGACCCGCTACCGCTCCGACGTGCCGGAGACGGCCGCATACGGCCAGGCCATCTTCGACAGCCTTCGCCGCCACTTCGGCAACCACCTGCCCGAGGCGATCGTCGAGCCCGGCCGCGGCATGGTCGGCAACGCCGGCATCATCGAGAGCGAGGTGGTGCTGGTCAGCCGCAAGTCGGCCGAGGACACGAAGCGCTGGGTCTACCTGGACATCGGCAAGTTCGGCGGGCTGGCCGAGACGATGGACGAGGCGATCCAGTACCCGATCGAGGTGCTGGGCGACCGCACGGAGGAGACCGAGCAGGTGATCCTCGCCGGCCCGACCTGCGACAGCGCCGACGTGATGTACGAGCGGGCGGAGTACAAGCTGCCGCTGGACCTGAAGCCCGGCGACCGCGTGCGCATTCACGCCACCGGCGCCTACACCACGACCTACTCGGCCGTGGCCTTCAACGGCTTCGCGCCGCTGGAGCAGCACTGCATCTGACGACCTCGTCCCTCCCGGACACGAAGAAGGCCGCTTTCCCTGGGGGAAGCGGCCTTTTCCGGTTCAAGATGGTGGCGCCATGATTCTGGGAACCCTTATCGGACTGGCCTTGGGCTTCGCCCTTCTGCTGGCGCTGTGGTTCGTCCTGGTGGTCCTGCGGCGGATCGTCGGCGGCGCGGCGGTTTTCGTGGTGTGCGGGCTGGTGCTCGTCGGTGTCCACCTGATCGACACCTACGTCGGCGCCGATGCGCTGATGGCGCTGCTGTACATCATGGCCGGGTACCGGCCCACATGAAAAAGGCCGCGTCCCCTGGGGGAAGCGGCCTCATTCGTGGCGTCGTGCCGGCGTCATGCGCGCCAGAACGGCTTGGAAACCTCGCCCTCGACGTCCAGGCGGGAGATGCCGATGTCGCGCAGCATGCGCTCGTCGAGCTGGGCGAGCTCGTGGCGGGTGACCATCCGCTGGTGCCAGACGGACAGCGTGTCGAAGAGGTGCTCGACGGTGTGCGAAAGCGCATAACCGAGGGAGCCCCGGCCCGTGTGGGCCGAATGCAGAGCCGTAGCCATGGTGGTGTCCTGTTCTTATGCCGGGGGGCCGCCGTGCCTGTTGCGTGTCCGGCCGCCGCGCCCCGTCCTTCGATGGAAAGATAATTACGCCTATAACGAACGGCGGACCACCGCCGAAAGATCATGTCCGGTGTGAGGATTCCCGATGGCTGCCGCCGCGTTGTCACAGCGGGGCAGAGGGAGCGTCACGGGCACGGCAGTTGTCGCCCGTGCCGAATTCTGAGAACCTGTCTGATGACGATCCCGGCAGAGACGTTGTCCGTAAGAGCAGAGACGTCTTCCGCAAGAGTACTCGTCATGCCCGGGCCCAGTCCCGGGCACCCACGCACCCGGCGCTTTCCCGGAAGTCCCGAGCCCGTGGGTGGCCGGGCCCAGTCCCGGTCATCCACGTTCCTTGGATTGGTCGGAGTGCGTGGGTGCCCGGCACAAGGCCGGGCATGACGGGTACTCTTGCGACCGGCATCCGTGTCCATCCGTGTCCCCATCCTCCTCCCCAGCCGATACGGTAACCGGAGGTCGGAGCCCTGCCCCGCCTGCGCGGGGATGACGACAAAGATCGGGCGTGTGCTGTTCTACCCCAACACCCGCGTGATCCGCGCCATGGCTTCCTCCACGCGATCCAACCGCGAGGCGAAGCACAGGCGCAGGTAGCCCTCGCCGCCCTCGCCGAACGCGGTGCCGGGGGCGAGGCCCACCGCCGCTTCGTCGATGATGCGCTGGGCGAGCGCCACGCTGTCGCGCTCGCCGTCCACGCGGAAGAAGGCGTAGAAGGCGGCCGGCGGGCAGGTGGAGTGCACGTTGGGCAGCCGGTCCAGCGCCGCGCACACCACGTCGCGCGCCTGACGGCAGCGCTCCACCATTTCCACCAGGAAGGGCTCGCCGTGCTCCAGCGCGGCGATGCCGGCGTGCTGCACGAAGGCCGGCGTGCCGGAGGTGGAGTACTGCACAAGGTTCTCCAGCACCGGCCCCAGCGCCGGCGGCGCCACGATCCAGCCCAGCCGCCAGCCGGTCATCGCCCAGTTCTTGGAGAAGCTGTTGACGACGATCAGCGTGTCGTCCGGCTCCGCCACCTCCACGAAGGACGGCGCCGCCGGCCGGTCGTAGACGAGGCGGGCGTAGACCTCGTCGGAGATCACCCACAGCCCGCGCTCCCGCGCGAAGTCCATCACGCGGCGCATGTCGTCCCGCTCCATCATCCAGCCGGTCGGGTTGCCGGGGGAGTTGATGAAGATGGCCCGCGTGCGCGGCCCGCAGGCGTCGAACAGTTCGTCCAGGTCCAGATTCCAGCCCTGGTTGCCCAGGCGCATCGGCACGGCGCGCGGCACCCCGCCCATCACCTTCACCGACGCCGTGACGTTCGGCCAGATCGGGCTGACGATGGCGACCTCGTCGCCCGGATCGATCAGCGTCTGCATGGTCTTCATGATGGCGGTCATGCCGGACGAGGTGACGGTGATGCGGTCCACGCCCACGGGCACGCCGTGCACCCGGCCCAGATACGCCGACAGCGCCTCGCGCAGGCGGGGCAGGCCGCGCTGGTGGGTGTAGAAGACGTCGCCGTCGCGGATGGCGCGGATGCCGGCCTCGCTCACCACCTCCGGCGTCGGCACGTCGCCCTCGCCGAACCACAGCGGGATCAGCCCCGCGCGGTCGCGCCCGTATTCGGCGATCAGCGCGATGGGGCTGTGCGGCAGGGCGGCGATGCCCGCGCGGATGTCGTAGTCGCGGATGTCGTGCTCCATGGGCCTCCCCCGGTCGTCGCTTCTTCATAGATGGGCAGCCGCTTGCCAGTCCGCCAAGGAGGGCCTACCTCTTCGATCCCGCTACCTCCACCGGCACGGGCCCTCCATGATCGACACCATCGCCGTCGACACCATCGGTTTTGATGGGGACGACACGCTCTGGCACAACGAATCGCTGTTCTCGATGACGCAGGACCGCTTCCGCGCCCTGCTGGCGCACGCGGTGGACCCGGCCGACCTCGACCGCCGCCTGCTCGATACCGAGCGCGCGAACCTGCGGTTCTACGGCTACGGCATCAAGGGCTTCGTGCTGTCCATGATCGAGACGGCGATCGACATCACCGACGCGCAGGTCGACCCGCGCGCGCTGCGCAGCCTCGTGGACTTCGGCAAGGCGATGCTGGAGCACCCGGTGGACCTGCTGGACGGCGTGGCCGAGGTGGTGGAGCGGCTGTCGTCCCGCCACCGCCTGCTGTTGATCACCAAGGGCGACCTGTTCGATCAGGAAAGCAAGGTGGCCCGCTCCGGCCTTGCCGAGCGTTTCCAGGCGGTCGAGATCGTCAGCGAAAAGGACCCCGACACCTACCGCCGGATCCTGGAGCGGCACGGCGTGGAGCCGTCGCGGTTCGTGATGGTCGGCAACTCGGTGCGCTCCGACGTGCTGCCGGTTCTGGCCATCGGCGGGCATGCCGTGCATGTCCCCTACCACCTGACCTGGGCCCACGAACACGCCGACCCGCCCGAGAACGGCTACCGCCGCATCGAGACGGTGCGGGAGTTGGAGGGCGTGCTGGCGGCGATGTGACGGGGGAAGCCGGGTGAAGCAACCACCCCCAGCCCGACCCCTCCTCCGTTCGGGCCGCCGGTATCCGGAGCCTGGCCAAAGGAGGGACCCGTCCGGACCGGACGGAAGAGGGGCTGGGCTGGGGGCGGTGTCCTTAACCCGGCAGGGACCACTCTGCCACGGGGATGGCCGCGGCGGTGTGTGACGTGACCGTGATCACCTTGCGGCCGATCTCGACCACCAGGACCGCCAGCAGGATCAGCGAGACCGCCAGCGCCGCCCGCGCCATGTCGCGCAGCCACCGCCGGCGTTTGCGGACCTGCTCCAGGCTGCGCGACGCCAGCCGCTGCCGGGCCGCCCATTGCCGCTGGGCGAGACGCTGGT
This sequence comes from Azospirillum sp., assembly GCA_035629155.1. Lineage (GTDB taxonomy): Bacteria > Pseudomonadota > Alphaproteobacteria > Azospirillales > Azospirillaceae > Azospirillum. The sequence goes on along the minus strand of DASPIO010000153.1, from coordinate 11,956 downwards.
CGAACCAATCCGTCGAGGTCATGATGTCTCCGCCTCCCTTCGGAACGCCGCGGCGGTAAACCGCATTCGCATCTCTTTTGTATAAAATTTTAGGCGAATGCGCAAGGGTGAACTCGCCCGGCGGGTGCGTCAGGGCGTCACGGTGTCCCGGCCTCCACCACATGCTTCACCGCCATCGCCACCATCCGCGCGTCCGACAGCGCGTCGTGCGCCGGCAACTCGGGCACGCCGGGAAAATGCCGGTGCAGCGCGCCGCTGGACACCGTCGCCTCGCCGCCAGCCGCCGCGCGCAGCAGCGGCGCCACGTTGACGAACACGCCATCGGGGAAGGGCAGGGGCAGGCCGTGCAGGCGACCGTTCTCCACCAGCACGTCGTGGTCGATGCCGTTGGCGAGCGCCAGCGCCGCCCCCTCAAGGAATCCGGCGAAGCGCTCCATCGCCGTGGCGAACGCCACCCCGTCCGCGTCCAGCGCGGCCTGGGTGATGCCGGTCAGGTTCGTGAAATACGCGCTCAGCCGCGGGTTGATGCGCGGCTTCACCAGCAGCGAGAGTGCCGCCGATTCGGCGAAGCCGGCGCCGGGGTGCACACGCACGGCGCCGATCTGCACCAGCTCCCGGTGCTCGCCCGGCCCGCTCCAGCGGCGCGCGTGCGAGCCCTCCCAGGCCGTGTATTCCAGGTCGTAGACGACGATGGTGTCGAGGTCGCGTATTACCCCTCGCTCGACGACCACCGCACCCTCGGTTCGCGGCTGAAGCCCTTGGCCTCGATCTCCGCGAGGTATTCGGCCCACAGCCGCTCCTGGTCCTGGCCCAGTTCGTACAGGTAGTTCCAGGTGTAGATGCCGCTGTCGTGCAGGTCGTCGAAGACGATCTTCAGGGCGTAGCGCCCCACCGTCTCCAGCCGCATGATGCCGACGTGCAGCTTGCCCCACTGGGTGATCTTCTGCCCCGGCCCGTGCCCCTGCACCTCGGCCGACGGGCTGAGCACGCGCAGGTATTCGGCCGGATAGGAAAAGGACTTGCCGTCGTCGAAGTCGATCTCCAGGCGCTTTTCCTCTTGCTTGAGGCGCACTTCGGTCGGCCAGTGCTTCGTGCCCCGGTCGTCCTGGTCCATTTTGGCTTCGACACTCATCAGCCAGCCTTTCCGGTGTGTTCGTCGATGCGGCGGGCCTCGTCGATCAGCATGATCGGGATGCCGTCGCGGATCGGGTAGGCCAGCCCGGCGCGGTCGCTGATCAGCTCGTTCGCCTGCGCGTCGTAACGCAGCGGCCCCTTGGTCAGCGGGCAGACGAGGATTTCCAGCAGCTTGGGATCGACCCGCGCCTGATTCTTGCCCTCGTTCGATGTCTCTTCGGGGCCGTGTGCGCTCATGTTCCTGGCCTGCCTCGTAGTGATCAGTGGCGGTGCGACGTGCGGTCGCCTTCCCGGCCGTCGAGAATGGCCATCTCGATCAGCGCGATCAAGAGCTTCGCGCGTTCGGCGAGGTCGGGCGCCTCCAGCAGCGCCTGTTTCTCGCACGCCTCGAACGGGCAGACCATGGCCAGCGACGTCACCAGCCGCTCGTCCGGGGTGCACTCGATGTGCTCCCAGTTGGCCGAGATGCCGTGCGCCTTGAAATAGCACTTCAGCCCGGCGGTCAGCCGCTCGCGGTCCAAGGTGCCGGCGGCATCGGCCTCGTCCGCCTGCAGGTCGGCGGCGAAACGCTCCCACGCCGGCGCCACGCGGCGATAGCCGCCGTCCGCCATCGGCAACTCGCGCAGGACGGAGAAGCGGCACACGCCGGTCAGCGTGATCAGGAACCGGCCGTCGTCGGTTTCGGAAAAGGCGGTGATGCGCCCGGCGCAGCCGGTCTCATAGAGCGCCGGCGCCTTGGCGCGCGAGGCCGGGTCGGTCGGCTGGATCATGCCGATCATGCGATCGCCGGCCAGCGCGTCCTCGACCATGGCCAGGTAGCGCGGCTCGAAGATGTTCAGCGGCAGCCGTCCGCGCGGCAGCAGCAGCACGCCCGACAGCGGGAACACGGGGATCTCGCGCGGCAGGCGGTCGAGGTTGGGTTCGAAAGGCGTTCGGCTCATGCCGACGAATATAGGGCCGGTGGGGGAGGCGAACAGGCACCGTCCATGCTTTCGGCCCCGTGCCTTCCAGCGGGGGCGATGCCGGGCCGCGCGAACGCGGCCCGGCACGCGAACTCAGCTGAACAGCACCGACGACAGGCGGCGGCGGGCCGAGATGGTGAGCGGGTCGGTCGGGCCGAAGGCCTCGAACAGCTTCACCAGTTGCTTGCGCGCGGCGTCCTCGTTCCAGGTGCGGTCGCGGCGCACCAGCTCCAGCAGCTCGTCCACCGCCGATTCGCGCTTGCCGGCGGCGTACAGCGCCATGGCGAGGTCGAAGCGCGCCTGATGGTCGTTCTTGTCGTGCGCCACCTTCTCCATCAGCTCGGCGATGGGGCCGACGTTCTGCGTCTGCTCGGCCACCTCGATGGCGCTCTTGGCGGCCAGCAGGTCCTTGTCCTTGGCGATCGACTCCGGCGCGGCGGCGATCATCTCCTTGGCCTGCGCCAGATCCTTGGCGGCGATCAGGCAGCGCACCAGCCCGGCGTAGGCGGGGGCGTTCTCCGGGTCGGCCTCGAGGATCTGGTTGTACACCTCGGCCGCCGTCTGCACGTCGCCGGCGTCGAGCGCCTGTTTGGCGTGCGCCAGCAGCTCCTCCAGCATCTCCTCGGCACCGGACCCGGCGCCGCCGGCCCCGGCCAGCTTGACGAGGCGGTCCACGAAGGTCTTGATCTGCGAGTCCGGCAGCGCGCCGACGAAGCCGTCCACCGGGCGGCCCTGGAAGAAGGCGTAGACGGCCGGGATCGACTGCACGCGCAGCTGCTGGGCGATCATCGGGTGCTGGTCGGTGTCGATCTTGACCATCCGCACGGCGCCCTTGGCGGCGCGCACGGCCTTTTCCAGCGCCGGGCCGAGCTGCTTGCAGGGGCCGCACCACGGTGCCCAGAAATCGACGATGACCGGCACCGACCGCGATGCCTCGATCACGTCGGCCATGAAGGTGCGGTCCGAGCCTTCCTTGATGAGGTCGGCACCGGCGGCGGCGGACATCGGGGCGTTGCCGTTGTTGGCGGGCGGGGGCGAGAACATGGCGTGCAGTATCCCTTTTCCAGACTGTCCGTTTACATGAGCGCGGTGTGCGCGCGAAACAAGATTGCCGGCCTCATCCGTGCCGGCCGAAATCCACGATTCGCGGCTCGTGCCCGCAGGCGCGGATGAAGCGCAGCAGGTCGTCCGGCCGGATCGCCGTGGTGCGGTCGTTCAGCAGCGGGTGGTAGTTCAGCGGGTCGTGCTCCAGCATCGCCTTCTGCAGCACGACGTTGACCGCGCGGTCGGTGTCGTTGATCAGGGCGAAGGGCGTCACCGATCCCGGCCGGACGCCCAGCCGCGCCCACAGCCGCTCGGCCGAGGCGAAGGACAGCCGGGCCGACCCGATGACCTTGTCGAAGCTGTTCAGCGCCACCGGCGCGTCCTCCAGCGCCACGACCAGCCAATGCTGGTCCTTCTTGTCCTTGAGGAACAGGTTCTTGCAATGCCCGCCCGGCAGTTCGCCGCGCAGCGCCTTGCTCTCCTCCACGGTGAACAGCGGCGGGTGGGCGTGCGTGACGGTGCGGATGCCGAGTTCGTCCAGCCGCGCCAGAAGCTGCTCCGGCGAGGTCGGCAGGGGCTCGGAATGGGCGTGCGCGGTGTGGGCCATGCAGCGCTTTTACCGTGGCTTCCGGGGGTGCGTCCAGGGGCTGCGAAAAAACGCAACATCGGGCTTGCATTGCGACGGCTGCGCTGTATAGTCCGCCGCACGCCGTCGGACGGACCCTTTCAGGGGCTGTGCGGCGATGTACGGAGCGCGGGCGTAGCTCAGGGGTAGAGCACAACCTTGCCAAGGTTGGGGTCGAGGGTTCGAATCCCTTCGCCCGCTCCATTCTCCCTCGCGGGATTATCGATGCGACACCAAAGGCCGGCCTCTGCGCCGGCCTTTCGCGTTTTCCGGCCGAATTCCGGGGGGTGGCGCTTGGCGCCAACCCCCGCCTCATCCCCACCTCACCGCCCGCCGCGCCCGCCGCCTCCACCGCCGCGCCCGCCACCCGGTCCACCGCCGGGGCCGCCGCCCGGCCCCCGGCCCGCGCCCATGCCCGCGCCCATGCCCGGACCGGCGCCGAGCCCCGCCGCACCCGCCGCCGCGCCCGGCCCGGCCGGCGCGCCCTCGGTTCCAGCGGCGGCACCCGCCGCCGGCCCGGCCGCCGGCCCCTGGCCCGGCGGGCCGCCCTGAGGGCTGCCCTGCGGGCCGCGCGCCTGGCCGATGCCCGGCGCCGGGCGGCTGCGCGCCCCCTGCACGCCGCCGCGGGCATCGACCGCGCCGTCCACCACCACGCGCGCACCCCCGACGAACGTCTCCACCGACAATGCCCGCACCGCCGCGCCGAAGGGGTTCTGCGGGTCGGCCGTGGCCGACTCCAGCACCAGCGCGCCGCCGCGGTCCACCCGGCCCGTGGCGCGCACCATGGCGCCGGCCTCTGGAAGCGCGTCGCCGGTGGCGCGGCGCAGCGTCCGGCCGGCCACCGTCGCCGTCGCGGCGTCGGCCGTCTCCAGCGCGCCGCGCAGCAGCCAGCCGCGCGCCGCGTCCCACGGGTCGATGCGCCCGGCGGCGATGGTGCCGTCCGGCCGGCGCAGGCCGCTCACCGCCACCCAGGCGCCCGGCTTCGGTTCCGCCGCCGTCAGCGCGCCGTCCAGGTTCACGCGCTGGCCCAGCACCGTCAGCCGGTCGTCGCCCGCCGCCTCGACCGGGCCGGCCACGGCGTAGCGCACCTCGACCGAGCGCGCCTCCAGCCCGGTCGGCCCACCCGGCCCGGCGGCGACGGCGACCGTCTGGCCCAGCAGCAGGGCGTCGGCCGTGGCCGGCCGGCCTTCCACCCGCACGGCGGTGGCGGCCGGCACCTCGACCTCCAGCCCGTTGACCCAGATGCTGCCAAAGGCGGTGACGGTGCCGACGATGCCGGTCCCGCCGATCCCCTTGTCGGTCACGGCGATCCCCGTGCCGCCGATGCCCTTGTCGGTGACCGCGATTCCGGTTCCGCCGATTCCCTTGTCGCCAATTCTCTGGTCGGCGCTTTGTCCCACCGGTCCGCCGCACGCGGCGGCCAGCAGCAGGAGCGGGGCCAGGACCCGTGCGATGCGTCTCATGATCCCGTCCCCCCGCTGTCGTCCGGCCCGTCGTACAGGTAAAGGCCGGTTGTGAATCGATGCCCGCCGGTGCCCGCGCGCGCGTCGCGCGTCGCCAGCTCGGTGGCCAGCGCGTTGAGGTGGACCAGCAGCTCCATCCCCTTGCGCTCCGCCTCGGCGCGCAGCGTCTCGACCGAGGCCTGCGACAGCCCGTCGTGGAACATCGCGCGCTCCAGGTGGCGCGGCGCGGCGCCGGTCAGGTTGGCGCCGGCCGCGGCCACGTGGTCGGCCAGGTTGCGGCCGAAATAATAGGCCGTCTTGTCCAGGTCGCCGCGCGGCAGGTGGGCGGACACCACCAGCTCCAGCAGCCCGTCGGCGCGCTCGCGCACCAGCCCGGCGTGCAGCAGCTCGTCCAGCAGGGCGCGCGGGCGGATGTCCTTGCTGATGCCGGCGACCAGCGTCTCGAACGATCCCTCGCCGGCGCGCGGCAGGGGGCGGGGCGCGCCGTCCGGCGCGCGATATTCGGCGAGCGCCAGCCAGCCGCCCAGCACCTGCGCGCCCAGGGACGGCGACACCGGCGCCACGTCGGCCGCCGCCTCGCCGGGAGCGCGCATGCGGCTGACGTCCTTGCGGTGAACGCCGGTCAGCAAGGTAACGCGGCTGTCGGTCATCGGCTTGCCGGGCAGCGCGAAATCACGCTCCGCCACCTCGACGTACACGGTCTTCAGCAGGCCGGACAGGGTGGGAAAGGTGATGCCGAAGTGGATCAGCACGCGCGCCAGCGGCCCCAGCAGCCGCCGGACGGCCGCCAGGACCGCGGGCGGTGGGCCGCCCACCGCCGGGTCCGTGCCTTTCGTCGCTGGGTCCATGGTCTCGCCGCCTCATTTGGCCGTGGGATATCTGCCCACAGAATAACGCACCATGGGCCGTCGCACATGCACTTTTCCGGTTGACGCGGGAAAATTTCCCACGCAATCTTGCTCTTGTGATGTGGGAAAACTTCCCACCAAGACAAACCGAGAGGAGATAAGCCATGGCGACGATGAGCATGACCCGCCCCACCACCACCGGCGTCCAGGGCGGAACGGGCGGCCAGTCCGGCTTCGGTGGCCAGGGTGGCGCCCAGGGTGGCCCCGGCGCCCAGGGTGGCGCCCAGGGTGGTCCGGGCGGCGGTCCGGGCGGCGGTCATGGTGGGGAAGGGCACGGCGCCGGCGGCCCGCCGCAGATCGAATCCGTGTCGTCGTGGGTGGACGACGTGCTGACCGACGGCGGCTTCACCGCCACGGGCACCGCCGCGACGCGCTTCGACACGATCGCCGACGCGCTGGACGAGGTGGTCGCGGCCGGCGGCACCGAACTGCCGCAGGACTACGTCCGCCACCTGGAAGGCACGATCCGCGACCTGCGCTCCATCGCGGAGCACGGCGACAGGACACTCGGCGACGGCGGCGCCGACACGCTGTTCCCCACCGCCATGGCCAAGGCGGTGCACAAGATCGAGGAGTTCCTAGAGTACGAGGGCGACAACCTGTCGGCCGAGACGACCACGCGCCTGCAGAGCGTGCTCGACTCCATGAACACCATCTACGCCGACGGCACGGTCTCCACGGCGGAGCAGGAGACGCTGGACACGGTCGCCGACGACCTCTGCGACGTGCTGGTGGAGGACTTCACAAAGCTGTCCGACGCCGGTCTCGCCGCGCTGAGCGAGCACGCGGACGACCTGCACACGCTGGCCGACACCGGCTTCCTGGCGCTGGACACCGCGCAGCGCGCGACCCTGACGGAGGCGCAGACGGCGCTCGACGCCATCGACCTGGACGACCCGGATCAGGCGGCGGTGCACGAGGTGGTCGACGACCTGCGCTTCGGCCTGGGCGGCGAGCTTCTCGGCCTCGCCATGCCGCAGAGGGCGGTCGGCCTCGTCGGCCAGTCCACCAGCGCCGACACCGACACCCTGTGGGCGTGACGCTACAGCGGTTCTTTCCGATTGATCTGAACGCCTCCTATGCCGTCATGCCCGGGCTTGTCCCGGGCATCCACGCGCTCGAACGTCGACAAAGGTCCAGGCGCGCGGGTGGCCGGGACAAGCCCGGCCATGACGGAAAGGGCGCGTAAAGGCAACGGCGTTCCGGAAACGCCGTTGCTCCTCCCCCGGCCCTTGATGACCTATTCCCCCCCGAACTTCGGCTCGCGCTTCTCGAAGAACGCGGCGATGCCTTCGCTGGCTTCCTCGTGGTGCAGGGCCTCGACGAACTGGTCGCTCTCGCGGCCCAGTTGGGCGGCGATCGATCCGTAGGCGGAGTCGATCAGCCGCTTGGCGCGGCCCATCGCCACCCGCGGCCCCTCGGCCAGCCGGCCGGCCCACGCCACCGCCTCGGCCAGAGCCTGGCCGGGCGGGGTGAGGCGGTTGACCACGCCCAGCGTGTGCAGGCGCTGCGCGCCGATGCGCCCGCCCTCGAACATGAACTCGGCGGCCAGTTGCGGCGGGATGGCGCGCGCGAAGGAGGCGGAGATGCCGCCGTCCGCGGTCAGGCCGACGCGCAGGTAGGCGGTCATGAACTCGGCGTCCTCCGATGCCACGATCAGGTCCGACGCCAGCGCCAGCGCGAAGCCGGCGCCCGCGGCCGGCCCCTCGACGGCGGCGATGATCGGCTTGGGGCAGTCGCGCATGGCGCGGACCCAGCCATGGAAGCGCTCGATCCCGTCGCGGTTCTCGAAGCGGGCCTTGCTGCGGTGGTTGTACAGGCGCGACAGGTGGGCGCCGGAACTGAAGGCACCGCCCGCCCCGGCGAGCACAACGGCGGCGATGCCGTCGTCCTGGATGGCGAGGTCGATCGCCTCGCGGCCCTGCGCCATCATGTCGGCGCCCAGCGCGTTGCGGGTGGCCGGGTCGTCCATGGTGACGACCAGGACGCGCCCCTGGCGCTCGGTCGTGATACGGCCGCTCATGCGTGTTTCTCCCCCGGTTGCTTGTCGATTGCCGTCGATGATGCCGTGTCCCGTGCCCGCTGGCAAAGGCCGTGTCGTCGCGGGCGGAGGCCGGAAGGGGGCTTACGCCGCCAGGTTCGGCCGGTCGCGATTCCCCGGCCGCTCCGGCGGGCGTTCCGCGGCCCGGCTCCACATCCGGCGCCGCACGGCGATCTGCCGGCGGCAGTCGTCGGAACAGTAGAGCGGTGCGGGGCCGCGCCGGGTCTTCCGTTCGAAGGGGCGGCCGCAGCAGGCGCAGTACAGGCGGGTCACGGGGCCTCCTTGCCGGGGGTTTTTCGCGCACCGCTTGTAAGCGGCGCGGGGGCGTGTTGCCCAGCCGGCAAAAGGCGCTAGCGCCGCGCCGTCCCGCATAGGTCCCGGGCCGGAGGTCAGGCCCCGCGCGGCGTGCGGCTATTCCCTTCAGGCACTGCCGATGGTCTCGGTCAGCGCGTTCAGCAGCACCGGCGGCGTCACCGGCTTGTGCAGCACGCTGATTCCGCTGGCCTCCGCCTCGCGCAGGCGCTCGGGCGCGGTGTCGCCGGTGATGATGATGCTGGGGATCACCTGATGGTAGAGCTGGCACAGGTCGCGGATCGCCTCGGTGCCGGTGTGCCCCTCGCGCAGGCGGTAGTCGGCCAGGATGATGCTGGGCGGCTTCGGCCACGCCCGCAGCAGTGCCACCGCCTCCGCCGCCGAGGTGGCGGCGACCACCTCGTAGCCCCAGCCCATCAGCAGCGCGCGCAGGCTGGACAGCACCACCGGCTCGTCGTCGATCAGCACGATGGTGCCGCGGTGCGCGGCGGCGGCGGCGATGGCGGGGGCCGTGGCGGCGCGCGGCCGGGCCGAGGGCACCGCTGGCACGTCCACCCAGAACACCGACCCCTGCCCGGGGATCGAGCGCACGCCCACCGGGTGGCCCAGTAGGCGCGACAGCCGCTTGACGATCGCCAGCCCCAGGCCCAGGCCCTGCGTGCGGTCGCGCTCGGGGTTGCCGATCTGGGTGAACTCCTCGAAGATCTCGCTGGTCATCTCCGGCGCGATGCCGATGCCGGTGTCCCACACCTCCACGCGCAGCGTCTCGCCGCGCCGCCGGGCGCCCAGCAGGATGGTGCCCCGGCGGGTGTAGCGCAGCGCGTTGTCGACGAGGTTCTGCACCAGCCGCCCCAGCAGCGCCGGGTCGGAGCGCACCACCATCGAGGACGGCACAACGCGCAGCGTGATGCCCTTGCTCTCCGCCACGGCGGCGTAGTTGGCGCGCATGGTCGCCAGGATGGTGCCGACGGGGAAGACGATCGGCTGCGCCGGCACCACGCCGGCGTCCAGCTTCGACACGTCCAGCAGGCTGTCCAGCAGCATCTTCAGCGCGTCGACCGCCATCTCCATGTCGCGCATCATGGTGCGCGCCGGTCCGTCGGGCAGTTGCGCCGAGAGCGCCGAGGTGAAGAACACCAGCGACTGCACGGGCTGGCGCAGGTCGTGGCTGGCGGCGGCCAGGAACTTGGTCTTGGCGAGGTTGGCGCGCTCCGCCTCCTCCTTGGCGTGGCGCAGGTCCGCCTCGGCGCGCTTGCGTTCGGAGATGTCGCGCACGGTGCCGGCGAAGATGCGCCGCCCGGCCAGATAGCCCTCGCCGACGGCGAGGTCCATGGGGAAGGTGTTGCCGTCCTTGCGCTTGCCCTCCACCTCGCGGCCGATGCCGATGATGCGCGCCTGGCCCGTGCCCAGGTAGTTGGCCAGGTACTGGTCGTGCGCCTGCCGGTAGGGTGCCGGCATCAGCACGTTGACGTTGCGCCCCAGCACCTCGGCGGCGCTGTAGCCGAAGATGCGCTCGGCGGCGCGGTTGAAGCCCTCGATGCGGCCCTGCTCGTCGATGGTGACGATGCCGTCGACGGCGGCCTCCAGGATGGCGCGGTTCTTGGCCTCGCTGTGGCGCAGCCGCTCCTCCGTCTCCTTGCGGATGGAGATGTCGCGCACGATGCCGGCGAACAGCCGCCCGGCGCCGCCGCGCAACGCCTCGCCCACCGCCAGTTCCATGGGGAAGGTCGTGCCGTCCTTGCGCAGGCCGGTCACCTCGCGCCCCTTGCCGATGATGCGCGCCTCGCCGGTCTCCAGGTAGTTGCGCAGGTACTGGTCATGCCTGCCGCGGTCGGGTTCGGGCATCAGCATGGACACGTTGCGTCCCGTCACCTCGGCCGCCGTGTAGCCGAAGATGCGCTCGGCCGCCCGGTTGAAGGCGTGCACGATGCCCTTTGTGTCGATGATGACGATGGCATCCACGGCGGCGTCCAGGATCGCCTGGGTCAGCGATTCGGTTTCGCCGGCCCCGTCCACCGCCGCCACGTCGGGCGGTGCGGGCGGCGCGGCGCCGGCCACCCGCCGGGCGTGCAGCCACCAGCCGGCCGCCGCTCCGCCCATCGCCGCCATTGCCGCCACAAGGATGCCGAGCGCCTGCTCCATCCCCGCTTCCCACCCTGTGATTATTTTCGGTTCTCGACCCGATAACTTTCCGCCTCGCGCAGGCAACCCCGCAATCCCCCCATTCGACATAGACGAACGGAAATTCCGGCGGTGTGACTTGGGCTTAGCGGCGTGCGCCGGGAGCCGGGCGGCCGGATGCAGGCAACTCGTCCTTGTCAGTCCTCGCGCGCCATCCAGCCGGTGACCGTCAGCCGGCCGTCGAGCAGGTCGTCGCTGGAACAGGACACCGGCGCCACCTCGTGCAGGGCGCGGCTGGGAAAGAACAGGATGCTGTTGTGCGCCGGCGCGACGCGGGTGAAGCGCATGGGGTTGTACAGGACGTCGCGTTCGAGGCCCGCGTCGTACATCAGGAGGTCGCCGCCCCGGAACCGCTTCGGCGTGCGGTGGAAGTAATAGACGAAGGTCAGTTCCCGGTGTTGCAGGTTCTCCTCGTCGCCGTCCCGGTGCGCCTTGAAGTGGTCGGCCTCGCGGTGGCAGTGCACCTGCGTCATCACCGCACCGCCGGGGGTGACGCGCACGCCCAGCCGCTCGGCGAGCCGTTCGCGCGCGATCATCGCGCGCGCCGGCTCCAGGACGAGCGCGCGGACGCGGTCGTCCGCCAGCGCGGTCAGCGACTGCCGCACGTCCGTGTCGACGGACCGCTTGCCGTACCACTCGACGCCGGAGGGGCGGAAATGCGGGGCCAGCGCCACCACCGCCTCCCACAGCGCGGCCACGGCGTCGTCCGGCAGGAAGCCGGTCCGATAGACGAACGGCGGCATCATCGCCGCCCTTGGGTCGAACAGGCCCGGCTCCGGCTCGCCGCGCAGGACGGTGGCGTGGTGCAGCACCTCCCGGTCGCCGGGGTCCTGCGCCAGCAGCCGTTCGCAGGCGTCGCGCGCCGCCGCGAGGTCGCCGGCCGCGCGGCAGAGCCACGCCACTTGCCGCAGCAGCTCGGGGTCGTCCGGCCGTTGCTTCAGCCGGGCCGCCAGCCCGTCGCGGAACTGGACGAGGAGTTCCGGTTTCCAGCGCAGGGTGTCGGCGAGGGCCTGGGGATCGGCGTGCGGCATGCGGGGTCCACGGGGTGCGGGTGGTGCGCCGGCAGGGTACCACAACCCGCGTGCGGGGTGGACAGCGCCTGTGCTTGGCGTACCCTGTCCCCATATACGGACGAAGATCCGAAGGGGAGGACGGGCCATGGCGCTCAGGGCCGAGCAGCTCAAGGACGAGCTGACCGAGGAGGTCGTGCGGCAGGTGCGCGGGCGGCTGGGGCGCGAGCGCGCCGAGGCGGCGGAACGCTTCGTGCGGCAGTTCTACGCCAACGT
>DASPIO010000152.1:0-42489 GCA_035629155.1 Azospirillum sp. | reverse complement strand
CCCCTCGCCCTGGCCCGAATTGACGCGCAGCCAGTTCGTCGTCTCGAAGACGTTGTCCTTCAGCGTGATGTTCTTCGTGTTGAACACGTCGTGGTACATCGAGCTGCGGGCCAGCTCGACGGTGGCGCCGTAGCTGTTCTCCGGGTGCAGGAAGTTGTTCTGGGCGACCGCGTTCTGGGCGCCGATGAACATCAGCGCGCGCTGGCCGACCGAGTGCACCTCGTTGCCGATGACCTGGATGTCCTTGGCCTCGTAGGTGTCATAGCCCGGGCGGAAGAACTCCACGCCCGTCCAGCCGCCGATCTTGATGGCGTCGACCGAGGCGTTGTGCACCAGGTTGCCTTCCACCAGCACGCGGGTGGAGCCGCCCTTGACGGTCAGCGCGTTGTCGCTGGTGACGCCTTCGATGTGGTTGTAGGCCAGCACCGAGTCATTGGTGGCGACGAAGTCGATGCCCTGGCCGCCCGACCCCTTGGTGTGGTTGTTCACCACCCAGATCTTGTCGGCCTGGGAGATCTTGATGCTGTCCTGGCCGCTGCTGAGCACCGTGTTGTCGCGGATGACGACGTTCTTCACCAGCTTGGAGAAGTCGCTGCCCTGCTGCGAGAACTGGATGCCGTTCGAGTTGCCGGCGCCGTCGACCGTGAAGCCCTTCACGACGATGTCGTGCACGCCCAGGCCCTTGACGGTGGACACGCTCTGGTCGGTGGCGCGGATGGTGGCCTTGCCGACGCCGTCGGCGGAAATGAGCTGGATCGGGGCGTCCGGCGTGCCGCTGTTGTAGAAGCGCACGTTGCCGTCGTACGTGCCCGCCTTCACCATCACCGCGGTCCCCGGCGTCGCCTTGTCGAGCGCCGTCTGGATCGACCGCAGCGGAGCGGACTCCGAGCCGCTGTTGGCGTTGTTGCCGGTCGGGGAGACCCACAGATATCGGGTCGGCGTCACGTTCGAGAAAAGAATTTCGTTCACGTCGAACTCCATGCATGTCGCTGCATTGCTTGTCGCCAGGAGCATAGCCAGACACGCACTGACCCAGTAAGGGCGATATTTGAGGCATTTTTCGGGGACTCTCATATCTCATTCCCGATAAAGGCTTTTGACTCAAGAAACGCCACCGCCGTCTTCTAACCTCGTTCGATATCTTGGCGCGGCCAGCACCCGCAAAGCGTTTGGCGGATGTGGGAATGCTCCCGACGGGGGCGCCGCTCATCCGACCGCCGACCGCGATGGGCGATCTTCTCTCCCTTTGGGACTCCGTACCTGTCTGTATCACTACCTCTAGGACTCCCAACCCGTTGCCCTCCGCCGAACGGAGGTGACCATCGCTTACCGTGCGGCAGGACATCGACCGAATTCGGTACGGCCGCGCACCCACTCCGCACGAAGACGGACCGTCGCATTGCGAATTTACCGGCCTGTGCGAATGCCGCACCTTTTTCAGTGAAGAAATCACCCGTCATCTCGGAAGCAAGGACAGCCGTGCCGACAACGCAACTGTTCCGAGAACGCCACTATGGCTGCATTCGATATGAATGGGCGCCGCCCCACCGCCAGCCCTCGACTTGATGGCGGCGCAAGCGTGGTCTGCGGCCAAATACAAAACAAGAAGGGAAAAGAGGAACGGGCGATACCGCCCGTATCCGTTCCCGCCGCCATTGATGTCACCATCGACCGGGCTCCGCCCGGCGCCGACGGTCCGCTGCGCTCGGCCGGGCTGGTGGCGCAGGCGCTGGTGCTCGCCGGCGATCTCATCGTGCTGTCGCTGGCGTCCGCCGCCCTGGTGTGGCCGAACGTGGCGTGGTCGAACGCCGCCGTCCCGCGTCTGGCCGGCACCGGCGCCGGAGAGGCGGCGGTGGCCGCCGCGGTGATGGCCGGGCTCTATGCCTTCAAGCTCCTCGGCCTTTACCGCCTGGAACGGCTCGACCGCATCGCCGACCAGATCGTGGCGCTGCTGCTGGGCAGCGCCATCGCCGCCGTGCTGCTGCTGGCGGTGGACCACTGGCTCGCCCGGTCGGGCGGCTGGCCGGGCAACCGGGTCGCCGCCTGGTTCATTATGGTGGCGCTGGGCACCCTGCTGGTGCGACGGATGTGGGCGCAGGAGTTGGCGGGCTGGCGCCGCGCCGGCCGCTTCGCGCGCCGCGTGGCGGTGGTCGGCGCCGGGGAGGCGGGCGGCAACCTCGTCGACCGTCTTGCGGCACGGGGTCCTGCCGCCATCCACATCGTCGGCGTCTTTGCCCACGGCGCCGGAACACCGCCCGACACCGTGCGCGACCAGCCGGTCCTGGGCGGCCTCGACGCGCTCCCCCTCCGTCTGCGCGAGAACCCGGTGGACGATGTGATCGTCGCGCTGCCGTGGACATCCGGCGCGGACCTGCGCGCCGCGATCGAGGCGGCGTGCCGCCTGCCCGTCGACGTCTGGCTGCTGCCGGACCCGCGCGACGTTCCCCTTGGCGCCGTGGCGACGCTGCGCTTCGCCGGACTGCCCATGCTGCACGTCGCCCGCCGGCCGCTCGGCGGCTGGAGCGCCGTGATGAAGCGCGCGGAGGACCTGCTGCTGGCCGGTTCCCTGCTCCTCGTCACCGCACCGCTGATGGCGCTGATCACCGCTGCGATCATGCTCACCGACCGCGGCCCGGTCTTCTTCCGGCAGGAGCGGTTCGGGTTCAAGAACCGGGTCATCCGCGTGTGGAAGTTCCGCACCATGTACGCCGACCGCAGCGATCCGTCGGGTGGCTGCCGCACCGTGCGCAACGACCCGCGCGTCACGCCGCTGGGCCACTGGCTGCGCCGCTTCAGCCTGGACGAGCTGCCGCAACTCTTCAACGTGCTGCGCGGCGAGATGTCCATCGTCGGCCCGCGGGCGCACGCGGTGGCCATGCGGGTGGGGCACGTGCCTTATGACCAGCTCATCGCCGAATACGCCGCGCGCCACCGCGTCCTGCCGGGCATGACGGGATGGGCGCAGGTCAATGGACTGCGCGGCGAAATCGACACGCCGGAAAAGGCCCGCAAGCGTGTCGAGTACGACCTCGCCTACATCGAGAACTGGTCGATACTCCTCGACCTCAATATCATCGCACGGACCGCGATGATCATCTTCAAGGATGATAACGCCTACTGAAGAACGACTTCGCATCCGGAGCAGCAGCATGAATCCGATCACGCTTTTCTTGCAGGACCTGAACGGCGGCGGGGCGGAGCGCGTCATGCTGCAGCTCGCCAACGGGCTGGCCGGGCGCGGGCGGACGGTCGACCTGCTGCTGGTCAACCCGGTCGGTCCCTACCGCTCCACCGTGTCGCCGTCGGTGCGCGTCGTTCCGCTGGGATCCGGCCGCACGCTGGCGGCGGTGCCCGCCGTCGCCCGCTACCTGCGCGCCACGCGCCCGGCGGCCCTGGTCTCGGCGCTGCCGCACGTCAACGTGGCGGCCGTGCTGGCGCGCACGCTGTCGCGCACCGGCACCACCACCATCGTCACCGAACACAGCCAGCCCGGACAGGCGCGGCGGAACGCCAGGACGGCGGCGGTGCGGCTGGCGCACCGTCTGGTCCCGCTGGCCTACCGCTCGGCCGACGCGGTGGTCGCCGTATCCGGCGGCGTGGCGGAGGAACTGGCCGCCACCACCGGCCTGGACGCGCGGCGCATCGCCGTGATCCCCAACGCCGTCGTATCCGACGAAATGCTGCGCCGCGCCGCCGCGCCCGTCGGGCACCCGTGGTTCCAGGACGGCGCCATGCCCGTCATCGTGTCGTGCGGGCGCCTCGCCTGGCCGAAGGACTTCGGCACGCTGCTTCGCGCCTTCACCCTGCTGCGCCGCGAGCGGCCGGCGCGCCTGATGATCCTGGGCGAGGGGCCGGACCGCGCGGCGCTGGAGCACTTGGCCGCCCGCCTGGGCGTCGCCGACGACGTCGCCCTGCCCGGCTTCGTCGACAACCCCTTCGCCTTCATGTCCAAAGCGGCGACCTTCGTCCTCGCCTCCGTGTCCGAAGGGATGCCCACCGTGCTGATCGAGGCGATGGCCTGCGGCACGCCGGTGATCGCCAGCGACTGCACCGCCGGCCCGCGCGACCTGCTGGAGGGCGGACGGCTCGGCCGGCTGGTCCCCGTCGGCGACGCCGAGGCGCTGAGCCTCGCCCTGCACGACACGCTGGATCGACGGCCCGATCCGGAGGCGGCGCGGGCCAAGGCATGGCGCCATTCCGTCGACAACGCCGTCGACGCCTACCTCGACGTGATGTCCGGCTGCGGCGGCGCACGCCGGGCTCCCAGGGACGAAGCCGCGGGAGAACGCGTATGAAGACCTTCCTGCCCGACACCATCGATCTGGGCGACGTCCCCTCTTCACCCGGCGCGTCGGGTCCGACACTGGGCATGCACCAGCTCCTCAAGCTGTTGCGCCGCAACATCTGGCTGCTGATGGCCATCGTCGCGGCGATCACGGTGCCGGCGACCTACGTCATCCTCTCGCTGCCGCCGTCCTACACCGCGGCCGGCTCGCTGATGGTGGCGCCGTCCGAGCCCACCGCCTTCGATCCCCAGTCGCTGTTCTCGATCAAGCCGGAATCGGTGTCGGTGAACAACGAGATCCAGGTGCTCTACTCGCCCGAACTCGCCGGCCGCGTCGCCGCCCGCACCGGCTTCACCGGGACCGAGGCGGCCAGCGAGCCCGATCCGCTGACGCGCGCCATCGCCGCCGTGCGCGCGGCGATGCGCACCGCGAAGCGGACGGTCGTCGAATGGCTCGGCCTGCCACGGTTCGAAAGCGCCGGCGGCCGCACCGACGCCGCCACCGAGGCGCTGCTCGATTCCCTCAAGGTGCGCCCGATCGAGCGTTCCCGCGCCGTGGAGGTGCTGTTCACCTCGCAGGACCCGGAGCTGGCGCGGCGCATCGTCGACACGCTGATGGAGATGTACCTCGCCCAGCAGGTCGACAACCGCATCAGGGCCGTGCAGGCCACCAGCCTGTGGCTGTCCCAGCGCCTGGAGGAGCTGCAGGCCCAGGTCCGCCGCCAGGAGGAGGCGGTCGAGGCGTTCAAGGCGCGCAGCGCCCCGGACAGCAGCAATCTCTCGCTCATCCAGGCCCAGATCGCCGAGAGCAACGCCCAGCTCGCCCGCGCGCAATCCGAGGCCGCCGGCTTCCTGGCGCAGCGCGACCGTGCCGAGGCCGCCATCCGCCAGCAAGGCCCGCGCGGCATCTTCGGCGTGATCCGCTCGCCGCTGGCCGACTCCCTGCGCGAGCAGGAAACCCGCCTGCGCGCGTCGGAGGCGGAGGCCAACAGCGGCTACGGCACCTCCCACCCGCGGGTGCGCAACATCCGCTCTGAGATCGCCATCCTCACCGGCCAGGTGAACCGCGAGGCCGCCGACCTCTACACCCAGGTGGAAACGGCGGCGGCCATGGCGGCGGGGCGCGTGCGCGCGCTGGAATCCACGCTGGCCGGCCTGCACGACAAGGCGCAGGCGATCGGCGCCACCGCCGCCGAGCAGCGCGCCCTGGAACGCGAGGCGGAGGCCAGCCGGCTGGTGCTGAAGCGCTTCCTGGAGCGCTACGAGGAGATGGAGCAGGGCAGCGCCAACCAGTCGAACGCCTGGGTCATCCACTCCGCCTTCGTGCCGTCCCGCCCGACCGGGCCGAAGACCAAGCTGCTGCTGGGCGCCGCCTTCATCGGCTCGCTCGTCCTCGGGCTCATCGTGGTGGGCTGGCGCGAGCTGGTGCGCCGCGGCGTCGCCGGCCACGACGACGTGGAGGAGCTGCTGGGCCGCCCCTGCTTCGGGCTGGTGCCACGCCTGCCGGCGCACGCCTTCGCCGCGCGCGCGCCGCAGGACCATGTGCTCGACCACCACTTCTCGCCGTATGCGGAGGCGCTGAAGCACATCCTGGTGTCCATCGACATCGCCGCGGCGGACCGGCCGCGCGGGCGCACCGTGCTCGTCACCTCGGCCCTGCCGGCGGAGGGCAAGAGCACGCTGGTCGCCTCGGCCGGCCGGCTGTGCGCCGCCATGGGCGGACGCGCGCTGGTCATCGACTGCGACCTGCGGCGCCCGGCCATCGCGCGCCTCCTCAAGGTGCCGCGCAAGTCCGGCCTGGCCGAGTACCTGGAGGGCTCCGCCACGCTGGAGGAGACGATCTCCGAGGATCCCAAGTCGGGCCTCGTCTTCATCTCCGCCGGGGCCGCCACGATCCAGACCTCGGCGCTGCTCCAGTCGCGCCGGATGCAGGACCTGATCGAGCTGGCGGCGCGGCAGTTCGACATCGTGCTGATCGACGCCCCGCCCGTTCTGGCCGTGCCGGACGCGCGCGTGCTGGCCCGCCACGTCCAGGTCTGCGTCGTCGCCGCGCGCTGGCTGCAGACCAAGCGGTCGGTGCTGAAGATGGCGGTCGACCGGCTGGCGCAGTCGGGCGCGGCCAGCCTGGGCGTCGTGCTGTCCAACGTCGACCTGGGCAAGGCCGCCGTCTACGGCAGCGAGTCCATGGAGTACCTGTCGGACGTCCGCGGCTACGGCGCCACGTCGCGGCTGCGCGCCATCACCATCGATGGCGGCATGGACGGGGGACGGGCCGCGTCATGAGCCTTGCCGCCGTCCCCCGGACCGCTCCGCGAACCGCCCCCCCTACCGGGACCCGCACCACCCGGACCCGCGACCAGCAGGGGCTGGCCGGCACGGCCGAGGCCGTCTTCCTGGTCCTGACCCTGTTGCTGATGAGCGGCGCGCTCGGCCCCTTCTACGTCGACACCACGGCCGACAAGGAGTTGAGCGAGGGCAATCCGGTCTTCCAGCTTCTGTCGGGCACCGCCTACGTGATCGCCGCCATGCTGCTGGTCGGCCGTCTGGGCGAGGCCGTGCGCCTCGCCCGGCAGAGCTGGCCGCTGGTGGCGCTGGTGGGGCTGGCGCTCTTGTCGGCCACGTGGTCGGCGACGCCGGAGGTGACGTTCCGCCGCGCCACGGCGCTGGCGCTCACGCTGATGCTGGCGCTCTGTCTCGCCTGCCGGGTGCCGCCGGCCCGCTTCCTGCGCCTGCTGGGCTGGACGATGCTGATCGTCGCCGTGGGCAGCATCGTCGCGGCGCTGGCGGTGCCGTCGATCGGCCAGCACACCGTCACCAACTTCGCCGGGCTGTGGCGCGGCCTGCTGCTGCACAAGAACTCGCTGGGCCGGGTCATGGCGCTGGCGATCATCGTCTTCTGGTTCCTGCGGACCGAGCGCTCGGTCTGGCAGTGGTTGAGCTGGGTCGGCATCCCGCTGGCGGCGCTGCCGCTCTTCATGTCGGATTCCCGCACGGCATGGCTGTCGCTGATCGCCGCCGGCGGCGCGCTGCCGCTGGCGCACCTGTTGAGCCGCCAGCGGATGACGCGCGGCGTGCGCCTGCTGGGCGTCGGGCTGGCGGTCGTCCTGGGCGCGGTCTTCGTCAACGCCGTGCTCGATCCCATCCTGCAGCTCAGCGGCCGCGACCTGACGCTGACCGGGCGCACGACGCTGTGGGCCATGGCGATCGAGGCCGGCTGGCAGAACCCGCTGCTCGGCGCCGGCTACCGCTCCTTCTGGACGGAGACGGGGGCGGCGGCGGTCTACGAATCGCTCTCCCACCGCAGCGGCCTGATGGGCAACGGCCACAACGGCTACCTCGACGTCTGGCTGGAGCTTGGGTTCGTCGGGCTGGGCCTGTTCGTCGTCGTCGTCGCCATCGCGCTGCGTCAGGCCGCCGCCGCGCTGGCCGCCTCCGGCCGGCCGG
This sequence comes from Azospirillum sp., assembly GCA_035629155.1. Classification (GTDB taxonomy): domain Bacteria; phylum Pseudomonadota; class Alphaproteobacteria; order Azospirillales; family Azospirillaceae; genus Azospirillum. The sequence goes on along the minus strand of DASPIO010000152.1, from coordinate 34,760 downwards.
GGCATGCCTGGTACTTCGTCATCGTCGTGTTCATGCTGGTCTACAGCGTGACCGAGCGGGTGCTGCTCCAGCACGGCGACATCGCCTGGCTGATCTTCACGGTGAACGCCCTCTACCTCGGCCGGTGGTCCGCCCGGCGCAAGGCGTCCGCCCGGTTCGTCCCCCAGCACTTTTCAAGGATGGAGGCCCCGCGATGACCGGACGCCGCGTGATCTGCGTCGCCTCGTTCATGAACCACGCCGGCGCGCAGGAGGCGCTGGTCCGCCTCGCCCGCCTGCTGCGCAGCCGCGGCTGGGAGGCGGAGGTGTGGTTCCTGTACGAGGAATCGGCGGCCTACCATGACGAACCGAACGTCCGCGTCCTCTTGCCGGTAACGCATCCCGGCAAGCTCGGCTACGTCCGCATCGCGGCGGCCCTGGTGCGCGAGTTGCGCCGCGCCCGGCCGGACGCGGTGGTCAGCTTCCTGCCGCTCGCCAACATCATGGCGCAGGCCGCGGCCTGCGCGCTGGGCGTGCCGGTGCGCGTCGCCTCGCAGCGCATCCACTACCACGCCTATTCGCGCGGCATGCGGCTGCTCGACCGGATCGCCGGCACGCTGGGCGTCTACACCAGCATCGTCTGCGTCTCGCGCTTCGTGCTGGGCACCTTCGCCGGCCATCCGGAGCCGTACCGCCGCCGCCTGGACGTGGTGCACAACGGCATCCAGTGGCAGCCCTCCACCCTGTCGAAGGCCGAGGCCCGCGCCCGCTTCGACCTGCCGCCCGACCGGCCGCTGGTGCTGGCGGTGGGACGGATGAAGACGCAGAAGAACTACCCGTTCCTGCTGCGCGTCATGGCCCGCCTTCCCAATGCCGGCTTGACGGGCGCCCGGCTGCTGATCGCCGGCGACGGCCCGCTGCGTGCGGCACTGGAGGCGCAGGCGGCGGACCTGGGCATCACCGACGCCGTCGTCTTCCTGGGCAACGTGCAGCGCCGCGACGTGCCCGACCTGCTGCGCGCGGTCGACGTGTTCGCCCAGCCCTCCCTGTTCGAGGGGCAGAGCAATTCGCTCCTGGAGGCGATGCACGAAGGGCTGGCCATCGTCGCCAGCGACATCCCGGCGCAGGCCGAGACGCTGCGCGGGCCGGAGGGCCAGGACGCGGGGGTCCTCGTCCCGCTCGACGACGAGCAGGCCTGGGCCGCGTCGTTGCGCGCCCTGCTGACCGACGGCGCGCGCCGCGCCGAGCTGGGCCGCCTCGCGCGCGAACGGGTGGAGGTCTTCACGCCGGAACGGATGGCCGACGGGTTCGAACGCGCGCTGCGCCCGGCCGGCGGCACCCCGACCGGCTGGGTGCGCGCATGACCCGCACCGCCATCGACACGCTCCCCCGGCCGACGGCCTCCGGGTCCACCGCCCCGGAGGGCTGCCGCATCCTCGACGCCGACGCGCCGACCTTCGCCCTCTGGCGGCGGTTCGAGGCGGAAGCCTGCTGCCTGCCTTTCCAGTGCGCGTCCTGGAGCGGAACCATCCTGGAAACGCTGGGCCGCGACGCGCCGGTCCGCCCGGTGATCGCGCTGGTGACGGACGGCGGCGGCGCGCCGCTGATGCTGGTGCCGCTCATGGTGCGGCGGACGCACGGGCTGTCGGTGCTGGAGTTCATCGACTTCGGTCTCGCCGACTACAACGCCCCGCTGATCCGCGCCGATTTCGCCCGACAACTGGCCGGCGGCGGCTTTCCCCCGCTGTGGCGACAGCTCATTGCGGCCATCGGCGGGGTCGACGCCGTCACCGTCGACAAGATCCCCGAGACCATCGGCCCGGTGCCGAACCCCTTCATGCAGCTCGGACCCCGGCACGACGGCGACAGCTTCCAAGTCGTCGGCCAGGGCAGCTTCGCGGATTACCTCACGACCCGCTCGCCCAGCCTCGTGTCCAACTCGAAGGTCAAGCGGCGCCGGCTCGCCCGGCTCGGCCATGTGGATTTGCGCGTCGCCCGCACGGCGGAGGAGATCGACCGCGTCGTCGCCACGGTCATCGCGCAGAAGTCCCGCCGCTACGAGATGACCGGGCGCAGCGACCTGATGCGCCAGGACGCGCGCCGCCGCTTCTACGAGACCATCGCCCGGCGCGAGGCGGACGGCGGCCTTGTGCACCTCTCCGCCCTGTGCCTCGACGGCGACATCGTCGCCGCGCACCTGGGGCTGGCGTTCCGCGAGCGCTTCTACTGGGTGGTGCCGACCTTCGACGACCGCCTCGCCCGCTGTTCGCCGGGGCGGCTCCTGATGCTGGACCTCATGGAATGGGCGTTCGGCGCCGGCTTCGCGGAGTTCGACTTCACCTGCGGCAACGACCCCTACAAGCACGACTGGGCCAACCGGATCAGCCCGCTCCACACGTTGAAGGAGGGGCTGACGCCGGCCGGCCGGCTCACCCTGGCCGGGCTCGGCCTCGCCCGGCAGGCCAAGACGACGCTGCGCGCGCGGTGCCCGCAGGTCTTCGCCGCGCTGAAATCCCTGAAGCACAGGACGCAGACACGATGACGGCCATCCCCCTGCACAAACCCGTGATCGACGATGTCCGTGACGGCATCCGCCGCCGCATCCTGGACTACGCCCGCGCGCGCTGCGTCGGGCCGGACGAGCCGCCGTCGCGAGGCCCATCGCGCGCTATGGCGCGCGGGCGCTTCGCCGACCGTCCCGGCACTGATCGGCCGACGCTGATGGGCACGGTCGATTTCGCCTACGCCTTCCACATCACCGGCCTGCTCGACGACCTCGCCACCCCCGACGACCGCCTCCGCTGGATCGAGCTGGTGCTGTCCTTCCAGGGCGAGGACGGCTGGTTCCGCGCCGGGGACCGCCAGACGCACGGTGTCGAGCACGCCACCGCCTACGCCCTGGGCGCCGTGCAGATCCTGGCCGGGACGCGCATCCGCGCCGACGCCTTCGCCCTGCGGCCGTTGACGGGGCTGCGCGGCCAGTTGGCGCCGCACCCCTCGGCGCGGCAGGCGGCGTTCGCCGTGACGCTGCTCGACCGCATCCATTTCTGGCGCGGCTCGCACCGCGTCGGCGGCATCGCCGCCATCGTCGGCGCGGTCCGCGACCTGCGGCTGGACTCCGCCCGCCTGCTCGGCCTCGACGACCCGGACGCGTGGCTGCGCGGCTGGGCCGGGCACGCGCTGGCCCGCGTCAGCCCCACCGACGGCATGTGGCACGAGGCGCCCGCCGCCCTGCAGATGGCGTTCGACACCGTCTACCGCCTGCGCCACGACCCCGGCCACGCGCGCATCGGCGGGGCGGCACACCTCTACTGGATCATCAGCCGCCTGGGCATCCCCTACCCGCACCCGCAGGCATTGATCGACGCCGTGGCGCCGCGCGTCGGCCCGGAGGGGTTGTGCGAGCGGCACCCCTACTGCCTGGACTTCGACGCCGCCTTCCTGCTGGCACGCGCCGCCGACCAGCTCGACGCCGCCGGCCCCGCCGCCGCTCCCACCATCGAACGCGCCGGCCTGACGCTGGAGCGCAGCCGCCGCGCCGTGCTGGCGTGGCTGGAGGAGCGCGGGCCGGAGCGCTGGCCGGACGGCTCGCACTTCCTGCCCGGCGCGCTGGCCGCCGTGGCCGAGGCCGACCGCCGGCTTCCCCCGGCGCAGGCGCGGGGCTGGACCGACGCCTTCGAAACCGTCTGGTGGCTGTGAGCGGGGAACCGATGGACGCCTCCACGCTGCGCGCAGCCCTGCCCGCCCCCGGCGCCCGCCTTCTGCGCGGCGGCCCGCCGTCCTGGGCGCTGCTCGCCGCGCTCGGCGCGCTGCTCACCGCCGTCATGGCGGCGCTGGAGGCGGACACGGAGCCGGTCAGCCCGGATTCCCGCGAATACCTCGCCTTCTCGCCGCTGCGGCCATGGAGCTACCCGGCGTTGTTGAGGCTGGCCGGCCTGTTCGGCGACCCGGTCGCGATCGTCCCGCCGGTGCAGATCGCGCTGGCCGGCGGGGCCGCCGTGCTTCTGGCCGGCACCGTCGCCACGCTCACCCGCTCCGTCCTGGCGGGGGCGGCCGTGCTCGTCCTGCTGCTCGCCAACCCGGTGGTCTTCGCCTACCACCACGCGATCCTCACTGAATCCCTGGCGACCACGCTGCTGACGGTGGCCCTGGCGCTGCTGCTGCGCCTGCTGCACCGGCCGTCGCCGGGCTGGTTTTACGGGCTGTGCGCCGTGGGCGCGCTCGGCTGGGCGCTGCGGCCGGCGGGTGCCGTGTTCCTGCCCTTCCTGCTGGTCGTCGCCCTGTTCGCGTGGCGCTGGCTGGGCCTGTCCCTGCGCCCCCTGCTCGCGGCGTTGGCCCTCATGGCGGCGGCCGGCCAGGGCGGCGCGATCGGCGCCAACGCCCTCGTGCACGGTGAAGCGCGCTCCAGCAGCAACCTGGGCACCGGCCTGTTCGGCAAGGCTTTGCTGCTCGCCCCCGGCGTCGAGGACCGCTTCGCCGGCAGCCCGCATGAGGCGGACCTGCGCCGCGTCGCGGCGGTGGCGCGCCCGGCGGTCGAGGCGCTGGAACGGATCGATGACCCGCGCCTGCGCATGATCATCGGCCACGACTACGTCAACTTCCTGCGCTTCGGCGTGCTGTTCCCGGAATGGGCGGAACGCGCCGGCCGCGCCGACAGCGTGGCGCGCAACCGCACGGCCGGCACCCTGGCGATGGAGATCCTGCGCCACGACCCGGCCGGATACCTGCGCCTGACGGCGTGGGAGTTCGCCGCGCTGCTGGTCCTGCCGCCGATATCCACCGTCGCCGAACAGCGCGCATGGCGGGCGGAGCTGGAACGCCTCGCCCCCTGGCCCTACGACGGCGCCTCCGGCCTGAACCGCGAGGACGGCGAGCGCCGCCTGGAGTTCCACGTGCTGACCGGCGACCAACCGGAAGTCCGCGCCCGCCCGGCGTTCCTCGTCCACGCCTTCCGCGCGGTCCACGCCGTCTTCCACGCCGCCGGCCTCGCCGCGCTGGCCTGGGTGCTGGTCCGGCCGGGCCGCAGCGGTTTCGCGGCGCGCGCCATCGCCGCAGCGGCGCTGCTCTACCTCGGCACGCTGGCCATGACCGCGCTCGGCGACGTCGGCGGCGTTCGCTACACGGTGCCCATCTGGCCCTGCGTCGCCCTGGTGCTGGCGCTGCTGGTCCACGGCGCCCTCCCCTCCACGCCCCGCTTCACAGGAGAACGCCCATGGCACAGCCCATGAGGAAGCCCGCAGAGGAACCGGTGTTCGACGAGACCCCGTCGGTAACGGTCGTCCGCAGCGCCGACGATCTCGCCGCGCACGTGGACGCGCTGGAGGATCTGGCGCGCGACCTGGCGGTGCAGAACCCCTCCTACGAGCCGTGGCTGGCCATCCCGCTGGCGCGCCTGTGCGAAAGGAAGCAGCGCTTCGTCTTCCTTCTGATGCACCAGGGCGACGGGCCGTCCCGCCGCCTCCTCGCCTTCTTCCCGTTCGAGCGCGGCGTCTTCCACCAGTTGGCGCCGCTGCCCTCGCTGCGCCTGTGGAAGGACCCCTACAACTACGTTGGCCACCGCTGCGATCCGCTGGTGCGCACCGGCGCGGCGGACCTGTGCGTGGCCCGGCTGTTCGACTGGCTGAAGACCGACCCGGCCAGCCCCGGCCTGATCGACCTGCGCCGGCTGACCGGCGGCACCGAGATCACCCGCGCCGTCGAGCGCCACCTTGCCGCGGACGACACGCCGCACCCCACGCTGTACCACGTGCACACCTCGGAGGAGAGCCACCTCTACCGCCGTCAGGCGGACGCCGACGCCTACATGAACACGGTGTTCTCCACCTCCGAACGACAGACGCTGCGCCGCAAGGCGCGCCGGCTGCAGGACCTGGGCCCTGTGGTCTACCGCGACCTGGACGAGGCCGACGACGCGGGCGCCGTGATCGACGCCTTCCTCGAATTGGAAAGCAAAGGCTGGAAAGGGCAGGAGGGTGTGGCGGTCGAGACCCACGCCGGCCACCGCCCGGTGGTCAAGGCCATCCTGGAAGAGGCGCACCGGCGCGGGCGCCTGTCACTGCTGACCATGCACGTGGCCGGGCAACTGGTGGCCGCGCGCTGCGTTTTCCTGGCCGCCCCCGGCAGTTACCTCTTCAAGCTGACCTACGACGAGGACGAACGCTACGCCAAGCGCTCCCCCGGCCTGCTGCTGGAGCTGGAAGGAATCCGCCGCCTGCATCGCGACGACACGCCGCAGGGCGCCGGCATCGCCTGGATGGACACCTGGGGGTCGGCCCGATCGAAGCTGTTCAACCGCACGCGGTCGGAGGGGTTCCTCATCCACCGCTACGCCGTCGCCGACCGCCGCGCCGCCGTCGTCTGGCTGCTGCCGCTCTTCCCGCGGGCGCGCGCCGTGGCCCGCGGGCTGGAGGCGCGCTGGCGGACGGCGCGCGAGCGGACGTCGGCGTGGCTGGCCGCCGCCCGCCGCATCACCGCCGCCGCCAAGTGAGCCCGATCATGCCCGCCCACCTTGTGCCCGACGACCTCGCAGCCCTGCGCCGCCCGCCCGAACGCCCGCCGCCCGTGCCGGAGCCGCCCGTCTCCATCACGATCGTCCGCGACGCCGACGGGCTGGCCCGCCACGCCGAAGCGCTCGACGATCTGGCGCGCGACCTTGCGGATGCGAACGTCTATTACGAGCCGTGGTTCGCCCTGCCCCTGCTCCGCGCCTTCGGCGCCGATCAGGATCTGGTGTTCCTGCTGATGTCCGCGCCGGACGCGGATGGGGCGCCGCGCCTGATCGGCTTCTTCCCGTTCGAGCGGAGGCACCTGCACCGCTTCGCCCCGCTGCCGTGCCTGCGGCTGTGGCGCGACCCGTTCCTCTACGTGCCGCGCTGCAACCCGCTGGTGCGGACCGGTGCGGCGGACGCCTGCTGCGCCGCCCTGCTGGACTGGCTGGAGCACGCCCCCGACAGCCCCGGCCTGCTCGACCTGCCCCGGCTGACCGGCGACACCACGTTCGCCCGCGCGCTGGAGTGCCGGCTGGCCGCCGGCCAGACGCTGCGCCACGTCCGCCTGACGCAGGACTCCCATCTCTACCGCCGGCAGGCCGACGCCGACGCCTACCTCAAGACCGCGCTGTCCGGTGAGCGCCGGCAGACGTTGCGGCGGAAACGGCGCCACCTCGACAAGCTCGGCCCGGTGGAGTTCACGGACATCGGCGACGACGGCGGCGGCGACGGCGACGTGGACGCCGCCATCGACGGCCTCTTCGACCTGGAGGCGAGCGGCTGGAAGGGCACGGACGGCACCGCCATCGCGTCGCTCGGTCATCGCGAGGTGATCCGCGCGGTGCTGCACGCGGCGCACGCGCGCGGCCGGCTCTCCCTCCTCGGGCTTCGGGTGGGCGGGCGGCTGGTCGCCGCGCGCAGCGCCTTCCTCGCCCCGCCCGGCAGCTTCGTCTTCAAGATCGGCTACGACGAGCGCGAGCCCTACGCCCGCTCCTCCCCCGGCTTCCTGTTGGAGGAGGAGGCGATCCGCCGCCTGCACGCGGCGGATGCGCGGACGGCGGACGGCCTGGCGTGGCAGGACACCTGCTCGGCGCCGACCTCCACCCTGTTCCGCGCCATGCGCTCCGACCCGCTGCCCATCGCCCGCCATCTGGTGGCGGTGCGCGGCGGCCCGGCGGCGGCGCTGTTGGCCCTGGTCCCGCACGCCCGGCGCGTCCGCCGGATGGTGCGGCGCGCCCCACCGTAGGACGGGAGTGCCCATGGCCTTCGCCTTCAGCCGGCTGCGCAGCACGACGTTCGTCCGCAACGTCGCGGTGCTCGCCTCGGGCACCGCCATGGCGCAGGTCGTCACCGTGCTCGCCTATCCCGTCCTGCTGCGCCTCTACCCGCCGGAGGCGTTCGGGGCGCTGGCCGTGTTCGGCGTGGTGACGATGCTGTCCGGCATGGTCGGCGGCTGGCACTACGAGGGTGCCGCCATCCTGGTGAAGACGGAGGAGGAGGCGGCCAACCTGCTGGCGCTGGCCATCGCCCTGGTGCTCGGCACGACGGTGGCGGCCACCATGGCCGTCGCCGGCTTCGGCGAGGACATGCTGCGCCTGTTCGGCGCCGGGCACCCGGACGAGCTGCTGATGTGGCTGCCGCCGGCCGTCCTCATCTTCGGGCTCTACGCCACGCAGCTTTGCTGGGCGACAAGGCACAAGCGCTTCCCGCTGCTGTCCGCCGGCATGATCTGCCGCTCGGCCGGCGTGGCCGGCGTGCAACTCGCCGCCGGCTTCGCCGGGCTCGGGGCGGCGGGGCTGCTGGGCGGGGTTCTGCTGGGGCAGACGGCGGCCCTGGCGCTGCTCGCCGGCTACACACTGCGCAACCACCTGGGCCTGTTCCGCAACATGGTAAGCCTGCGCCGGATGGCGCGGATGGCGCGCGCGCACCGGCGCTTCCCGCTCTACAGCCTGCCGGCCGGGCTGCTCAGCTCCAGCATCGTCACCATACCCTCGCTGTTCCTGGCGACGTGGTTCGGACCGGCGGTGGCCGGCCTCTACTGGTTCGCCTACCGGCTTCTGGAAATGCCGCTGACGCTGTTGGGCGGCACCACCAACCGCGTCCTCCACCGTCATCTGGTCGAGGTGCACCACGAGGGCAAGCCGATCCTCGGCCTGTTCCTGCGGGCCACCGGCTGGATGGCGCTGCTGGCGGCCGGTCCGGCGCTGGTGCTGTTCGCGGTCGCGCCGCCGCTGTTCGAGATCGCCTTCGGCGCGGCGTGGCGGCCGGCCGGCACCTACGCACAGTGGATCGCGCTGTGGTGGTTCGCCCGCTTCGCCTCGTTCCCCAGCCTGGCGGTGATCCCGATCCTGCACCTGCAAAGGCTTTTGCTGATCGGCGAGAGCGTCGCGATGGTGCCCCGGCTGCTGGTCATCCCGCTCGCCGCCCGCCTCGCCAGCCCGGCGCAGGCGCCGGAGATCGCCGTCGCCGCCTTCGCGCTGGTGGGCGCGGTGTTCTCCGCCGTCTGCGTGCTGGCCGTGTGGCTGATCCTGCGGGCCCGCGAGGAGGCCGGCGGCGCCATCCAGGCATCGCCGCCGGCCGGCCGGATCGAATGGGGGGATTGACGGACGTCGGGCTCAGGTCGGGCTCAGGTCGGGCTCAGCGGCCGTCCGGCGAGCGGCGCCGGTTTTCCAGCGCGTGGCGCGCCACGATCGCCGCCACCGTCCACGGCTCGACCAGATAGCGGCGCCAGAAGCGGCGGGGGTTGCTGGCGAAGCGGTACGCCCATTCCAGCCCGAACCGCCCCAGCGCGCGCGGCGGCGTCGGAACGACGCCGGCGAAGTATTCCAGGCAGGCCCCGCAGGTGGCGACGCAGTGCGCCGGCAGCCGGTCGATGTTGTCGCGGATCCACTGCTCCTGCCGCCCCATGCCCATGCCGACCAGCAGGATCTGCGGCTGGAAGGCGTCGATGCGGGCCAGCACCGCCCGGTTCTCCGGCCCGTCGGGGCGCATGTCGAAATAGCCGTGGTGGCCGTCCACCACGATGCCCGGACAGCGCCGCCGGATGTAGGCCAGCCCGCGCTCCTGCACCTCCTGGCTGGCGCCCAGGTAGAACAGCCGCCAGCCCTTCGCCTCCACGAGGTCCATCAGGTCCGGGAACCAGTCGATCCACGCCGTGCGGTGGGCGAAGCCCAGCTTGTGGCCCAGCGTGCGGGCGAGCAGCACGACCGACATGCCGTCGATCCGCACCATGGTCCGCGGGTCCGCCTGCAGGTCGCGGAACGCCGGTTTTCGGTCGCGCACGTAAAGGGCGTGCAGGTTCAGGCTCGACAGGATCAGCGTTCGCCGTTCCTCCACCGACTGCGCGATCACCGCCAGCAACTCGTCCTGCGTGCAGGGGTGAACGTAGCATCCGGCAATGTCGACGGGATGCACTCGATCGACCATGACCGCCTCCCAAGCAACCGTCACAAGAAATGGTCACTTTTTAAAGTGAAATTTGCCAATTTATTGAGCATCCATCCATGATGCTTTCAGGTCTCAGCCTGCACCGATAATAAAATTCGATGCCACAGAAAGAAACGGGAGCGCCACCATTTGCTGATGCAGCGAAAGGCAACTACGTCGCGATAGGTATGGGGGTAGGCCGAGGCTAGGCATTTTTGATGCGTTGCCAGCTTTCGGGGCGAGGTGCGACCTTCCACGATCCCGAACCGCCTGTTCTTCGACCACACACCCCGTGGGAGGCGAGATGAAGCAGTTGGCGCTGAAGATCCGCAATTCCCTGCCCGCACCGCTGCGATCGGAACTGCAGATCCAGTTCGAAAGCCTGCGCCTTAACCGCCTGCCGCGCACGGCCTGCGACCCGGGCCGGCTGGGCCCGGCCGGGCCGGTGGGCCTGGGCGACCTGTTCACCGACCCGGCCATCGCCGCGCGCTGGCACAATCACGGCCGCCACGTCGACGCGCTGCCCAGCTTCCCCATCCACGCCGGCAGCATGAGCGACATCGACCGCCGCGCGCTGTACTTCCTGGCGCACCGGCTCGCCCCGGCCTCGGTGCTGGAGGTCGGCACGCACCTCGGCGCCTCGACCCTGCTGATCGCGGCCGCGCTCGACGATCTGGTGGCGGCCGGGCGCCTGCCGTCCTTCAGTGTCACCACCGTCGACATCCGCGACGTCAACGACCCCGTGACCCGCCCGTGGACGGCGTACGGCAGCGCCGCGTCCCCCCGCGACCTGCTGGCCAGCATCGGCTGCGCCGACCGGGTGGAGTTCGTGACCTCCCCGTCTCTGGACTTCATGGCCCGCACCGACCGGCGCTTCGACCTGATCTTCCTCGACGGCAGCCACAGCGCGGCGGTCGTGTATCGGGAGGTGCCGATGGCATTGGATCTGCTGCGGCCGGGCGGCTACGTGCTGCTGCACGACTATCACACGGATTTCGCGGCGCTGCGCCGCCGGGGCTCGCTGTGCCCGGGGCCGGCGCTGGCGCTCCGCCGTCTGATGACGGAGGCGGGCGGCTTCACCGTGCAACCGCTTGGTGACCTGCCCTGGCATTGCGCCGAACACGACAGCCACACGACGACCCTGGCGCTGCTGACGCGGTCCGCCCAAGCCTGACGCCGGGCCAGGAGAGTCTGATGGCGCGGGACACACCAGCCGCGGCGCGCAAGCCCCTGCTGATCACCATCGACACGGAGGGGGACGACCAATGGTCGGCACCCCGGCGGATCACCTGCCGCAACGCGGCGTTCATCCCCCGTTTCCAGGAGTTGTGCGAGCGCTACGGCTTCAGGCCGACCTACCTGACGACCTTCGAGATGGCCAGCAACGGCGTCTTCGTCGAGTTCGCGGCCGATGCCCTGAAACGCGGCGCGGCGGAGGTGGGCATGCACCTGCACGCCTGGCATTCGCCGCCCGACCACCCGCTGACGGCGAACGACCACGCGCTGACCCCGTACCTGATCGAATACCCCGACCACGTCATGCGCGCGAAGATCCAGTACCTGACCGCGTGGCTGGAGGACACCTTCTCAACCAGGATGACCAGCCACCGGGCCGGGCGCTGGGCGCTCGACGCGCGTTACGCCCGGATGCTGGTGGAGCACGGCTATACGGTCGACTGCTCGGTCACGCCCTACGTCGACTGGACGCGGATGCGCGGCGCCACGCGTGGCGGGGTGGACTACCGGGCGTTCCCGACGCACCCCTACTGCATGGACCTTGACGACATCGGCCGCCCCGGCACCAGCGGGCTGCTGGAACTCCCCATGTCCATCCGGCCGCGGCGCTTCGATCCCGTGCACGGGCCGCTGGGCCGGCTGTTCCGCGCGCCGTCGGCCTACCGCGCCGCCGGCCGGTTCGCCGCCATCGACTGGCTGCGGCCGAACGGCCGCAACCGTGCGGCGATGATCGGCCTCGCCGCACGGCTCTGGCGGTCGGATGCGCCGTACGCCCAGTTCGCGCTGCATTCCTCGGAACTCATGCCCGGCGGCAGCCCGACGTTCCGCACGGCCGAGGACATCGAGCGCCTCTACCGCGACCTCGAAGCGCTGTTCGACGCCATCGCCCCGCACTACGCCGGCTGCACGCTGCGGGAATTCGCCCGCGGATATGCGTTGCAGCCGGCGGCGTGCCCCGACGAACCGGCGCTCCCCCGCGCGGCCGTCATCCGATGATCAGGCGTTCCTGCTCGTAGGCCAGATAGGCGGCCTGCGTGCGGTTCGACGCGCCCAGCTTCCTCAGGACGTTGCGGACGTGCACCTTCACCGTGCTCTCGCACATGCCCAGTTCATAGGCGATGATCTTGTTCGATTTCCCCTCGCGAAGGCATTTCAGGACGGCGTGCTGCCGGGGTGTCAGGTGCCCGACGGTCTCGGCGTCGGTGTGCGGCGTGGCCAGGGCCGGTGCGGGCAGGTCGCCGCCCACCGCCGGCCAGTGCGTCAGTTCCGCCAACGGAGCCGTCGGGATGAAGGTCCCGCCGGCCGCGACCAGCCGGATGGCCTGGACCGCCACGCTGAGCGGCGTTCGCGTGGTGACGTAGCCGTGCACGCCCAGCGCCAGACTCTTGAGGATGGAACCGGCTTCCTCGACCTCGGAAATAACCACGAGGTTGCGGCCACCGGCGCTTTCCTTCAGGTCCCGGATCACCGACACGACGCGGTCGTCGGCGACATCCCTCCCGCCGATGTTGAACACGACCACGCTCACCGGTGCTTCCGAGCGAAGCGTCGCCCGCGCGCCCTCGACGGAAGACGTCTCGATGACGGCGAATCCCGCATCCCCCGACGACAACCCTAGCGATAGACACTCACGAGTAAACACCCTGTCGTCGAGCAGGAGGATCGTCTCGTCCGCCTTTTTCTTCTTGCCATTCCGCCATCTCAGATCATGCCCATCCCGAACCGCCTCGTAACTGTGGCTAATTCCCCCTTTTCTGATCTCTCCTTCTGCGATAGTGATGGGATTGAATCCCTTGTCACCGTTCACGGAACGCGTGCATTGCATCTATCTTCCTCTCATAGTGCGTTATTTTATTTCTGCACTTCATTCTTTTTTTGCCGGTCGCTTGCCGCCCCTTCATCAGAGAAGTCTATTCGCCAACAATAAACCGGCACACCTCGAATCCATTCTTCTTAATATCCGTTTTCCTTAACGTGTGGCCATTCAGCAACTTAAATATCGAAAGAGGAGTGACGAATACCACTATGGAGATCTTCGATCGCTCCACGCATGCCTCTTCCGGATGGCGCCCTGCCTGCAGAATTCCCTTCCCGATCCAGGAAATACCTGCTTTTCCGCACGCGCGACGCTTGGACGGCACGGGCCACGCCGCCAGGGCCAAAGCTCGACGTCGACGCGCGGCAGGGCCGGGAAACCCAGCCTCAAGGAGAGTTTCCAGACGGTACATAGCCGCATTGCGGGAATAGCACCCATCGGAAGCCGTGGATCACGGCTTCTTGGCCTCGATCTCGTCCAGCACCGCGTCCGGAGCGACGTCCTGGGTGATCTCGTCCAGTTCGGCGTCGACGTCCGTCCGCACGCCCAGATGATCGGCGATGGCGCCCACCAGGGCGGCGAGCCTGGTCACCTCGTGCTCGGCCAGCAGGCTGATCTGCAGGTCCAGGTCGGCGCGCTTGTCCGCCGCCGCCGCCATGCGGTTCTGGCTGATCAGCACGAACGTGGACAGGAAGATGGCCTCCACCGACGCTATCATCGCCAGCACCACGAACGACGGGTCCCACACGGCGACACCGGGGATCCAGCCCAGGTTGGCGGCGGCCCGGCCGGCGCAGCCCCTTCCCGCCCGGCGTGCCGACCATCCCCGACCTGCGCACCCTGGAACAGGCGATCCTGGCGCTGGGATAACGGCGACGGGGTGACGGCGGCGGCCCGCCGCCCCTGCGGCAAATTCGCCTTCATTCGCATGCGCGTAGAAAACCGCCCAGTGTGCGCCTACAGTTACAGCAAACCCTTAAATAATCCTCAAAAGCTGAGAAATTGTGCGCGTTGACACGCCACGATGGGCCTGCCACCATCGGTCAATCCGAATCTGGCAACTGTAATACTCGGGTATGCAATCTTGCTGAGACATGCGCGATGACGTCCGCCGGCGTTGGGAACAGTGACGTTGAGATCAGTGAAGTCGGCCCGCGTGATGGTCTGCAGAGCCTGAAGGGCTTTGTGCCGACCGCCACCAAGACCGCGTGGATCACGGCGGAAGCCGCGGCCGGCGTGCGCGAGATCGAGGTGTGCTCCTTCGTCCCCGCGACCGTGGTGCCGCAGTTCACGGACGCCGCCGCCGTGGTGGCGCACGCCCTGGCCATCCCCGGCCTGACGGTTGCGGCGCTGGTCCCCAACCTGAAGGGGGCGGAGAACGCGGTCGCGGCCGGGGTGCACAAGATCACCTTCACCCTGTCCGCCAGCCGCAGCCACAGCCTGGCCAACGTGCGGCGCACGCCCGACGACCAACTGGCGGAGTTCGCCCGCATCGTGGCCTTCTGCCGTACCCTGGACCCGGCGCGCCGCCCCTTCCTGTCGGCCGGCCTGTCCACCGTGTTCGGCTGCGTCTATGAGGGCAACGTGGACGAGGGCGAGGTGTGCCGCCTCGCCGCCGCGCTGGCCGAGGCCGGGGCCGACGACATCAGCCTCGCCGACACCACCGGCGCCGCCCATCCCGTGCAGGTCCGCCGCGTCGTCCAGGCCGTGCGGGCGGAGGTGGGCGACCGGCTGACCGCGCTGCACCTGCACGACACGCGCGGCCTCGGCCTCGCCAACGTGCTGGCCGGGCTGGAGGCGGGCATCCGCTCCTTCGACGCGGCGCTGGGCGGCCTGGGCGGCTGCCCCTTCGCGCCGGGCGCCTTGGGCAACATCGTCACCGAGGATCTCGTCTACATGCTCGAGGCGATGGGCCTGCGCACCGGCATCGACCTGGACCGCCTGCTGGAGGCCCGCCACCTCGTCGAGGCCGCCTTGCCCGGCGAACGCTTCGTCGGCCATCTGCACCGCGCCGGCGTGCCGAAAGGGTTCCGCCCCGCCACCGGCGCCACCTGAACCGACCCGGAATCCAGTCCATGCACGCCACCGCCTCCAACACCGCGCCCCCCTCGGAGAGCGCGGCCACGCCGCTCGCCGGCATCCGGGTCATCGAACTCGACCACATGGTGATGGGGCCGTCCTGCGGCCTCGTCCTCGCCGACCTGGGCGCCGACGTGATCAAGGTCGAACCGCTTCCCAACGGCGACAAGACGCGCCGCCTCACCGGCTCGGGCGCCGGCTTCTTCGTCACCTACAACCGCAACAAGCGCTCCATCGCCGTCGACCTCACCAAGCCGGAGGGGACGGCGGTGGTCCACCGCCTCGCCGCGCGCTCCGACGTGCTGATCGAGAACCTGCGCCCCGGTTCGGTCGAGCGCATGGGCCTGGGCTACGAGGATCTGGCGGCGGCCAACCCGCGCCTCGTCTACTGCTCCATGAAGGGGTTCCTGCCCGGCCCGTACGAGAACCGCACGGCGCTTGACGAGGTGGTGCAGATGATGGGCGGGCTGGCCTACATGACCGGCCCGCCGGGCCGGCCGCTGCGCGCCGGGGCCTCGGTGAACGACGTCATGGGCGGCATGTTCGCCGCCATCGCCGTCCTGGCGGCACTCCGCCAGCGCGACCGCGACGGCAAGGGCCAGCTCGTGCGCGCCGGCCTGTTCGAGAACAACGTCTTCCTCATGGGCCAGCACATGGCGCAGTACGCGGTCAGCGGCAAGCCGCCGGCGCCGATGCCCGCGCGGCTGGCGGCCTGGGCCATCTACGACGTGTTCACGACGGCCGAGGGGGAGCCGCTGTTCCTGGGCGTGGTGACCGACACGCAGTGGCGCGCCTTCTGCACGCATTTCGGCCTGACCGACCTGCTGGCCGACCCCGGCCTCGCCTCCAACACGCAGCGCGTCGCCGCGCGCGACCGCCTGCTGCCGGCCGTGGCATCGCTGTGCGCGGCGCGCCCCAAGGCGGAGCTGATGGAGGTGTTCGAGCGCCTGGGCCTGCCCTACGCCCCCATCGCCCGGCCGGAGGATCTGTTCGACGACCCGCACCTGAACGCGTCCGGCGGCCTGGTGGACCTGACGCTGCCGAACGGCGCGCGCACGCGGCTGCCCGCCCTGCCCGTGGAGATCGGCGGGCGGCGCCCGGGCGTGTACCGCGACGTGCCGCGTCCGGGTGAGCACACGCGTGATATCCTCGCCGAACTGGGGTCCGGCGACGAAGAGATCGAGCGGCTGGCCGCCGAAGGCGTGATCGGCCCGCCCCTCGACAACGACGGCCCACGCTCGTAACAGGAGTGCATTCCGTGTCCCGATCCCTTTTCCGCGTCGCCGCTCTCGCGGCCGTGCTGGCCACGACCCTCCTGCGGCCGGCCACGGCCGCCGCCACCGAACTCGTCATGGCGACGGTGTCGCTGACCAGCGACGACTTCCAGCTTGCCATGGCGTGGTCCGACGTGCTGGCCCAGAAGGACACCGGCTTGCGCATCACGCCGGTCGCCACCGGCACGGTGAAGGGGCTGCGCAACCTGTCGCAGGGGCGCGCCGACCTGTCGCTGGTCGGCGCCCCGCATTTCCTCGACGCCATCAACCGTGAGGGCAGCTTCAAGGACGACCCGCCGGGGCTGGTCGATTCCTACAAGGGCCTGCGCGTGCTGTTCGCCATCGACACCGGCATGGGCCAGTACGTGGTGCGCGCCGACAGCCCGATCCGCACGCTGGCCGACCTGCAGGGAAAGCGCGTCTCCATCGGCCGGCCGGGCGGCAACGCCGGGCGCGTCTCCACCCTGCTGTTCAAAGTGCACGGCGCCGAGGTGGGGCGCGGCGGCGTGCACGCCGAATACCTTGACTACGGCCCCTCGCTGGAGCGGCTGGGCAACGGCCAGATCGACGCCACGCTGGTGTGGGGCGGCATCCCGCAGGCCGGCATCGATCAGGCGTCGCGCAGCACGCGCCTGCGCTTCGTCTCGCCCGATCCGGACAGCCTGCCGGCCCTCCAGGCCGCCATCACCAACGGCGCCCACTATCTCTACCGCACCATCCCGGCCGAACGGATCAAGGAAGTCTACGGCGGCCGCGTCGACAGCGACGGCGACGTCCGCTTCTGGACCTTCCCCTTCATGGTGATGGCCCGCGCCGACATGCCGGAGCAGACCGCCTACACCATCTGCCGCACCTTCTGGACCAACGCGGACAAGGTGCGCGCCAGTTCCGCCGCGCTGGCGCTGGTCGACCTCTCCACCGCCGCCCAGGGCCTGTCGGCCGAACTCCACCCCGGTGCGCGCCGCTGCCTGACCGAGCTGGGCGCGCTCTAAAAGCCGTTGGTTTTCGGCCTTGGCCTCAACCCAACCTGCGATGCCCCCGTAGGTTGGGTTGAGCGCAGCGAAAACCCAACGGCCGGACCCTGCGAACGGAGCCAGCATGACCAGCCTGTCCGCCAGCGCCTCCGGCACCGGCGTTTCGATCGAAAGCGCGCGCCGCCACCTCGGGCTGGCCCTGTGCGCCGTCCTGGCCGTGTTCATCGTCGGCTCGGCCCTGTACGGCCGGCTGACCGCCTGGGTGCAGTACGAGGTGGTGCTGACGCTGGCGCTGGGCGCCACCTTCGCCCTGCGGCCGGGGCCGTTGCGGGCGCGGCCGGCGCTGGACGCGCTGCTGTCCGCGGTGCTGGCCGGCGGCGGGGTGTTCGCCGGCGTCTACATGCTCGCCAACTACGAGGAGATCGCCGCCTTCCGCGAGGGGCTGCCGAACGGGTGGGACATGACGGCCTACGTGGTCGGCACGCTGGTGGTGCTGGAAGGGGCGCGGCGGGCCGAGGGCTGGCTGCTGTTGGGCGTGGTGCTGGCCGGCGTGGCCTATCTGGTGTTCGGGCACCTGTTGCCGGGCTGGGTCGGCCACCGCGGATTCGGGGCGGCGGAGGTGTTCGAGCTGGCCTACAGCGCCAACGGCATCTTCGGCGTGGCGCTCGGTTCGGTGGTCGAGATCGTCTACGTCTACGTGATCTTCGGCGCGGTGCTGCGGCTGAGCGGCGCCGGCGCCTTCTTCGACTGGATCGCCGGGGCGCTGGCCATGGGCCGCCGCTCCGGCTCGGCGCAGTGCGCGATCTTCGCCTCGGCGCTGTTCGGCTCGATCAACGGTTCGGCCCCGGCCAACGTGGTGGCGAACGGCGCCATCACCATCTCCATGATGCACCGCGCCGGATTCTCCAAAGCCTACGCGGGCGCGGTGGAGGCGTCGTCGTCGGTGGTCGGGCAGATCATGCCGCCGGTGATGGGGGTCGGCGCCTTCATCATGGCGGAAATCACCGGCATCCCCTACGCCAACATCATGCTCGCGGCGGTGGTGCCGGCGTTCCTGTTCATCCTGTCGCTGTCGTGCGTGACGGCGCTGGAAGCGGCCAAGCTGGGCATCCGCCCGCCGGACGGGCTGGACGGCACCTGGACCCGCCTGCGCCTTCAACAGATGCTGATCGTCCTGTCCTCCTTCGCGGTGCTGCTGGGCATGCTGTTCAGCGGCTATTCCGTGGACCTGTGCGGACTGGGCGCCATCGCCACGCTGCTGGCCCTGTCGCTGCCGTTCAAGGGGACCCGCCCCAGCCTGCGCGACCTCGGCCGCATGCTGGTGGACGGCGGGTTGGAGGGGCTGAACGTTGCGGTGGCCTGCGCGGCCATCGGCATCATCATCGGCGCCGTCTCCGCCACCGGCCTCGGCATCAAGATCAGCCAGGCGATCGTGGCGCTGGGGAACGCGCATCTGTTCCTGGCGCTGCTGGCGGCAGCCGGCTGCTCGGTGCTGCTGGGCATGGGGTTGCCGACGGCGGCGTCCTACCTGCTGGTGGTGTTCACCGCGGGGCCGGCGCTGACGCAACTGGGCCTGCCGGTGCTGACGACGCACATGTTCGTCTTCTACTACGCCGTGATGTCGGCGATCACGCCGCCGGTGGCGCTGGCCGCCTTCGCCGCCGCCGCCATCGCGCAGGAACCGGTCGTCAAGATCACCATGCACAGCATGCGCCTGTGCATCGTCGCCTTCCTGTTCCCCTTCCTGTGGGTCTACCAGCCCGAGCTGATGCTGCAGGATCTGTCGGCGGGCCACCTGCCGGCGCTGGTTGCGGCGCTGGCCGCGCTGGTGCTGGCGGTGGTGATGCTTGCGGCCGTGCAGGTCGGCCACTTCCGCGCGCGCCTGTCGGTGGCGGAGCGGCTGGCGCTGGCCGTGGCCGCCGCGATGATCTACGTGCCGGGCGCCGTGACCACCACCATCGGCTTCGCCGCCGGCGCCGCCATCCTGGGGCGCCGCCTCCTTCTCACCCGCCACCATCCTGTGGAGGTCACGCCTTGAGTCTCTACGCGCCGCCCGAAATCATCGAGGCCGAGGTTTTCGCCCGACTGCCCGACAGCTTCCGCAAGCAGGGGCGCCGCAGCGCCTGGTCCGACGCCAACAAGCGCGGGCAGGAGTTGCACTCCTTCCTGGAAGGGCCGGCCTTCGACGCCGAAGGCAACCTCTACGTGACCGATATCCCGTTCGGTCGCATCTTCCGCGTGTCCCCCGACGGCGCCTTCACCCTGATCGCCGAGTACGACGGGGAGCCGAACGGCCTCGCCTTCCACAAGGACGGCCGGCTGTTCATCGCCGACTACAAGAAGGGCATCCTGTCGCTCGACACCCGCACCGGCGCGATCACGCCGGTCATGGAGCGCACCAATGGAGAGTGCTTCAAGGGCGTCAACGACCTGGTGTTCGCCGCCGACGGCGACCTCTATTTCACCGACCAGGGCCAGACCGGTCTGCACGACCCGACCGGCCGGCTCTATCGCCTGTCCACCGACGGCCGGCTGTCCTGCCTGTTCGACACGCTGCCCAGCCCCAACGGGCTGGTGCCCAACAAGGCCGAGACGGCGATCTACGTCGCCGTCACCCGCGCCAACGCCATTTGGCGCGTGCCGTTGGCGGCCGACGGCACCACGTCGAAGGTCGGGCTGTTCATCCAGATCTCCGGCGGGTTGTCCGGGCCGGACGGGCTGGCGCTCGACGCCGACGGCGGCCTGTGGGTGGCGCACGCCGGCAACGGCAGCGTCTGGGGCTTCGACATCCTGGGTGCGCCGAAATATCGCATTGTTTCCCGCGAGGGGCTGTTCACCACCAACATCGCGTTCGGCGGGCCGGGCAACCGCAGCCTCTACATCACCGAATCGGAGAGCGGGACCATCCTTCGCGCGACCCTGCCGGTGGCCGGTAAGCCCTTGTACGGGCCTGCGATTTCCTGATTCGCGCGATCCGCGAATCGGGTGTTGGGTGGACGCGCGACTCGAGCCACATACCCCGTTATGACACCCGTTACGAGAGCGGCGCCGGACCTCCCGGCGCCGTTTGCTTTTCCAGCGGTTTATCGATAATTGCGAATTAACGGATTGTTACGGATTGGATGTTGCGCGACCCAGCCCCGCGCGACCCGCAGACCCCATGTGCATGTATGCGTATTCAAATCCGTTGCAATTGTTCTAGTTCTGACATAAATAATGAACACACGACGACGACGTGATGGCCGGACAGGCGATACGATCGGTCGACGGACGCAACCATAAAAAAATATGCAAATCCGAGTCGAATTGCCGGGCCCATCTGTGGCACCGGCCTGCCGGCTTGGTTTTTGGGCGTTACCGCTGCATCCGCAATCTTTTGCGGAGACGGCGGCTACTGCCCTGCTTGTGAATGGATGCACCTGGCAGGCGTTGCTCTGCCAGAACGAGGAAGCTGTTTTCTCCTTCTAGCCGAGAAAGGATACAGGGCGCATGTCTTTGCAACATTGCTCCATTATTGATAGCACGCTGCGCGAGGGTGAGCAGTTCGAACTCAGCCATTTCGACCTTGGCGACAAGATCGAGATCGCCAAGGCGCTGGACGACTTCGGTGTGGATTTCATCGAAGTGACGTCCCCCGCGGTCAGCGACGCCGCCCGCCAGGCCTGCGAAGTGCTGGCCGGCATGGGCCTGCGCGCCCGCGTCGCCGCGCACCTGCGCTGCCATATGGACGATGTGCGCCTTGCCATCGAGTCGGGCATCACCTGCTTCAACCTGTTCATGGCCGCCTCCCCCATCCTGCGGGCCTCCAGCCACGGCCGCGGCGTGCAGGAGATCGTCGAGCGCGCCACCGAGGTGGCCGCCACAATCAAGGTCGAGGTGCCGGACGCCATCGTCCGCTTCTCCTGCGAAGACGCCTTCCGCAGCTCGCTCAGCGACCTGCTCAGCATTTACATGCCGCTGGCCAAGACCGGCCTGTTCTCGCGCTTCGGCATCGCCGACACGGTCGGCGCCGCCAGCCCGCTGCAGGTGATGGAGACGGTGCGCACGGTGCGCCAGTTGCTGGGCCCGGACATCGACATCGAGTTCCACGGCCACAACGACACCGGCTGCGCCACGGCGAACGCCTGGATGGCGGTGCTGGGTGGCGCCACGCACATCGACACCTGCGTGCTGGGCCTGGGCGAGCGCAACGGCATCACCCGGCTGGAGGATCTGGTCGCCGCCATCTACGCGCAGGACGCCGACGTGGCGCGCTCGCGCTTCGACCTGCCGGCCCTGCTGCCGCTGGTCGAGCTGGTCGCCGGCAAGGTCGGCGTGGAGATCCCCTTCGGCCAGTGCATCGTCGGCTCCAGCGCCTTCACCCACAAGGCGGGCGTCCACAGCAAGGCCATCCTCGCCAACCCGAAGACCTACGAGATCCTCGATCCGGCCGATTTCGGACGCGAGCGCAACGTGATGATCGCCCACCAGCTCGTCGGCTGGAACGCGGTGCGGGCGCGCGCCGACCAGCTCGGCTACGACCTCGACGCGGACGCGCTGAAGGCGATCACCGCCGACCTCAAGGACATCGCGTCGCGCCGGCGCATCGCCAACAGCGACGTCGACGCCCTGATCGCCGCCGCCGCCACCAGCCTGAGGGCCGCCGCATGAACGCCGTGACGAGCAACGACGTCCAGGCGCCGGACACCGCCCCCTTCACCACCATCGCGCCCGGCCTCGGCTTCGGCCGGCCGCTGCCGGCCGGCTGGCGGCCGCTGGCGGAGACGGAACTGCTGGTCCTGGTCGGCGTGACCGGGGCCGGCAAATCCACCGCGCTGGCCGCGCTGGACCAGCGCCGGGTGGCCTACAACCTGCTGCCCGACCGCCGAGTCGTCACCGATCGCGTTATCATCCCGCTCTACGACGGCGGCGCCGTGCTCGACCGCGTGCGCCGGTTCGAGATCACCCAGCGCTTCACCCGCGACTGCCCGGGCGGCATGGCGGCGGTGCTGGCCGGCATGGCCGCCGACGCCCATCGCCGCGCCCTGCCGCTGGTGTTCGACGGGCTGCGCGGCGAGGTGGAGGTGACGCACGCCGCGGCGGCCCTGCCGAACGCCCGCTTCCTGGTGCTGACCGCGCCGGACGCCGTGCGCCTCAACCGCCTGCTGCGGCGCGGCGACGCCTTCGACCGCGCCACCACCACGGGTGCCGCGTCGACCGGCGACCTCGATCTGCCAGGTGCGGAGGAGATCCTCGCGCCGTCCGACATCGAGCGGCTGCGCGCCGACGTGGCGGCCGGGGTCCTGACGGCGGACGACGTGCGCGGCAAGTTCGCGATCATTGCCGCCGAGCGCCGCAACTACGACCCCGACCGCACGGTGGCCGCCCTGCTCGCCCACGCGCCGGAGCGCACGGCGGTGGTCGACACCACCGTCTGCGGCCCGGCCGAGGTCGGCGCCGCCCTGGCCGGCCTGCTGGCCGGCGAGCGCGCCGAGGCCGCCGCCTGACGGCACCCGCTCCGCACGAAAAGCCGCCGGTCCCGCAAGAGGCCGGCGGCTTTCTTCGTGCGTTCGGACCGTTGGGTTTTCGCTGCGCTCAACCCAACCTACGACGGACCGGTAGGTTGGGTTGAGCGCAGCGAAAACCCAACGGCAACGGCGCCGCGCCCCCCTTATCCCCCGCGCGCCATCAGGTCCAACAGCGACAGCCCTCCGGCGGCGGCCACGCAGATCACCAGCGCGCCGGCCAGGTTGCGGCTGACGATCAGCCGGGGATAGGGCACGCGGAACATCTGTCCGGCCACCATCACCGTCACGCCGACCGGCGAGATGGTCACCGCCAGGCTCCAGCCGATGATCAGCGCCACCGCCAGCGCCAGCCGGTCCACCGCGTCCGGCAGGATGGCGAAGACGCCCAGCAGAACGGCGGCCGAGATCGCCGGGTGGAAGCCCAAGGCGCCGGCCAGCAGCATCAGCAGCAGCACCGCCAGCAGCAGCGGGAACGGCGGCAGCCCGGCCAGCAGCGGCGCCACCGTCGGCGCGAAGCCCGGCAGCCCGGTCAGCACCGCCGCGAAAACGTTGGCCGCCGCCACCAGCAACAGTTCGTCGCTGCCGTAGACGATGCCGGCCAGACTGGTCTTCAGGACGCGCGGCGCCTGCTCCCGCCCGCTCACCACCAGCATCACCGCGCTCAGCAGCGGCACGCCGACCACCACGGCGCCGATGGCGCTGATGCCCGTCAGCTCCATGATGGCGATGAACACCCCGGCGATCACCGCCGAGATCGGCACCAGCGGCAGCAGCCCGTAGACGATGCGGGCGAGGTTGCGCGGCCCCGTGCCGGTGCTGGCCACGTCGCCGAGCAGCGCCAGCGCCGCGCAGCCAAGCCCCACGAGGATCACCGAACCCGCCGGCACGTCGTGCATCTGGTGCGTCACGAAGGCGACGCCGACGAAGAAGGGCGACCAGAAGGCGGCGAAGCTGATGCCGCGGATCGACGCCAGCGCGGCGGCGCGGCGCGCCCCGTCACCGGCCTCCGGCATCAACAGCGGCGCCAGCACGGCGTGCGCGCCGAACGACAGAAAGCTGCCCAGGCCGAAGGCGCCGACCGCGAATCCACCCGGCACGTGCCGTGCGTCCAATTGCCCCAGCCGGGTGCGCACCTCGCGGATGGCCGGGCCGGCGTGCGCGATGGTGCGCAGCAATTGCAGCACGCACAGGAAGGCCCCCAGCAACATGGCGTTGTGCAGCCCCAGCCAGATCGGTCGGGGATCGCCGACGCTCACCGTCACCGCAACCACCGCCGTGGCCAGCAGGCCGAACAGGACGCGCGTCGTCCGCCGCGCCCGCAGGAACGCCGGCACGATGAAAACGGCCAGCAGAACCGCCGCCACGTCGCCCAGCGGCCCCTTCCAGGCTGGCGCCAGCAGCGCCACGAATTCCAGCGCCGTCAGCCCCAGCAGCAGCGCCTGGATCAGGCGGATGACCGCGCGCTGGAGCGGCGGCGGGTGCGCGGCATCGGGAAGAACGATCTCGTTGTCAGCTTTCTTCATCTCACCACCGCCGGTCTGCGCCGCCGGCTCCCGGCACGAAAACGGACCCGCATAGCGGCGTATGCAGTCCTGGATATCTGCATCATAGCCCGATACTCACCGGCATCTACAGAATGAATTAACCCCTTTGTAGTATTGAAGCCAGAGGACGGCGGCACAGCGCCGTGTTCCGGTCGCCGCCGAACCGGGTAAGGGCCAGACAGGGTGCGATGACCGGCGCGGCGTCGCGACACTCCCAAAGGCTGTATATCTGGCCAGCCAGCAAACGTATGCGACTTATTGACGCGACGGTACCGTCTGAAAGTTTAGTTGAAAATGCAATTTTTCGATGTCTGTTGCGGTTTTCGCGCGTATTGCGTATTGGTTAGACGTCAAACGACAGGTCGTACCGCTTTAAGTGGAACCATCCCACGGAAGGTGAGCAGCATGTTCAAGATCTCGAAACTGGGACGTATGGCATCCGCCATGGGCGCCGCCGCACGCATCGCCGCCACCGGCGCGCTGGTCGCAGGGCTTCTGGGCGCCGGGACCGCCTCGGCCCAGGTGGCCCGCGTCGTCACCGCCAATTTCGCACCGCTGACCGACGACACGTCGCCCGATAAGAAGGGGCTTGTCTACGACCTCGTGGTCGAGATGATGAAGCTCCAGAAGATCGATAAGCAGGTCGAGTTCATGGCCTGGGGCGACGCCGTCAAGATCATGGAATCCACACCCGGCGGCTTGGCGTTCCCGATGACCCGCAACGCGGCGCGGGAAGACAAGTACCTGTGGCTGACCAAGATCTTCGATATGAACCGCTCGTTCGCCAGCCGCCCGGGCGGGACGCCCGTCAACACCATCGACGAGGCGAAGGCCCTGAAGGCCGTCGGCACCACCGCCAACAGCGCGTCGCTGACCTTCCTGAAGGAGAAGGGCCTGACCAACATCGTCGAGTTCACAAGTTCGCGTGACCTGATGCAGGCCCTGAAGGACAGCAAGATCGACGCCGGCTACCAGCCGAACCCCTTCGCCAGGACCGACTGGAAGGCCGTCGGCGGCCAGGGCGCCCTGGTCTTCGGCGAGGTGCAGGAGCGGTCCGCCGCCTATCTGGCCGCCAACAAGGCCTCGACCCTGAACCCGGCCGACTGGCAGGGTGCGCTGCAGGTGTTGGAGCAGGACGGCACCGTCGACAGGCTGCTCGCCCTCTACGGCATGAACTGAGCGCCGCCGCAAGGAGCCGCCGGCCCCCGATCAACCGTTCGGGGCCGGCGGCCCGAGGAGCCCACGCGCGGCGCCCCGGGCATGGCAAGACCAACGGGCCTCCATGCACCCCGATATTCTTCCGCCGGTGCGCCATCCGCAGCGATGCCACTGACAAATCCGGCGTGCGCAGCGTTTTCATGTATTAGAAGACTAACTTATTGATGCGCTGACGCGTCGCATTGTCTTGGACTGGTGGTGTCGCCCAACGTGTTTGTCTATCCTCGTCCGGCCGCCGGCCTTGGGTTCCGGCAAGGGTTGTGACGTTCTGTCCGGGGGAATGCTCTGATGTCGATCGACGGTTTGGCGGGAACGGCCCCAAGGGGTCTGCCCGTGATGCGCAGCATCAGCCAGAAGATCATCCTGTCCGTGGTGCTGCTGCTCGCGCTCGGGCTCGGCAGCCTGATCACGTATCAGACGATGAAGGCGCGCGATCTGGCGCTCCGGGTCTTCGATCACGGTTTCACCCAGGCCACCGAACTGCTGGCGGACAACATGTCGGCCGCCGTGCGCTACGCGCGCCTCGAAGCGATCAAGGGCTCGTACGCCAAAATCATCCAGGATCCGAACACCGGGCTCGACGCCATCCTGGTGTACGACAAGGCCGGCAAGCTGCTGGACAGCCACACCCGCGCGGGCATCGACGAGAAGCCGCTGGCCCGCTTCGTCGAGGAGAACCGCAACCGCACCGACAACGACAGCCTCGTCCAGGCGACATCCTTGCAGACGATGGTGTTGAGCAGCGTCACGACCGGCGCCCAGCGCGAACGAGTCGGCTTCCTGGCCGTCGCCTGGAGCCGCAAGGTCGTGGTCGACCAGATCGCCGTGGACACGCAGGCGTCGGTCGCCATCTCCTTCGCCGTCGTCATCACCCTGGTGGTGGCGCTGTTCCTGCTGATCCGCCGCGTCATCATCGCGCCCACGCGCGAGATTTCCGCGGCCATGCAGATGATTTCCGACGGCAGGCTCGACATCCGCCTGTCGTGCCTGAAGCGCGTCGACGAGATCGGCACCATCGCCCGCGCGGTCGAGGTGTTCCGCGACAGCACCTCCAAGGTGGCCATGCTGAACGAGGAGCAGGAGCGCATGAAGGTGGAGGCCGAGGCCAACCGCAAGAAGCTGATCGCCCAGTTGGCCTCGGACTTCGAATCCAACGTCTCCTCGCTGGTGGAACAGGCGCTGATGGCGGCCGGCGAGATGGGCGACTTCGCCCACACCATGGCCGGCCGCATCGCCGAGGCCGAGCGCGGCGCGGTGGAAATCGCCAGCGCCACCTCGCACACCATGGAGAACGTCGGCAGCATCGCCTCGGCCACCGAGGAACTGTCGGCCACCACGTCGGAGATTTCGCTGCGCATCAACCAGTCGGTGGAGGGGGCCCGCAACACCGCCGAAGCCGCCGACCAGACCAGCCACACCATCGAGGCGCTCGCCAGCCAGGCCCTGCGCATCGGCGACATCGTCAAGCTGATCAACGACATCGCCAGCAAGACCAACCTGCTGGCGCTGAACGCCACCATCGAGGCGGCGCGCGCCGGCGACGCCGGCCGCGGCTTCGCCGTGGTCGCCAGCGAGGTGAAGGCGCTCGCCAGCCAGACCGCCCAGGCGACCGAGGAGATCACCCAGCAGATCAACGGCGTCCAGCAGGCCACCCAGCGCGCGGTGGACGAGATCAAGTACATCTCCAAGGTGGCCGACGGCGCGCGCGAGATCGCCACCGGCATCGCCGCCGCGGTGGAGGAGCAGAACATCACCACGCGCGAGATCTCCCGCGCCGCCAATCACGCCGCCTCCGGCACCCAGGCGGTGGCCACCAACATCGACATGGTGACCGGCGAGGTGGTGGACGCCAGCAAGATGGCCAAGGATCTGGTGAGCACCAGCCGCAAGGTGTCCGACCAGTTCGACATGCTGCGCCAGCAGGTCTCCAACTTCATCGCCCACGTGCGCGCGGCGTAAGGGAGTGCTGTTGCCCGCCCCCTCTCATGCGACGGGGAGGGGGTTCTTGCCACAGATGAGCACAGATGAACACAGGCGACGGATGGTGACGAAGCGGGGTCCGCTGGCGATATCTGATCGGTCGTCATCTGTGTTTACCTGTGTTCATCTGCGGCTATGCTGATTTCTGCTACCGCGAAGCAGCAGCGGACCGGCCGATCCGGTCCCCATCCGTATGGGCGACCTTGAACGGCGGTATCGTCGGGTCATCTCTCTCGTGTCGTCGTGAAAGGGAGAGCCGAACGCATGCGCACCGTCCGCTTCGCCGCCCATTTTACCGCCTGGATCCATCTGGCCGTCATCGCCGTCGCCACCACGGCCTGCACAGGCGCGGGCGCGGCCGACACCAGCGGCGAGACCGGCGCGAACGGCCGGGTCTTCCGGACCGAAAAGGCCACGGTCCGGGTCACGACCGTCGCCGACGGCCTGGAGCGCCCCTGGGGCCTCGCCTTCCTGCCCGACGGGCGCATGCTGGTGACCGAGAAGAAGGGCAACCTGCGCCTCGTCGCGCCCGACGGCACCACGTCCGACCCGCTCCAGGGCGTTCCGAAGGTCGACGCGCGCGGCCAGGGTGGGCTGCTCGACGTGGCGCTCGATCCGGACTTCGCGCGCAACCGCCTCGTCTATCTCAGTTACGCCGAGCCGGGCGAGGGGGGCAGGAACTCGACCGCCGTCGCCCGCGGGGCGCTGAGCGCGGACGGCCGGTCGCTCACCGGCACGACGGTGATCTTCTCCCAGAAGCCCAAGCTGCCGAGCACGCTGCACTTCGGCTCGCGCCTCGTGTTCGATGGCCGCGGGCACCTGTACATCACGCTGGGCGAGCGCTCGAAGGACGAGTTCCGCGGTCAGGCGCAGGAACTCGATTCGCACCTCGGCAAGGTGATCCGCATCCGCACCGACGGCTCGGTGCCGCCCGACAACCCCTTCGTCAACCGCCGCGGCGCGCTGCCGGAGATCTGGTCCTACGGCCACCGCAACAGCCAGGGTGCGGCGCTCCACCCGCAGACCGGCGCCTTGTGGATGAGCGAGCACGGCCCCAGGGGCGGCGACGAGATCAACGTGCCGCAGGCCGGCCGGAACTATGGCTGGCCGGTGGTGTCGAACGGCGTGAACTACGACGGCACGCCCGTGGGGACCGGACGGCAGAGCGCGCCGGGCATGGAAGACCCGCTGTACCAGTGGACGCCGGTGATCGGCGCGTCGGGCATGGCGTTCTACACGGCGAACGCCGTTCCCGGCTGGCAAGGCAGCCTGTTCAACGGCGGCCTCGCCAGCCGCAGCCTCGTGCGCCTGGAACTCGACGGCAACCGCGTGCGCCACGAGGAACGGTTGCTGGGCGAGATGGGCAAGCGCATCCGCGACGTGCGCCAAGGCCCGGACGGCGCGCTGTACCTCCTCACCGACGAATCGGACGGCGCAATCCTGCGCGTCGCCCCGCAGGGGTGAACCGCGGGGCCACCCGACTCAGCTCAGGAACCGGAAGCAATGCTCGTCGTAGGCGACGGGCGGCAGGCCGCGGGTGCGCAGGCGGGCGTTCACTTTGGCCAGATGCCGCATGCCGACCTCGTGCGCCACGTCCGGGTCCGGGCCACCGTACAGGTGCCGGAGGTAGGCGGCGAGCAGCACCCCCTCCACCCGCTCCCGCGACGCGGCGCGGGCGATGGATTCGGCCAGTTGGGTGATGGTGGTGTCGGTGACGCGCGGGCGGTCGGCGACGGCGTGCGTGTCGATGCTGGTGGGCATGGGATCCTCCCGGGGATCATTGGTTCTGGGTGCCACGTTGGTTGCGCGCAGGATGACTCCACGCCCGCGCCGCGTCGACAGCGCGTTGGTTAGCCCCCACCCCTTCCGTTGGACGGGGGCCGGCCTATGCCGGATGCCGTTCATCCTTCCGCCGCCAGCGGAATGGCGCTTGCCGCCGCGCCGGGGCCGCGTTATTTGTTGCAAGTAATTCGCACTCTCATTATCGCGCCCCGCAAAGGTCACAAGCGGGCTCCACCCCAGTACGGCCACCGCAGCCTGGAGAGTCCCGCCCATGAGTGACGCCCCCGCCCCGCGACATGCTGACGGCCGATGCCTGCCGGGACTTCCGCCCGGCCTGCCGCGGCTTCGCCCAGGCGCTCGCCGACGCCGGGCTGCACCTGCCCGGCGTCGGGCCGGCGGTCCGCAGCCCGGTCCCGGCGACGGATGCCGCACCACGCGCCCGCCACGGCGCAGGGCTGCCATGACGATGCCCGCCAAGGCCCATACGGAGACCCACACGGGAAGATGAGTGCGCGGCGTCAACGCCGCCGGCGGAATCCGTCCACGCTGTAGCGCCCGGCCCCGGCCGCGACCAGGGCCAGCAGCCCGCCGATGATGGCGAGGTTCTTCATGAACTGGATGTGCTGCATGCGCTGCTGCTCGGCCGGCACGTCCCAGAAGCGGTGCGCCAGCAGCGTGGCGACCACGGTGAACCCCGCCACCAGGATCGCCGCCAGCCACGTCCACGCGCCCAGCACGATGGCGAGGCCGCCGAAGAACTCGACCACCGCGCCGATGCCGCCGGCCACCATGGGCATGGGCACCCCCATGCCCTCCAGCCCGGCGGCGAAGCCGGCGAGGTTGGTCAGCTTGCCGAATCCGCTCTGCACGAAGATGGCGCCGAGCAGGACGCGGGCGAGGAGCAGCAACAGGTCCTGCGCCGTCGTCGTCGGTCGCGCCTCCCAGGACGCCGCGCCGGACGAACGCTTGCCGTAGGTCGCCATGGGTGGTCTCCCGCGAAAGGTCTGTGACCGGAATCCGAGTCACCGCCTCAACACGGCACCGCCCCACCCTGTTCCTGCTGTTGGGATTCCGGCCGTCAGGCCGCGCGCTTACCGACCCGGCGCAGCAGCTCGATGAACCGCGCGCGCTCGACGTCGGAGAAGTCGTGGAACAGGGTGCGCTCGTGCTCCTTGATCTTGGGGATCAGTTCGTCCAGCAGGGCCACGCCGGCGTCCGACAGCTTCAGCGCGTAGGAGCGGCGGTCGTTCGCCGCCGGTGCGCGCACCACGAGGCCGCGTGACTCCAGCCGGTCGATCACCGCCACCATGGTGGAGCGGTCGATGCCGATCGCCGAACCCAGCGCCGACTGGCTGAGGCCGGTGTTCTCGCGGATGCGGACCAGCACGCCGAACTGGCCGGGCGTGATATCGTGCGGCGCCACCGCCTTCTGGAAATCCTCGAACACGGCGGCCTGCGCCTTGCGCAGCGTGTAGCCGACCAGCCCGGGCAGCAGGCCGTAGGACAGCGTCGCCCGCTTTCCACGCGCACGCCCGCTCGGGCGACCCTCATCCTCGTCGGACATGGCGGAGGCATCCATGCGAACCGGTCTCCCGAACAACGGCAAGTATCATCCAGCATAACAGTTATATGACTGGCGAGCAAGGACCGCCCCCGCTCAGAAGATGCCGGCCTCCAGCCCGGCGGCCATCAGCGTGCCCAGCTCCTCGCACCGGGGCACGAACTCCGCGCGGAAGGCGCCGCGCAGGATCAGCGGCTCCTGCGCGGCGCGCCAGCGCAGGCCCGTGGTGATGGTGTCCACCGCCCGCCGCGTGCCGGTGCCGTCGTGCCCGGCGCGGACGTACAGCGCGAAGGGCATCCCCTGCGTGCGTTCCAGGCAGGGGTAATAGATGCGATCGAAGAAGTCCTTCAAGGCACCGCTCATGTACCCCAGGTTCTCCGGCGTGCCCAGGATCACGGCGTGCGCCGCCAGCACGTCCTCCGGCCCCGCCTGGAGCGGCGCCACCACCGCCACCTCCACGCCCTCGATCTCGGGCGAACGGGCGCCGCGCACCACCGCGTCGCGCAACGCCTGCGTGTTGGGCGACGGGCAGTGGGCGACGACGAGCAGGCGCTTCATGGTCATGGCTCCAGGCCCTTGCAAAAATTCCTAGCGCCGTTCATGATTTTCCTCGCCGACGGCCGGAGTGCGCCCGCCGGCCCCGGCGCCGTGCACGGCGCCCCCGAATGTGACAACCGGCCGCCAAGCGTATCATGGCGTATCATCCGGTAACATTCGTCGCCGTGCCGGCCGGCTCCCCAACCTTCGGCAGGCGCGACCGGCGCTACGGCGCCCGGCCGAACAGCATCTCGCGCCGGGACGGCGGTGCGGGGGCCGGGGTGGGCGGTGGCGCCGGTTCGGGCGCCGCGTCCTCCTCCGCCTTGAGGAGTTCGTCCAGGCACGCCCCGGCGGTCAGCACCGCCACGGCGTGCTCGGCGAATTCCTCCATGGGGGAGAACAGCGACAGGCTCAGCAGCGGCCCCACCCCGTCCAGCCGCCCGGCGAGGAAGTCGTACTCGCCCGACGGCAGCACGCGCGACACGGTGGCGCCGTCGGCCACCTCCGCCCAGGCGGCCGGGTCGCGCGGCAGCAGGACGGCGTTCATGCACCAGGGCGTCACCACGATGCCCAGCCATGCGTCCTCGCCGAAGGGCTGGAAACCCACCGTCTCGACGCGCAGCGCCGGGTTGCAGATCGGCACGTCCTTCATGCCGCCCTCGGCCGCCGCCCGATAGGCGGCCACCAGCGCCGCGACGCGCTCCGCCATCGGCTCGGCGGCCATGAGATCGGTGGCCGTAACCACCCCGCCCAGCACCATGAACTTGTCGGGCGGCGCGTCGCAGTTGGGACAGCTCCAGCCGTCGGGGAGTGCCGTGAAGGGCGTGCCGGCCGGCACCTGCCAGACGGCGTCGCCCTGCTCCGGGTCGTACACGTGCCAGCAGATGCCGCATTCCATACGGGCATCGTCGGGCACGGGCACGCCTTCGAACAGGGTGTGGCCCATCAGTAATAGGCCTCCAGGATCTCCTTCAGGCGCGCCGCGGAATCCGCGAAATCCTCGTCGGCGGCGCGCACGGCCAGCGGCACGTCGCCGACCTCCAGCGTGTCCAGCACCACCTTGTCCTGGGTGTTCATGTACTGCACGCTCCACACGTTGCGGCGCGCCGTCAGCACCACCCGGCAGGAGCTGTAGCCGCGCGACAGCGCCAGCACCGGCCCGGTGCCCAGTGTGGCCTGCAGCACCTCCAGGTCCACCGGGTTCATCGGCAAGAGCGTGAAGCTGATCACGTGGTTGGGCGTGCCGGACACATAGGTGGCGGCGCGGTCGCGGACCTCGGCCAGCACGGGCAGCACGTTCATGGCGCCGGGCGGCGGTTCGGTGATGGGGATGTCGGCGGTGGTGGCGCCGGTCGCCGCGGCGCGGACCAGGGCCGGCACCTCGCCCACCTCCACATGGTCGCCCAGGCGCTTGCCGGTCAACGGGTCGGAGGTGCGGATGCGCCAGACGCCGGTCAGCGTCGATTCCTGGATCTGGTACTCGGCCGCCCCCGTAACGAGGATCGACACCTCACCCTGCCCCAGCGTCTGGTCGAGCAGCGTGCGGTTGGCCTCGTCCAGGTGGCCGGCGTCGAAGGACACCGGCGCGTCGGCGGCACGGTAGCCCTCCAGCACCGCCAGCACCTCGTGCAGCAGCCGCTGCACGGGGGCGGCTTCCTCGCCCACCTCCGGCAGTGCCGCGAGGCCGCGGGTCGCCACGCCGGCCGGCAGGCCCAGCAGGTCAAGGCCGCCAGAACCGCCGACGGAGCCGGTATCGCACGCGTTGCCGAGGAAGGCCGCCGTCGGCGCCTCCTCGTCGAGCCACTTCATCGGGTTGGGCCGTTCCATGGAGGCGTTCCTTCCTGTGGCTGGTGGCTAGTGGGTGGCGAGGCTGGGGGCGCCGTCCAGCGCCGCGCGCAGCCGCTCGACGTAGACGGTCCAGTCCTGGACGCGGGTGATGATGTCGGCGACCTCGCCGTCGCGCAGCACGACCAGCGCCGGGAAGACGACGACGTTCCAGCGCTTCTTCAGCACCTCGCCGGCCTCGCGGTCGACGACGCCGGTGCGGAAGCGGCCGGGAAAGACGCCGATCAGCTCGCGCAGGATGACGGCGACGTCGGAGCTTTCCGGCCGTTGCGCCGTGTCGCCGGTAAAGAACAGCACCGCCGCACCACCCGGCGCCAGGAAGGCGTCGGCGCTGTCCGGGGTGACGGAAAGGCAGCCGCCGGTGGTGCAGAGCTGCTCGATCAGCGGAAGGCTCATGGTCACGCTCCGAGAGGGAGGAAGCGGGCGTCGCCGGTGCGGCAGGCGTCCTCGGCGGACGGACGGCCGTCCTCGTAGTGGGACAGGCTGAGGCTGCCGTGCAGCACGCCCTCGGCCGGGACGGTGCGCTCCTCGGCCCGGAAGCCCCAGGCGGCGAGCTGGTCGAGCGCCACGCGCAAGGCCGGCTCGACCTGGGCGCGCACGCGGTCGGTCAGGCTGCCGCCGTAGTCCTCCAGCACCTCGGCCTGAACGCCGATCAGCAGCATCTCGGCCGGCGCCCCGCCCAGCAGGTCGGCGGCGGACAGCACGTCCTGGAAGCCGGTCTGGTGCAGGCTCATCTTCTTGGCGCCGGTGAACTTCGGCACCTCACCGTCGCGCACCAGCTTCAGCGTCCCCGGCTCCTCGCCGTAGTCGATGGCGTCGAAGACGATCAGGCGTCTGGCGGCGCGGACGTCGTGCACGAGGTAGAGGCCCTGGGTGCCGCCGTCCATCACGCGCACACCCGGCGGGAACGCCCAGCGGCGGTCCAGCTCCTCCACGCAGCGCACCCCGAACCCCTCGTCGGCCCACAGGATGTTGCCGATGCCGAGCACGAGGACGTCGCAGGATTCTTCGGTCATGGGAACTCCTTGAAAGCCCTCTCCCTAAGGAGGGAGAGGGCGAAGGGATTACCGCCGGTTGTCCTTGAACATGCGCCAGCCGCCGATGATCGTGCTAATCATCGTCTGCCGGCTCATGATGTCCTCGCGGATGGCGGCGTAGACGTGGACGGTGACGAAGATCACCATCAGCCACATGCCCAGGCGGTGCACCGTGTGCAGGTTCTGCGTGTTGCCGGCCAGGTCGATGACCCAGCCGAACAGCGCGTGCTGCCACGAGTCCATCCCGGTCCCCTCGGCGTACAGCGCGAAACCGGTGACGATCATGAAGATGCCGCCCAGCGTGAACATCGAGAACATGGCGAGCTGCGCCAGCGGATTGTGCCCGATGTACTTCTTGGGATCGGGGGTGAGGAACGAATACCACTTCGCCTCGAACAGCACCTCCGCCCAGAAGCGGCCGCGCCAGAACGGGATGTAGAACATCTGCCGGGCGTGGTGGTTGCCGACCAGCGCCCAG
>DASPIO010000151.1:0-3322 GCA_035629155.1 Azospirillum sp. | reverse complement strand
GGGCAAAGCCGCCGCGGCGATTATATTAGTCGAGAGACGTCACCACGCCAGCCCCCGATGCCCGTGCAGGAGCAGGCTTCACGCCATGGCCGATTTCAACGTCGCACCACCGACCACCGCGAAAGCCGGACCGTTCGCCCGTAAGGAGGCGAGCGCCGAGAATTTCCCTGTCGCCTCGCGCCTGCTGCCGCGGCACCTGCGCCCGCACGTGCTGGCGTTCTACCGGTTCGTGCGGCTGGCGGACGATATCGCCGACGACCCGGATCTGGAAGCCGAAAGCAAGCTGGCGTACCTCGACGCGCTGGAACGCGCGCTCACCTCGGGGCAGGCCAAGCACGCCTACCTGAAGCCGGCGCTCGACCTGCGCGCCAGCCTGCAGGAGACGGGCGTGTCCGACCGCCACGCCCGGCAGGTGCTGCGCGCCTTCCGCCGCGACTCGGTGGGTGCGCGCTGCCACACCTGGAACGACCTGCTGCTGTACTGCCGATTCTCGGCCAACCCCGTCGGCCGCTACCTCCTGGAGCTGCACGGCGAGGGGGTGGAGGCCGGCCCAGCCGCCGACGCGCTGTGCTCGGCCCTGCAGATCCTCAATCATCTGCAGGATGCGCGCGACGACTGGGTGCAGCTCGGCCGCTGCTACATCCCATTGGCCTGGTTCGAGGAGGCGCACGTCAGCGTGGAGCGCCTGGTCGAGCAGGACAGCGACGCCAAGCTGCGCGCCATCTTCGACCGCGTCCTGGACCACACCGACCGCCTGCTGGAGAGGGCCTCGTCCCTGCCCGGCCAGATCGGCCACCGTGGCCTTCGGCTGGAGGCTTCGGTGATCCTCAGCCTTGCGGAATCGCTTGCGTCGCGGCTCCGGGTGCGCGATCCCATGAAGAAACGCGTGGAGCTTCGGGCGCATCAGAAGATGTACGCCATGGCCCGGGGTCTCGCGCGCGGCATTGGAATGGGCTGACGCATGACCGCACCGCTGTCCGACACCGCCCCGCGCGGCACCGCCGATTCGCCGGCGTCCGTCGCGGGGCGTTCGGGCAGCACGTTCTACTGGCCCATGCTGCTGCTGCCGCGCTCCAAGCGCGCGGCGATGTTCGCCATCTACGCCTACTGCCGCCAGGTCGACGACATCGTCGATGAACCGGGCGATCCCGATGCCAAGCGCCGGGCGCTGGATTCCTGGCGGCAGGAGATCCGGCAGTTGTACGCCGGCCACGCCCCGACCACGCCTCTCTCGGCCGCACTCAAGGGCGCCATCGAACGCTATGGCCTGCCCCGCGGAGAGCTTGAGGCGGTGATCGACGGCATGGCCATGGATCTGGCCGGCATCATGCGCGCCCCGGACCTGGACACGCTGACGCTCTACTGCCGCCGCGTGGCGGGCGCCGTGGGCCTGCTGGCGATCCGCGTCTTCGATCGGGCCGAGCCGGCGACCGAGGCCTTTGCCTTGGCGCTGGGCGAGGCGTTGCAACTCACCAACATCCTGCGCGACGTGGTGGAGGATGCCGGACTCGACCGCCTCTATCTGCCGCGCGACCTGCTCCTGGCGGCCGGCATCGACGCGACCGCCCCCGCCGCCGTCCTCGCCCACCCCAGCCTGCCCGCGGTCTGCGCCGCCCTGGCGGCCCGCGCCGAGGCCCGCTTCATCGAGGCTGACGGCTGGCTCACCCAATGCCGCAGGGGGCGGCTGTGGGCCGCCGTCGCCATGATGGTGCTGTACCGCCGGCTGTTGGGCCGCCTGCAGGCGCGGGGATGGAACGACCTGTCGCGCACCGTGCGCCTGCACAAGCGCGCCTGCGCCTGGGTGACCTTGCGTTGCATGCTCGGCTACCCGCCGGCATCGTGATCCCCGCCTCCGCATGAGCACCGTCCACATCGTCGGCGCCGGGTTGGCCGGCCTCGCCTGCGCGGTGCGGGTCATCGCGGCGGAGGCGCGCGTGGTCATCCATGACGCGGCGCCGCAGGCCGGCGGACGCAGCCGCTCCTTCTTCGATGCCACGCTGGACCGCACGATCGACAACGGCAGCCACCTGATGCTGAGCGGCAACCGCGCGCTGCTCGGGCTGCTCGCCACCGTCGGCGCTGCCGACCGGCTGCAGCCGGTGCAGCCGGCGGCCTTCCCGTTCCGTGATCTTCGCACGGGCGAGTCCTGGACCCTGCGCCCCGGCGGGCTGTGGCTGTTCGATCCCGGTCGCCGCGTTCCCGGCAGCCGGGCCACCAACTATCTGGCCGCGCTGAAGACCCTGTTCGCCGGCCCGGCCGCCAGCGTGGCCGACGTGCTGGCCGCCGACGGCCCGCTGTTCGAACGCCTCTGGGCGCCGCTTGCCGTTGCCGGTCTCAACGGTGCGCCAGATCGCGTCTCCGCCCGTCTGTTCGGCGCCATCCTGCGCGAGACGCTGCTGCGCGGCGAGGCGTGTTGCCGCCCCCTGATTGCCCGAGAAGGCCTGTCGGCGGCGCTGGTGGACCCGGCCCTGGCGTGGCTCGCCGCACGCGGCGCCGAGGTGCGCCTGGGCTGCCGCGTGGATGGCCTGGACATTGCCGGCGGCCGGGTGACGGCGCTGAGCGTCGGCGGCACGCCCCTGCCCCTCGGCCCGACCGATACACTCGTTCTGGCGGTGCCGCCCTGGGCGGCGGAGCGGCTTCTGCCGGAGCTTGCCGTGCCGCCGCCCGGCCGGGCCATCGTCAACGCGCATTTTCGGCTCGACGCTCCGCCGCCAACGCTGCCCGGCCGACTGCCCTTCCTGGGGCTGATCGGCGGCACGGCGGAATGGCTGTTCGTTCGGGGCGACGTGCTGTCGGTCACGGTCAGCAACGCCGACCATCTTGCCGAACGGCCGGCCGACGCGGTGGCCGCCGTCCTGTGGGCGGACGTGGCGCGGACGCTCGGCCTGAACGGACTGCCTCCACCGGCACGTGTGATCAAGGAACGGCGGGCGACCTTCGACCAGGCGCCTGAATACCTCGCCAAGCGGCCGGCAACGCACACCGCACTCGCCAATCTGTTCTTCGCCGGGGACTGGGTGGACACGGGCTTGCCGGCCACGCTGGAGGGCGCCGTCCGCTCGGGAGAGGCAGCCGCCGCGGCGGCGCTGAACGCCAGTCTTACCACTTTTGCGCCGCCCTGCCGTTTTCCGGCCTTTCCTTTGCGGCGCAACGGACATATTTGACGGGGCGGAGGTGGCCGCTTTCTCCAGCACGGGCCGCCCCGCCCAGGGAATCACACAATAAAAGAGGGTATTTTCCTATGGCGTTCGAACTGCCCCCGCTCCCGTACGCGTATGATGCGCTGGAGCCGTACATGTCGTCGCAGACCCTGCATCTGCAC
>DASPIO010000150.1:0-40504 GCA_035629155.1 Azospirillum sp. | reverse complement strand
GTCGGTCTGGATGAAGCAGTTGACCGGGCACACCGCCTTGCACGGCGCGTCCGAGCAATGCATGCAGGCAACCGAGATGGAGCGCTCGCCCGGCTTGCCGTCGTTGATGGTGACGACGCGGCGGCGGTTGATGCCCCAGGGCACCTCGTGCTCGTTCTTGCAGGCGGTGACGCAGGCGTTGCACTCGATGCAGCGGTCCGCATCGCACAGGAATTTCATACGGGCCATAAGTCAGATCCTTCCCGTCAGGCGGCCGTGATGCGGCACAG
This sequence comes from Azospirillum sp., assembly GCA_035629155.1. Classification (GTDB taxonomy): domain Bacteria; phylum Pseudomonadota; class Alphaproteobacteria; order Azospirillales; family Azospirillaceae; genus Azospirillum. The sequence continues at coordinate 40,235 of DASPIO010000150.1, read as the reverse complement.
CGTGGTCTTGGTTTCCTGCATGAGCGTGATCGGATCGTAGCCGTACGTGGTCGCCGTGTTGGCGGCCTCGCCCAGCACGATGGGATCGGCACCCTGCGGGTACTTCGACCGCCGGTCTTCGCCCTGGAAGTGACCGCCGAAGTGGAAGGGCATGAACGCCACGCCGCGTCCCACCCGCTCGGTGACCAAGGCCTTGACCTTCACGCGGCCCTTCTCCGGGCCCTCGACCCAGACCATGTGTCCGTCCTTGATGCCCAGGCTGTTGGCGTCCGCCGTGTTGATTTCGACGAACATGTCCTGCTGCAGCTCGGCCAGCCACGGGTTGGAGCGGGTCTCCTCGCCGCCGCCCTCGTACTCGACCAGACGGCCGGTGGTGAGGATGATCGGGTACTCCTTCGACACGTCGCGGTCCTGGATCGACTTGTAGAGCGTCGGCAGGCGCCAGAGCTTGGTGTCCTTGTAGGTCGGATACTGCGCCACCAGGTCGCGGCGCGGCGTGTAGAGCGGCTCGCGGTGCACCGGCACCGGGTCGGGGAAGTTCCACGCCACGCAGCGCGCCTTGGCGTTGCCCGGCGGGTTCAGGCCGTGCTTGATCGCCACGCGCTGGATGCCGCCCGACAGGTCGGTGGTCCAGCTCACAGCACCCACCTTGTCGCCGCCGATCTTCTGGATCACGGCCAGCTCGGCCTCCGTCAGGTCCTTGTCCCAGCCCATCTTCTGGAGCATGGCCATGGTGACCTCGGGATAGCCGTCCTTGATCTCCGAGCCCACGGGATAGGAGCCCTCGGCCAGCAGCGTGACGCCGTTGCGCTCAAGGCCGAAACGGGCGCGGAAGGCGCCGCCGCCCTCGGCCACCGGCAGCGACGTGTCATAAAGGTTGGCCGAGCCGGGGTGCTTCATCTCCGGCGTGCCCCAGCACGGCCAGGGCAGGCCGAAATACTCGCCGTCGCATGGGCCGCCGACGGCGCGCAGCGTCGTCTTGTCGAAGGTGCCCATGTGTTGCATGTGCAGCTTCAGGCGCTCCGGCGACTGGCCGGTGTAGCCCACCGCCCACATGCCGCGGTTCCACTCCCGCGTCGTGTCCTCGATGTCCGGCTCGCTGCCCTTCACCTTGATGTTCTTGAACATCGTGTCCGCGAAGCCGAACTTCTTCGCGAACAGGTACATGATCTCGTGGTCGGTCTTGCTCTCGAAGAGCGGCTCCATCACCTTGTCGCGCCACTGCACCGAGCGGTTGGACGCGGTGGCCGAGCCGACGGTCTCGAACTGCGTGGCGGCCGGCAGCAGGTAGACGCCCTCCTTGCGGTCGTGCAGCACCGCGGTCATGGTCGGGAAGGGGTCGACCACCACCAGGATGTCCAGCTTCTCCATCGCCTTCTTCATGTCCGGCAAACGGGTCTGGCTGTTGGGCGCGTGGCCCCAGAACACCATGCCCTTCACGGTGTCGGGCTGGTCGATGTTCTCCTTGGCTTCCAGCACGCCGTCGAACCAGCGGGAGACCGGGATGCCGGTCTTCTCCATGAAGTCCTTCGACTTGAAGCGCGCCAGGATCTGGTCGTACGGCACCTCCCACACGCGGGCCCAGTGCTTCCACGCCCCCTCGGCGAGGCCGTAGTAGCCGGGCAGGCTGTCCGACACGACGCCGAAGTCGGTGGCGCCCTGCACGTTGTCGTGGCCGCGGAAGATGTTGGTGCCGCCGCCGGCCATGCCGACGTTGCCCAGCGCCAGTTGCAGGATGCAGTAGGCGCGGGTGTTGCTGGAGCCGACATGGTGCTGGGTGCCGCCCATGCACCACACCAGCGTGCCCGGCCGGTTGGAGGCCAGCGTGCGCGCGACGCGCTTGAGCTGCGAACCGGGCACGCCGGTGACGCGCTCGACCTCCTCGGGCGTCCACTTATTCACCTCGGCGCGGACCTCGTCGAAGCCGTAGACGCGCTTGGCGATGTAGTCCTTGTCCTCCCACCCGTTCTCCAGCACGTGCCAGAGGATGCCCCAGATCAGCGGCACGTCGGTGCCGGGGCGGAAGCGGATGTACTCGTCGGCCTTGGCGGCGGTGCGGGTGAAGCGCGGATCCGCCACGATCAGCGGCGCGTTGTTCTGCTCCTTGGCCTTGAGGATGTGCATCATCGACACCGGGTGCGCCTCGGCGGCGTTGGAGCCGATGAAGAACATCGCGCGCGACTTCTGGATGTCGTTGTACGAGTTCGTCATGGCGCCGTAGCCCCACACGTTCGCCACGCCGGCGACCGTGGTGGAGTGGCAGATGCGCGCCTGATGCTCGATGTTGTTGGTGCCCCACAACGCCGCGAACTTGCGGATGAGGTACGACTGTTCGTTCGAATGCTTGGCGGAGCCGAGCCAGAACACCGAATCCGGGCCGGACGTCTCGCGGATCTTGAGGAGCGCGTCGCCGACTTCGGCGATGGCCTGATCCCAGGAGATGCGCTGGTACTTGCCGTCGACCAGCTTCATCGGATAGCGCAGGCGGCGGTCGCCGTGCGCGTGCTCGCGCACCGCGGCCCCCTTGGCGCAGTGGGCGCCGAGGTTCAGCGGGCTGTCGAAGCCCGGCTCCTGGCCGATCCACACGCCGTTCTGCACCTCGGCGACGACGGTGCAGCCGACCGAGCAGTGCGTGCACACGCTCTTGATCTGCTTGATCTCGCCGCCGGACGGCGTGGCGGTGGCCGCGTCGGCCTTCCTGACCATGCCGAACGGCAGGCCGGCCACGGCGGCGGCGCCACCGGCCGCGAGACCGGAGCGGCGCAGGAAGGTGCGGCGGTCGATGGCCGAGCCGGTCAGCCCGGACAGCGCCCTGGACAGCTTGGAGCCGCCGGCCGTGCCCGTGGATTTCCTGGTGATGCGCATGTCGGGGCTCCTCAGAAAGCGGCGAGCGCGTAGGCCTTGCGGACGTGCTCCGTCTCGCGGTAGCGGGCGGCGGTGGGGTCGTTCGGGTCCGGCTGCGCCGCTTCGGCCGGGGTGGCGCCCGACACGGCAACGGCGGCGGCGCCGATGGCGCCGGCACCCAGCCCGCGGAACAGGTCGCGCCGTTTGAGCGAGGTCGTGTCGTTGCTGTCCGTCATCGTCGTCATCCCCGTGTCCACCCGGTTGAACCCTTAAGCGGCCAGATCGAACGCCTGGCCCTCGACCGCGAAGAAGGTGCGGCCCAGCGCGCCGACGGCGCGGTAGAAACGCGCCGATGGCGCGGCTTCCAGATCGGTGAAGAAGCGCTCGGCCCAGCCGGCGACGTGGCGCTCGAAGAAGGCGCGCTGGCCGTGCAGCGTCGCCGCCTCGTCGAAGGCGCCGGTGATCAGGCCGGCCATCATCTCGCACAGCGCGGCGATGTGGTCTTCCGGCTCGTGCACGTCGTCGGCCCGCGCGATGCCCAGGCGCGCCATGTCGGCGCGCAGCTCGGCCAGCGGTTTTTCGTTCAGGAACCCGGTCTTGTAGTAGGAGCCGTAGGGCGACAGCTCGCCCCCGCCGACGCCGATGAACAGCGCGCCGTACTCCTCCGCCACCGCGCCCGCGTCCGTGGCGCGCGCGGCGGATGCCAGGGCCGTGAAGGCAGCGCCCAGCGGCGCGTCGTCCTCCGCCGCGCCCTGCACGGCGGCGAGGATGCCGAGCACCTCAGGCCCCGGCGGCTGCGCAAGGAGACGCGCCAGCAGCGCGTAGACCTGCGCCCGCAAACGCTCCTCGTCCGGCAAGGCCACGTCGGGCGTCGCCGCAGACGTCGTCTGGTCACCGGTCAATGACACGGTGCGTCCCTCCCCCTTCACGAGCGGCCCGCAAGTGTTCGGCGGTGCCGTCGTCGGCGGCCTTTTGGCCGCGTTATTTTGATCGCGCTCTTTTGCAACCGCGTTTTCCGGCGCCCGCAGTCTTCCGGTATCGCCGCGCGGCTTTCAACCGATTGTTGCACCTGCGAAAAACCCAACACTAACCGGGGCTTACCGCTGGTCCTACCATTTAATGCGCAAAGTTTGAGCTTGTCAACTCACTGACGATTTCCGCTTTTTTGGATAAGTCCTTTAGCCGGAAAGGGTTATGCTTGGCTTGACACACCGCCTTTGGGCTGGTCTGCTGCCTGCTCCACCGGGTCATTCGCATCTTGATTGTGCCCCTCCGATGCGGCGACGGCTTGCCGGGCGGCCTGTTCCCGGGCCTGTTCCTCGGCCTCCCCGGCGGCGTCCAGGAAGCCCTTGCCGACGCGATAGAGGGTCTTCACCGGCTCGGACAGATTGAACATCCCGGTGTAGTCGTCGGCGTAGTCCTTGAGCCCGTCGTCGTTGGCGAACACCGGGTCGGAGGCCCACAGCTTGCGCAGCGCCTGCCGGTGCAGGTCCTCCGGCACGTTCGCGCGCAGGAAGGGGGTGAAGTCCGACTCGGCGGTGAGGCTCTCGACCGGCGGCAGGTCCTTCAGCGCCTCGTCCTCCTCCGGCGGTTCCGGCGGGACGGGCCCGGCCGCCACGGGGAGCGACGGGTCGGGCGCTTCCTCGACCGCGGGTGCCGCCGGTTCCTCGGCCGGCGGCACCGGGGCGGCCGAACCGTTGCGGCGCTTCAGGCGCGACCAGCGGGACAGGAAGGGTTCGTCGGTCATTTCAGTTTCCCCTTCTCCGGGCCCTTCTCCGGGAAGTGCCGCTTGCGCTCGCGCTTCTCGAAGGGAACGTCGACGTGGTGCTGGTCGACGAAGTCGCGCACCAGCGCCAGCACGTCCAGCGGCATCGCCACCGTTTCCACCATCTCGTCGCCGCTGACCTGGTAGACCTCGGCCTCGTGCGCGCAGGCGGTGACGAAGAAGGGCACGGGCTCACCCGAGTCGTCCCGGCGCAGCGCCACCCACAGGCGCGGCGGCTCCTGCGACAAATTGAGGCGGTAGCCTTCGGTGTCCGAGCGGTGCAGTTCCAGGTCCACGGTCGCCGCGTGGAACTGCGCCCAGCCCTCCCCCTCGCGCAGCAGGCGCGGGGCGCCGTCCAGCGGCGGCGCGCCGGGGATCACGGACAGCGCGCACCACGCGAACTCCTGCCAGGGGCTGGCGCTGCGCCGCCGTTCCAGCACGATGCCGAGCGGCATCCGCTCGATTTTGTTGAGCGTTTCCGCCATGGATGTCCTCCCCGATTGCATGCGCGCGCGCCGCGGAAAGTCATTCCCGCCGCACCGCACGCGCCGTTTCTTGCGCATACACACTATTGTCGGCAAGGCGCGCGGCAGGCAACTGATGCTTTCCCGCCACGTCAACGCTCCCTTGACGAATTTCATTTATGGCGTAGGACGGAACGAGACCAGACCGGCAGGAAGCATGGCATCCAAGGGCGAACCGTCCCAGCGATCGCGCCGCATCTTCTCCGACCTCGCGTCCGGCGGCGGCGAGGGCCTCGCCGTGGAGCGCATCGAGCACGGGGGCGAGCACGGCGGCGCGCGGCTGGCCTGGGCGACGCTGCTGGTGGCGCTGGCGGCGACGCTGGCGCTGTGGTGGTTCGCCGCCGCCGAGGTCCGGCGCGAGGCCGACCTGCGCTTCCAGAACCGCGTCAACGAGGTGCACGCCGCCATCCAGCAGCGCATGCAGGCCTACGCGCAGGTGATGCGCTCGGCCGCCGCGATGCTCCAGGCGTCGCCGGAGGTGTCGCGCGACGACTGGCAGTCCTTCATCGGCAGCCTGGAACTGGACCTCCACTACCCCGGCATCCCGGCGGTCGCCTTCGCGCGCTACGTCCAGGACGCCGAGGTGGACGCGCTGGTGCGCGCGGTGCGGGCCGAGGGTGTTCCGGAGTTCGCCGTGCGCCCGCCCGGCCGGCGCGACACCTATGTGGTCAACGTCTTCGCGGCCCCCTTCAACGCGCTGAACCGCAAGGCGCTCGGCTACGACATGCTGAGCGACCCGCCGCGCCGCGCCGCCATCCTGAAGGCGCTGGAGACCGGCCAGCCGGCCATCACCAGCAAGCTGACGCTGAAGGTCGACGAAGAGCACGCACCGCAGCCGGCCTTCATCATGTACCTGCCGGTGTTCAAACGCGGCCTGCCCGCCGCCACGGCCGACGAGCGCCGCGCCGCTGTCTGGGGCTTCGTGCTGGCGCCCTTCCGCGTGCACCCGCTGCTGGGAGGCATCATCGGCCCGCAGCACGACGAGCTGCGCCTGACCATCCACGACGGCACCGGCACCGCGCCGGAGCAGGAGATGTACCACAGCCCCGGCGACGGCCCGGAGGAGGCGCGCGCCCGCGCCGGGCTGACCGAGACGCGGGTGATGGTGTTCCATGATCGGCCGTGGACGGTGACCTACGAATCGACCACGGCCTTCGACGCGCTGGTCGACACCGGCAGGCCGAACACCGTGGCGGGCGCCGGCGGCCTGATCAGCCTGCTGCTGTTCGCCATCACCTGGAACCTGTCGACGACGCGCGCCCGCGCGGCGCGGCTGGCGGCGCGGATGACCGAGTCGCTGCACCGGCGCGAGGCGGAGCTGCACCAGTTCTTCACCCAGGCGCCGGTCGGCATCGCCATCCTCGACGCCGAGGGGCGGGTCCTGGACTGCAACCCGGTGCTGGGCGCCTTCATGGGCGTCCCGGCGGAGCAGGTCATCGGCTTCAACATGGTGACGCAGGCGCGCGACCAGTCGCTCGCCCCCGCCATCCGCACGGCGCTGACCGGCCAACCGGTGGAGATGGAGACGCAGTACGTCTCCACGCTGGGCGGGCGCAGCGGCTATTACCTCGTGCACCTCCAGCCGGTGTTCGACGGCGGGCAGTTCCTGTTCCTGCTCGCCTTCATCGACGACGTGACGGAGCGCCGCGCCGTCGAGCAGCGGGTGCAGTACCTCGCGCACTACGACGCGCTAACCGGGCTGCCGAACCGCACGCTGCTGCAGGACCGGCTGGCGCTGGCCATCGCCGGGGCGCGCCGCAACGGCACCACGGTGGCCGTCCTGTTCCTCGACCTCGACCACTTCAAGGTGATCAACGATTCGCTCGGCCACACGGTGGGCGACGAGGTGCTGAAGGACGTGGCCGTGCGCCTGCGCCAGTGCCTGCGCGAGGGGGACACGGTGGGCCGCCTTGGTGGCGACGAGTTCATCATCGTGCTGCCCGAGGCCGGCACCGCGCAGGACGTGGCCGTGGTGGCCGACCGCATCATCCAGAGTATGGCGGCGCCCTTGCACGTGAAGGGGCGGGAGTTCACCGTCTCCCCCTCCATCGGCATCAGCCTGTTCCCCGAAGACGGCGAGGACGTCGAGCACCTGATCAAGAACGCCGACGCCGCCATGTACCAGGCCAAGGCGGCGGGACGGCGCGCGCTGCGCTTCTTCACCACCTCGATGGACGCCCAGCTCAACGAGCGGCTGAACCTGGAGGCCAACATCCGCCGCGCGCTCGACCTCGGCGAGTTCCGCCTGCACTACCAGCCGCAGCTCCACCTGGAGAGCGGGCAACTGGTGGGGCTGGAAGCGCTGATCCGCTGGGCGCATCCAGACCTTGGCATGGTGCCGCCCGGCCGCTTCATCCCCATCGCCGAGGAAAGCGGGCAGATCGCCTCGCTCAGCCTGTGGGTGCTGGACGAGGCCTGCCGGCAGGCCAGCCTGTGGCAGGCCGACGGGCTGGCGGCGCGGCGCATCGCCGTGAACATCTCCGCCCTTCAGTTCCGCAACGCCGAGCTGCCGGACCAGGTGGCCGCCGCCCTGCAGCGCCACGACCTGCACCCGTCGTGCCTGGAGGTGGAGGTGACGGAAGGGGCGCTGATCCGCAACGTGGACATGGCCATCCACATCCTGTCGTCGCTGAAGACCATGGGCGTGCGGGTGTCGATCGACGATTTCGGCACCGGCTATTCGTCGCTGTCCTACCTGCAGCGCTTCCCGGTCGACACGCTGAAGATCGACCGCTCCTTCATCAGCGAGATCGGCACCGACGACAGCGACGCGGCCATCACCAAGGCGATCATCGGCCTGGGCAGCAACCTGGGCCTCACCGTCATCGCCGAGGGGGTGGAGACCGAACCGCAACTGGACTTCCTGCGCCGGCACGGCTGCCACGGCGCGCAGGGCTACCTGTTCAGCCCGCCGCTGCCGGCCGAGGAGATCACGCGGTTCCTGCGCAGCCGTACGGCCGTGGCGGCGGCGGACGACTGAGGGCTGGGCCCCTCGTTCCATGTCGTCATGGCCGGGCTTGTCCCGGCTGCCCACGCACCCGACGCGCTGCAACGGGCGACAAAGTTCAGGTGCGTGGGTGCCCGGGACTGGGCCCGGGCATGACGAAAAAGCGGGCATGACGAAAAAGAAAGATGGCGGGGATGCCGCTCACACCGGATCGCAATGCCCGTCAGCCATCCAAATTCCCCGCCAGCAGCCGTTCCGCCTCCGCCAGGTCTTCCGGGCGGTTGGTGTTGAAAAAGGGGTCGACGTGGGCGATGGGGAAATCGGCCACCGCCAGCGTGTAGCGGCCGGTCCAGGCGTCGACCTTGCGCACGCCCTCCTCCACCATGGCGCGCCGCAGGTCGTCGGCGAGACGCAACGGCCACAGGCCGAACACCGGGTGGTCCTGCCCGCCGGAACGGGCGCAGGCGAGGTCGGCGCCCTCCTCCACCACCGCGCCCACGAGGCGGGCGACGAGGTCGGACGGCAGGAACGGCGCGTCGGTGGCGAAGCTGGCCAGCCACTGGCAGCCCGGCGCGTTGGCGCGCGCCCACTCCATCCCGGTCAGCACGCCGGCCAGGGGACCGGCGTAGCCCTCCACCACGTCGGGCACCACGGGCAGGCCGTAGGCGGCGAAGCGCGCCGGGTCGCCGTTGGCGTTCAGCACCAGGGGCCCGACCTGCGGGCGCACAACCTCGACGATGCGGTCCAGAATGGGGCGCCCGCCCAGCAGGCGCAGGTTCTTGTCGCCACCGCCCATGCGGCGCGACAGACCGCCGGCCAACAGCACTCCGGCAATCGGATCAGTCATCGTCGCGGCTTCCCTTGCGCTGGTGCTCGCGCCCCTCGTCCGGACCGGCGGAGGTGTCGGCATCGTAGACGAGGCGGTCGGTGCCGGCGAGCGCGATGAAGCGCTTGCCCTTGGCGCGCCCGACCAGCGTCAGGTTGGCCTGCCGCGCCAACTCCACGCCCCAGGCGGTGAAGCCGGAGCGCGACACCAGGATGGGGATGCGCATCTGCACCGTCTTGATCACCATCTCCGACGTCAGCCGGCCGGTGGTGTAGAAGATCTTGTCCTCCGGATCGACCCCGTGCAGGTGCATGTAGCCGCGCACCTTGTCCACCGCGTTGTGGCGGCCGACGTCCTCCATGTAGACCAGCGGGCGGTCGCCCTGGCACAGCACGGCGCCGTGGATGGCACCGGCCTCCAGGTACAGGCTGGGCGTCAGGTTGATCGCCTTCGACAGCGCGTAGATCCACGACGTGCGCAGGCGCGCCGTGGCGCTGAGCGTCACCGTCTCGAACACCTCCATCACGTCGCCGAAGGCGGTGCCCTGGGCGCAGCCGGAGGTCAGCGTCTTCTTGCGCAGCTTTTCCTGGTAGTCGGTGCGACGCTCCGTGCGGACCACGACGGTTTCCGTCTCCTCGTCGTGGTCGATGCCGGTGATGCGGTCGTCCGGCTTCAGCATGTTCTGGTTCAGCAGGTAGCCGACCGCCAGATACTCCGGATAGTCGGCGATGGTCATCATGGTGACGACCTCCTGCCCGTTGAGGAACAGGGTCAGCGGCCGTTCCACCGTGACGGCGGTCTCGACCGGCCTGCCCTCCTGATCGAGGCCGGACACGCGCTGCGTCAGCCTCGGGTCGGCCGGATTCGGCCGTATGGCGAATTCTTCGGAGTCCATGGAACCAGTGTGGGGCCGCGACTTTCGTACGGCAAGCGGGGAACGCACCTTGTAAGGGATGCAGGAAAACGGCATAAGCGTGCAGGAGCCATCATGCACGAATTCACCGACGCCTTCGCCACCGCGCTGCGCCTGATCGGGACGCTGGACCCCGATCTGGTCGAGATCGTGGGGCTGTCGCTGCGCGTCAGCCTGTCGGCGGTGCTGGCGGCGGCGCTGATCGGGCTGCCGCTGGGGGCGGCGCTGGCGGCGTTCCGATTCCCCGGCCGGCGCGTGGTGGTGGTGGCGCTCAACGCCATGATGGGCCTGCCGCCGGTGGTGGTGGGGCTGGTCATCTACCTGCTGCTGTCGCGCTCCGGCCCGCTGGGCACGCTGGGGCTGCTGTTCACGCCCACGGCGATGATCATCGCGCAGGCGGTGCTGATCACGCCCATTGTCGCCGCGCTGACGCGGCAGACGGTGGAGGACCTGCTGGTCGAGTACGACGACCTGCTGCGCGTGCTGGGCACCGGGCCGCTGGCCACCATCGCCACGCTGCTGGCGGAGGCGCGGATCAGCCTCGCCACCACGGTGCTGGCCGGCTTCGGCCGCGCCTCGGCCGAGGTGGGGGCGGTGATGATCGTCGGCGGCAACATCGACCACGTGACCCGCGTCATGACCACCGCCATCGCGCTGGAGACCAGCAAGGGCGACCTGCCGCTGGCGCTGGGCCTGGGACTGATCCTGATCGTGCTGTCGCTGGCGGTGAACGCCGCCGTCAGCCTCATCCGCGACGCCGCCCACCGGGCGTACGTCTGACAACCGAGGAAGGGAGAGAAACGCCATGCTTCGCCGCGCCCTGATCGTCGCCCTGTTCGGCGCCGTCGCGCTGGCCGCCCTGCCCGGTCCGGCACCGGCGGCCGACCGCTTCATCACCGTCGCCTCGACCACATCGACCGAGGATTCGGGGCTGTTCAGGTACCTGCTGCCGCTGTTCACGGCGAAGTCCGGCATCGAGGTGCGGGTGGTGTCCAAGGGCACCGGACAGGCCATCGACATGGCCCGACGCGGCGACGCCGACGTGTTGCTGGTGCACCACAAGCCGTCGGAGGAGAAGTTCGTCGCGGAAGGCTACGGCGTGAAACGCCTGCCGGTCATGTACAACGACTTCGTCGTGGTCGGGCCGAAGGGCGACCCGGCCGCCGTCAGGGGCATGAAGGACGTGTCCAAGGCGCTGGCCCGCATCGCCGGGGCCAAGGCGCCGTTCGTGTCGCGCGGCGACGACAGCGGCACCCACAAAGCCGAACAGGCGCTGTGGAAGGCGGCCGGCATCGACCCGGCGGCGGCGCCGGGCGGCTGGTACAAGGCGCTGGGCCAGGGCATGGGGGCGACGCTGAACGCGGCCGCCGCCATGGACGCCTACACGGTGGCCGACCGCGGCACGTGGCTGAGTTTCAAGAACCGCGCGGCGCTGGACGTGGTGGTGGAGGGCGACCAGCGGTTGTTCAACCAGTACGGCGTCATCCTGGCGAACCCGCAGAAGTTCCCGCACACCAAGGCGGCGGAGGGACAGGCCTTCATCGACTGGCTGGTCTCGGCCGACGGGCAGAAGGCGATCGCCGATTTCAAGATCAACGGCGACCGCCTGTTCTTCCCCAACGCCAACGAACCCGGGGCGTGAGGGGACGTACGTGACGTTGGGTTGAGCGCCAGCGAACACCCAACGTCCGCGGTGCTCACCCCGCCCGCACGCGGGCGATGAAGGCGTCCACCTGCTGGTGCAGGCGGCCGGACTCGCGCGACAGGCCGCCGGCCGCGTCCAGAACCTGGGTGGCGGCGGCGCCGGCCTCCTCGGCGGCGCGGCTGACGCCGGTGATGTTGTCCGACACCTCCTGCGTGCCTTGCGCGGCCTGCTGAACGTTGCGGCCGATCTCCTGCGTGGCGGCGGCCTGCTCCTCCACCGCCGAGGCGATGGCACCGGCGATGTCGCTGACCTGGGCAATGGTGCGGCCGATGTCGCGGATCGCCTCCACCGCACCGGTGGTGGCGGTCTGGATCTCGCCGATCTGGGTGGAGATGTCCTCGGTCGCCTTGGCGGTCTGGTTGGCGAGCTGCTTGACCTCGCTGGCGACGACCGCGAAGCCCTTGCCGGCCTCGCCCGCGCGGGCGGCCTCGATGGTGGCGTTCAAGGCCAGCAGGTTGGTCTGGCTGGCGATGGACTGGATCAGGCTGACCACGTCGCCGATCTTCTGCGCCGCGATGGACAGCCCCTCCACCGTGGCGTTGGTCCGCTCGACCGCCTCCACCGCCTCGCGCGAGATGGCGGCGGAGCGGCCGACCTGATGGCCGATCTCGCCGATGGAGCCGCGCAGCTGATCCGACGCGGCGGCCACGGTCTGCACGTTGGCCGACGCCTGCTCGGTGGCCGCGGCCACGGTGGTGGCCTGCCGGGTCGTCTCCTCGGCGATGGTGCTCATGCTCCGGGCGCTGGACTGGAGCTGCGAGGCGGCGGCCATCACGGACTGCACCACGCCCTTCACCTCGCTCTCGAACTGCGCGGCCAGCGCATGCAGGATGCGGCGGCGCTCGTCCTCGGCTTGCCGCTTCTGCTGCTCCTGCTCGGCCTGGAGGCGTCGCATCTCCAGCCCGTTGTCCTTGAAGACCAGCAGCGAGCGGGCGAGCGAGCCGACCTCGTCCCGCCGGTCGGCGCCGGTGACCTCGATGCCCAGGTCGCCGGTGGCCAGCCGTTCCATCAGGACCGCGGTGGCGTTGAGCGGCCGGGTGACGCGGCCGATCGTCGTGTACAGCGCGAAGGCGACCGCCGCGAAGCCCAGCGTCACGATCGCCGCCATGATGAGGACGGAGTTGTGGTAGTTGGCCTCCGTCTCCTCGTACACCGCCTGCGCCTCTGAGATCTGCAGATCGACCAGCCGCCCGATGACCTCGGTGAAGGGATCGATGCCGGTGTACATCTGCTTGTCGATGAAGGCGTCCAGCCCCGCCTTGTCCTTGGCCTGCATCAGCGCGGCCAGCGCCTCGGCCGCCGCGGTGGCCTGCCTCATCCGGGACGCGGCCTCGCTGGCCAGACGCCTTTCCTCCGGCGCCATGTAGGTGGCCGTGTAGGCGGACCAGCGCCGCTCCGTCTCGGCCAGCGCCTTGCGGATGGAGGCCGCCCCGTCCTCCCAGCGCAGTGCCCCGGACCGCACCTTGTGCGAGGTGTCCACGATGTCGACGGCGTACAGGTCGGAAGCGACCTTCAGATCGCGCAACGGCACGACGCGGTCCTTGTAGACGCTGCCCAGCCCGTCTTCCGCCATGTTCAGGAAGAACAGCCCGCAGGCCGAGCTGACCGACAGCAGGATGCCGAGCAGCAACAAGGACGCAAGCAATCGCGTTCTGATGGTCATGGACGGCAAACCCCGAATCAATATACTTTTCGTTGCAAAAGATGCGGCATGTCGGAAACATAACATGCGATATGTCTGATTTGCAATAAATCCGCCATGCTTGCGTGTGCGGCAAAAAAGCAACCGGATGCCGCCGGCCGGCCGCGCCTTGCCGCGGCGCACACGTGATGCGAAACCCCACAATACCGGGAACTCCCACTCTGGCTCCCGGATCGCGTTTATTGTGCGCGCTTAACTCACGGCCCGTTGAAGCGCACCGCCCCCACCCCGCCCACGTCATAGCCGCCCAGGTCCGCCGCGCGCCGGCGGAAGGCGTCGGTGCGGGTGAAGGCCAGCAGCGCCTGCACCGGCGGCTCAAAATAGTCGCGGCGGCGCATCACGAGGTCGAAACGCTCCTCCCGCACCGGGATGGCGTCCAGCTTGAGCTGTGTCGCCACGGCCAGGGCGCCCAGGCCGGCGTCGGCACGGCCCTCCAGGATGGCAAGGCCGAGGTCCAGCTCGGTGCGGGCGACGCCGTCCACGGCGGCGAGGTCTGCGGGAGTCAGGCCTTCCTTTGCAAGGAGGTGGACCAGCAGCACCTGCGCCCCGGCGTCCGGCTGGCGCAGGACGACGCGCGGGCGCCGGCCGGCGAGGTCGGCCACCGTGCGGATGCCCAGCGGGTTGCCGGGGGCGGCCAGCAGCGCCTGGGTGCGCACCGCCCACTCCACCGCCACCACGTCCAGGCCGGGCAGCCCCTGTTCGATCATCGGCACGTTGTAGACGCCGCTGTCGCCGTCCAGCACGTGCAGGCCGCACAGCATCGCCTCGCCGCCGGCCAGGCGGCGCAGCCCGTCGAGGCTGCCGTCGGCGCGCAGCGCCAGGCCACTGCCGGATTCGCGCACCGCCCAGTCGAGCAGCGGGTCGTGGCTGCCCGCCACCACCGGTGGCGGGGCGGGGCGGTCCAGGCGCAGGCCGGGCTCGGCGAATTCGGCGCCGGACGACACCCACAGATCGATCAGCGCCTTGGGGAACAGCCACTTGCCGGTGACGCGCGAGCACGGGATGCGGCGCGCCGCCACGAGGTCGTAGACCTTGCGTTCCTTGATGCGCAGGTACTCGGCCACCTCGCGGGTGTTCATCATCTCGCGCATAGGCGCCTGCATCCCCCAAAAGAACGAGTGGCCCCGAAAAGATTCGGGTCGCAAATCACACGGACGGGCGGATATTAAACGAAAGGCAAACGGCGTGGGACGGCAATCCGCGCCGCAAGGGAGGCACAAGGGATGAAGATCAACGGCCGCACCGTGCTGGTCTGCGACTGCGCGCGCAGCATGACGCTCGACGGCAAGGCGCTCGCCAGGGCCTGCGGGTCCGACGCGCCGGCCACCGTGCACACGCAGCTCTGCCGCAGCCAGATCGAAAGCTTCGTATCCAGCGCCAAGGCGGCCGACGGCCCGCTGCTGGTCGCCTGCACGCAGGAGGCGCCGCTGTTCGCCGAGGTGGCGGGCGAGGAGGTGCCGCAGGCCGAGCTGCGCTTCACCAACATCCGCGAGCGCGCCGGCTGGTCGGACGAGGGCGCGCAGGCGCTGCCCAAGATCGCAGCCTTGCTGCGCGAAGCCACCATGGACGTGCCGCCCACCGGCTCCATCACGCTGAAGTCCGACGGCGTGTGCCTCGTCTACGGCACCGACGAGCGGGCGATCGAGGCGGCCCGGCAGCTCTCCAAGCACCTCGACGTCACGGTGCTGCTGAAGGACCCGAAGGACGTGGCGCCGCCGCGCGTCATGGACGTGCCGGTGTTCCGCGGCACCATCCGCGCCGCCAAGGGCTGGCTGGGCGCGTTCGAGGTGGTGGTGGACGGCTACGGCGCCGCCGCGCCGGCGTCGCGCGGGACGCTGACGTTCGAGGGCGCGCACCGGGGCGCCACGTCGAAGTGCGACCTGATCCTCGACCTCACCGGCGGCGCGCCGCTGTTCCCGGCGCACGAGAAGCGCGACGGCTACCTGCGCCCCGATCCGGACAGCCCGGCACAGGTCGCCAAGGCGCTGTTCGCCGCCGCCGATCTGGTGGGCGAGTTCGACAAGCCGCGTTACGTCGACTTCAAGGCCGACCTGTGCGCGCATTCGCGCAGCCGCAAGGTGGGCTGCACGCGCTGCCTGGATGTCTGCCCGACCGGCGCCATCACGGCGGCCGGCGATACGGTGAGCATCGACCCGCACGTCTGCGCCGGCTGCGGCTCCTGCGCGTCCGTCTGCCCGACGGGGGCGGCGACCTACGCCCTGCCGCCGCAGCAGGCGCTGTTCGAACGGCTGCGCACGCTGCTCTCCGCCTACCAGGGCGCGGGCGGGCGCGACGCGGCGCTGCTGGTGCACGACGCCGAGCACGGCGAGGAGGTGGTGGCGCTGATGGGGCGCTTCGGGCGCGGCCTGCCGGCCCGCGTGCTGCCCTTCGCGGTCAACGAGGTGACGCAGCTTGGGTTGGACTTCTTCGCGGTGGCGCTGGCCTACGGCGCGTCGCAGGTGCGGGTGCTGACCAGCCCGGCCAACCAGGGGGAGACGGCGGGGCTCGCCGGGCAGGTCGGCCTGATCGAGACGGCCATGGCGGGTCTGGGCTACGGCTCCGGCCGGGTCGGCGTCATCGACGCGCGCGACCCGGACGCGGTGGCGGCGGAGCTGTGGAGCCTGCCGGTGCAGCCGGCGGCGACGCCCGGCCTGTTCCTGCCGATGGGTGGCAAGCGCACGCTGGTCATGCTGGCGCTGCGCCACCTGCACAAGGTGGCGCCCTCGCCGTTGGAAGTGCTGCCGCTTCCCGCGGGTGCGCCCTTCGGCCGCGTGGCGGTGAACGTCGAGGGCTGCACGCTCTGCCTCTCCTGCGTCGGCGCCTGCCCCACGGGCGCGCTCCTCGACAACCCGGACAAGCCGATGCTGAGCTTCGCGCAGGACGCCTGCGTGCAGTGCGGGCTGTGCCGGAACACCTGCCCGGAGAAGGTCATCAGCCTCGTGCCTGAGATCGACTTCCGCGACGAGGCGCGCGGCGCGAAGGTGGTCAAGGAGGAGGAGCCGTTCTGCTGCGTGCGCTGCGCCAAGCCCTTCGCCACCAAATCGTCGATCGAGAAGATCGTGGGCGCGCTGGCCGGCAAGCACTGGATGTTCGCCACGCCGGAAGCGGCCAACCGCATCCGCATGTGCGAGGACTGCCGCGTCATCGATCAGGTCGAGCGCGGCCAGGACCCCATGACCGCGGGCGCCCCGCGGGTGACCCGCACCACCGAGGATTACCTGCGCGAACGCGAAACCGCCGGGGAAGGAACCGACGATGGAGCGTGAGGGTGGGGGCGTGAGGGGGGCCGGTTGATCTGGATCAAGGGCCGGCATGGCCGGGTGTGTTGGGCTGGAGGCACAGCGCGCGGGGGCGAAAAACCCCTCCCAATGTCCTATATGATTGGGTGCCCACTGGCGCGATAGTGAAGGGTAGAGAAGAAGCCGCGCGCCGCCGTTCCGGGAGGAAGACTCGAGATGTCCACCACCGCCAGCCCCACGCCGCTCGTCGATCCGTTCGGCCGCACGGTGAGCTATCTGCGCGTGTCGGTCACCGACCGTTGCGACTTCCGCTGCGTCTACTGCATGTCCGAGGACATGAGTTTCCTGCCCAAGGCCGAGGTGCTGACACTGGAGGAGCTGGACCGGCTGTCGTCCGCCTTCGTCAAACTGGGCACCCGCAAGCTGCGCCTGACCGGCGGCGAGCCGCTGGTGCGCCGCGGCATCATGGATCTGATCCGGTCACTGGGCCGCCACGTGAAGTCCGGCGCCCTGGACGAGCTGACGCTGACCACCAACGGCTCGATGCTGTTCAAGTACGCCGAGGGGCTGGTCGAGGCGGGCGTGAAGCGCATCAACGTGTCGCTGGACACGCTCGATCCGCACAAATTCCAGGCCATCACCCGCTGGGGCAAGTTCGACAAGGTGCTGGGCGGCATCGCGGCGGCGCGCGAGGCCGGCTTGGCTGTCAAGATCAACGCCGTGGCGCTGAAGGGCGTGAACGACGACGAGTTCCACCGCATGGTGGAATGGTGCGGCGAGCACGACTGCGACCTCACCTTCATCGAGGTGATGCCCATGGGCGAGCTGGGCGGCGACACCCGGCTGGAGCAATACCTGCCGCTGTCCATGGTGCGCGCCGAGCTGGAGACGCGCTGGACGCTGGAGGACACCGACTACCGCACCGGCGGCCCGGCGCGCTACGTGCGCGTGGCGGAGACGGGCAAGCGGATCGGCTTCATCACGCCGCTGACGCACAATTTCTGCGAAAGCTGCAACCGCGTGCGGCTGACCTGCACGGGCACGCTGTTCATGTGCCTGGGCCAGGAGGACGCCGCCGACCTGCGCACGCCGCTGCGCATGAGCGACGACGACGCGGTGGTCGAACAGGCGATCCGCGACGCCATCCGCCACAAGCCCAAGGGCCACGACTTCATCATCGACCGCCGCCACAAGACGGCGCCCGTGTCGCGGCACATGAGCGTGACGGGGGGGTAAGTTCCCGCCACGACTTTGCCCCCACCCGGCCTTCGCTGGCGCTCGGGCACCCGCCACCCGCTTCGCCGGGGAGGGTCGGGGTGGGGCAAGAGTCCGAACGGCGAGAGCTTTAGCGGTCGCGATCCTCGCGCAGCAATTCCAGGCTGTCCGTCTGTTGGGGATGTCTGGCTCTCGCACAGAGGGCGCTGCGCCGCAGGCTCTCGATCACGCCTTCGTCGAAGTTGCGGATCACGAGATCGTTCATGGCGGCGGTCCCGGTGCGTGCCCTTGTAAAACAACCCCTCCCGCACGATTCGCAAAGCCGCCGCGCCCGCGCGGGCACTGTCGCGCCGGCCTCGCCTGCGCTATGGTCGGGGCACGATGACCGAACACGCCGCTTACCCCTTCCGCAACAATCCCCCGCAGATCGCCTTCGTGTGCGCCGACACCGACGAGGCGCGGCGCGCCCGCACGCGGCTGGTGCACCGCTATGGCAACGTGCCGATCGGCATGGCCGACGTCATCGTGGCGCTGGGCGGCGACGGCTTCCTCCTAGAAACGCTGCACTGCGCGCTGGGGCGCGGCGGGGCGATGCCGAAGCCGGTGTACGGCATGAACCGCGGCTCGGTCGGGTTCCTGCTCAACGCCTACCGCGACGACGAGTTGCCGGAACGCGTGATCCGCGCCCAACAGGTGACGCTGCACCCGCTGCGCATGCTCGCCACGCGCGTCAACGGCTCCACGATCGAGGCCATCGGCATCAACGAGGTGTCGCTGCTGCGCGAGACGCGCCAGGCCGCCAAGCTGCGCATCACCGTGGACGACAAGGTCCGCCTGCCGGAGCTGATCTGCGACGGCGCGCTGGTCGCCACGCCGGCGGGCAGCACCGCTTACAACCTGTCCGCCCACGGGCCGATCATCCCGCTGGGAGCCGGCGTGCTGGCGCTGACGCCGATCAGCGCGTTCCGGCCGCGGCGCTGGCGCGGCGCCCTGCTGCCGCACGCCGCCCAGATCACCTTCGACGTGCTGGAGAGCGCCAAGCGCCCGGTCAGCGCCGTGGCCGACTTCACCGAGGTGCGCGAGGTGGAGCGCGTGGTGATCAGCGAGGCGCGCGACGTGTCGATCACCCTGCTGTTCGACCCGGAGTTCAACTTCGAGGAACGCATCCTCAAGGAACAGTTCGAGCCGTGAGCGCCTATTCCGCCGCGCGGGCGGTGGTGCGGGACGCCGCGTAGGCGCAGATCTCGCGCACGAGGGCGGACAGGTGCGCCTGCAGCCGGTCGAAGCCAGCGTGCTTCTCCAGCGTCTCCTCGTTCATGTAGAGGCGCCGGTTGATCTCCAACTGCACCGCGTGGCGGCCGCGCGCCGGGTTGGCGTAGCGAGCCAGCAGTTCGACACCCTTGTAAGGGTCGTTGCGGGTGACGCGATAGCCAAAGCCGCGCAGAACCTCGACCACCAGATTGACGAAGCCGCGCTCGCTGGTGCGCCCGTCGCGGTCGCCGACGACGAAGTCGATGCTCGACGAACCGTCGCCGATGGACGGCATGGAATGGCAGTCCACGTGCCACGCCCCGCCGAACTGGGCGGTGAAGGAATCCAGCACGCCGGCGACCTGGAAGTGATAGGGGCGGTAATAGCGGTCGATGCGCTCCGCCACCTCGGCCACCGGCAGGCGACCGTCGTAGAGCGGCATGCCCGGCCGGCACAGCGTGCGGATCAGGCCCATGCCGGCGGCGCTCTTGTCGGTCGGGCGCAGCTTCTCCGGCCAGGGGCCGTCGAGGATGCCCGGATCGATGTCGTCGACGGCGCGGTTGACGTCCACGTAGGTGCGCGGGAACAGCGCCAGCAGCAGCGTCGCCCCCTGCTCCGGCGCGCAGGCGAACAGCTCGTCCACGTAGGTGTCCTCGGCCTGACGCAGCGTCGGCAAGGGGCAGATGAAGTGGAAGTCGCGCGGGTAGACGGTGCCGCTGTGCGGGGAGTCGAAGAGGACCGGCACCCGCCGGCCGACCGGATCGTGGCGGACCAGGACGTCCTCGATCACGAAGCTCATCACGCGAAACCCGGATCCAGTAAGCCTTTCGTCGCAGTCCCCTGCCGGACGGGGGATGGCGGACGCCGCATCATCCGCTCGCGTATACTGGAGTTGCCGCCGGCCGTCGACGAAAAACTGTCATGCTACCGGGTGTCGGGGGCTGGTGCGGGCGGGCGGGCTTCGCCATACTTCGGCGTCCGTGCGTGTGCGAAAAGAACCCCCCCGCGTGTTTGAGTCCGTTCCCATCCAGCTTCAGCCGCCCGATGTCGCGCCCTACCGGTACGGCAACACCGGCATCGAGTACGTCACCACGCTCGACGGCGGGCAGCCAGGGCCGCACGTGGTCATCAACGGGCTGACCCACGGCAACGAGATCTGCGGCGCCATCGCCGTGGACGCGCTGTTCCGCCTGGGCGTGAAGCCGTTGCGTGGCAAGCTGACACTGTCGCTGGCCAACGTCGCCGCCTACCAGACCTTCGACCGCGCCGTGCCCTACGCCGCCCGCTTCATCGACGAGGACTTCAACCGCCTGTGGTCGCCGGACGTGCTGGACAGCCGGCGCGACAGCGTGGAATTGCGCCGCGCCCGCGCGCTGCGTCCGGTGTTCGACGCCGCCGACCTGCTGCTCGACGTGCACTCCATGACCAACGACACGCCGCCGCTGACGCTGTGCGGGCGCACCGCGCGCGGGCGCGAGCTGGCCAAGGCGCTGGGCTATCCGGCGTGGATCGTCGCCGACGAGGGGCACGCCGCCGGCCGCCGGCTGATCGACTACGACGGCTTCGCCGAGGCGGACGGCGCCCGCACCGCCGTGCTGGTGGAGTGCGGCCAGCACTGGCACGCCGAGACCGGCGCCGTGGCGGTGGAGACCTGCCTGCGCTTCCTGCTGCACCTGGGCATGGTCGACCCCGCCCTGGCCCGCCCGCGCCTGCGCCGGCGCGCCGAGCCGCAGCGGGTGGTCGAGGTGACGCAGGCGGTGACGGCGCGCGGCGAAAACCTGCACTTCAACGCCGCCTACGCCGGGCTGGAGATCGTACCCAGGGCGGGGACGGTCATCGGCCACGACGGCGAGGAACCGCTGGTCACCCCCTATGACGACTGCGTGCTGATCATGCCGGCGCGCCGCGTGCGGCCG
Organism: Azospirillum sp.; assembly: GCA_035629155.1. Classification (GTDB taxonomy): domain Bacteria; phylum Pseudomonadota; class Alphaproteobacteria; order Azospirillales; family Azospirillaceae; genus Azospirillum. Next base: position 19,388 of record DASPIO010000150.1, on the reverse strand, counting down.
GGACAGACGGCGGTGCGGTTGGGGCGAATCGTCGGATGATGGGCGGGTGATGGCTTCCTGATGCGCGGTCCGCTGTTTTCCTGGACGCTGGCCCTGGCGATCGGCACGGCGGGCGGCGCGCTGTTCGCGCGTTTCGACATGCCGCTGGCCTGGATGATCGGCGCCATGCTGTTCACCGCGGCGGCGGCGATGGCGAAGCTGCCCGTGCGCGTGCCGCCGCCCATGCGCAGCGGCATGATCATGGTGCTGGGCATCATGCTGGGCAGCGGCTTCAAGCCGGAGATCCTCGGCCGCATCGGCGAGTGGGGCGTCAGCCTGTCGGCGTTGGCGGTCTATGTGGTGGTGTGCACGGTGGCGGGGGTGCTCTACCTGCGGCGCCTCGTGCGGCTGGACGCGGTGACCGCCTATTTCACCGCCACGCCCGGCGGGCTCAACGAGATGGTGCTGGCCGGCACCGCCATGGGCGGCGACGACCGCACCATCTCGCTGGTGCACGCGCTGCGCGTGATGCTGGTGGTTCTGGCGATCCCGTTCTGGTTCCAGGCGCTGGGCTATTACGACCCGCACGACCGCGGGCCACTGGGGCCGCCGCTGGCGTCGGTGTCGCTGGAGGACGCGGCGCTGCTGGCCGGCTGCGCCGTCGGCTACCCGATCGCCCGGTTCCTGCGCATCCCGGCGGCGCAGATCGTCGGGCCCATGCTGCTGTCGGCGGCGATCCACCTGGCCGGACTGACCGAGGGCGCGCCGCCCGGCGTGCTGGTGGGGGCGGCGCAGGTGGTGGTGGGCTCGGCGCTGGGCTGCCGCTTCACCGGCATAGGGGCGGAACGCATCGGCCGCTGCGCGGTGATGTCGGTCGGGCTGACGGCGCTGATGCTGGCGGTGGCGGTGGCCGCGTCGTGGCTGCTGAACGCGGCGACCGGCCTGGGCATGGCCGGGCTGATCCTGGCCTTCGCCCCCGGCGGGCTGGCCGAGATGAGTCTCGTGGCGCTGGCGCTGGGCACCGACATCGCGTTCGTGTCGACGCACCACATCGTGCGCATCGTGCTGATCGTCACCCTGGCGCCGGGCGTGTTCCTGCTGTGGCGGAAGTGGCGGGGGCGGTGACCGCCGCCCCCTATCCCTTGGTCGCCACCGGCTTGCCCTTGGCCCACTGGGCGTTGGCCTGGAAGAGCGGCACGGTGGAGATCGACATCTTGGCGGACGCGTCCTTCACCTGGCGCGAATAGACGATGTAGACCAGCGTGTCGTTCGCCCGGTCGTAGATCCGGCGGATGGCGATCGACTTGAAGATCAGGCTCTTGCGCTCGGAGAACACCTCCTCGCCCTTGGCGGAGAGGTCGATGTCGCCGACCGTCACCGGGCCGGTCTGGCGGCAGGCGATGGAGGCGTTCGAGGGATCCTCGAACCAGTTGCCCTTGGACAGGCGGTCGATCAGGCTGCGGTCGAAATCCACCAGATGGCAGGTCACGCCCTGCACCTTGGGATCCGCGACGGCCTGCACCTCCAGCCCGTTGCCGGTCCAGTCGTTGGAGAAGCGGCCCACCACCTCATCCGCGGCAGCCGGCCGTACCAGCAGGGTAAGGCCAAGAACCAACAGGCCGGTGAGCGTGTTTACCCGGCGCAGGGAAGCGCGCATGGCGGATGATCTCCGGTGGTCGTGAATGCCGGAACCGCGCGGATGCGGCTCCTCGACCTCCCTAGATCGGGGTACGGGGGGCCGGCGTCAAGCACCCCGCCCCGGAGCCCGTCCGCGCGAGGCCATGACCGACCACACCGCCAACCTTCCGCCCAGCCGCGCGACCGAGGGCACGCCGGAGCCGGCAACCCGCCCGCTGCCGCCGGCCGCGCACCCGCAGAGCCCGGCGCGCGTCGCCATCGTCGGGCTGTTCGTGCTGGCCCTCCTGTACACCGTGTACTTCGGGCGCGACGTGCTGCTGCCGATCTGCCTGGCGCTGATCCTGAGCTGGCTGCTGCGCCCGCTGGTGCGCGGGCTTTACCGGCTGGGCATTCCGGAGGGGATCGGGGCGGCCCTGATGGTGATCCTGGTGCTGGCCGTTGGGGGACTCGGCGTCTACTCCCTGGCCACGCCCGCCGCCGACTGGGTGCAGCGCATGCCGCGCGTGCTGGCCGAGCTGGAGTTCAAGCTGGGCGACATCCGCGAGGGCATCGAGCGGGCCCGCGAGGCGTCGCGCCAGATCGAGGAGATCACCGGCGGCGGCGACAACGGCGGCGCCATGCGCGAGGTGGTGGTGCGCGGCCCCACCCTGGCCGAGCAGATGCTGAACCAGATGGAGGCGCTGATCGCCAACGTCGTCATCATGCAGGTGCTGCTGTATTTCTTCCTGGCCCGCGGCCGGCAGAGCCTGGAGGCGCTGATCGGCACCATGTCGAACATCGACGACCGCGTGCACTACGCCATGGTCGCCGCCACGGTGCAGCAGAACATCGCCGTCTATCTGGCGACCATCACCGTCATCAACTTCTTCCTGGGTGTCGCGACGTGGCTGGTCATGTGGATGCTGGGCGTGCCCAACCCGGCGCTGTGGGGGACGTTGACGGGCTTCCTCAACTACATCCCCTTCATCGGCCCGGCGGTGATGGCGGCGGTGCTGTTCCTCGTCTCGGCGCTGACCTTCGACGGGCTGTTCGACATCCTGCTGCCGCCCATCGCCTTCATCGGCCTGACGACGCTGGAGGGCAACTTCCTGACGCCGATGATCGTCGGCCGGCGGCTGTCGCTGAACCCCATCGCGGTGTTCATCTCCATCCTGTTCTGGGGCTGGATGTGGGGCATCCCCGGCGCGCTCCTGGCCGTGCCGATCCTCGCCATCCTGAAGATCCTGTGCGATGCTCATGAACCGCTGAAGCCCTTGGGGGCTGTGCTGGGTCAATGAGGCACAGGGGAACGGGACGATGACGGAATTCGGCGGTTTCACGCTGTTCGTGCTGGCGCTGGTGGCGTTCGCGCTGGTGCTGGTGCTGATGGGTGTCAAGACGGTGCCGCAGGGCCAGGAATGGACGGTCGAGCGGTTCGGCCGCTACACGCGCACGCTGTCGCCGGGGCTGCACCTGCTGATCCCCGCCATCGACCAGATCGGCCGCCGGCAGAGCATGATGGAAACCGTGCTCGACGTGCCCTCGCAGGAGGTCATCACCAAGGACAACGCCATGGTCACCGCCGACGGCGTGGTGTTCTTCCAGGTCATCGACGCCGCCCGCGCGTCCTATGAGGTGAACGACCTGCAGCGCGCCATCCTGAACCTGACCATGACCAACATCCGCTCGGTCATGGGCTCGATGGACCTGGACGAGCTGCTGTCCCAGCGCGACAAGATCAACGCCCAGCTCCTCACCGTCGTCGACGAGGCGACCATGCCGTGGGGCGTCAAGGCGACGCGGATCGAGATCCGCGACATCCAGCCGCCGCGCGATCTCGTGGACAGCATGGGCCGGCAGATGAAGGCCGAGCGCGACCGCCGCGCCGCCATCCTGGAGGCGGAGGGCCAGCGCCAGGCCGCCATCCTGCGCGCCGAGGGCGAGAAGCAGGCCGCCATCCTGCAGGCCGAGGGCCGGCGCGAGGCCGCCTTCCGCGACGCCGAGGCGCGCGAGCGCGAGGCCGAGGCCGAGGCGACGGCCACCCGCATGGTGTCGGAGGCGATCGCCGCCGGCAACGTGCAGGCGATCAACTACTTCGTCGCCCAGCGCTACGTCGAGGCGCTGACGGCGATGGCGACGGCGCCGAACCAGAAGGTGCTGTTCCTGCCGCTGGAGGCGGCGAGCGTCATCGGCGCCATCGGCGGCATCGCCGAGATCGCCCGCGACGCCTTCCCCGACCGCCCCGCCACGCCAGCCGCCCCGGCCGTGCCGAAGGGGCCGTGGACCCAGGGGTGACAGACGGGGAGCCCCGACGATGATCGAGTTCTGGCACTGGTGGGTGTTGGCCGTCCTGCTTGCCGTGATCGAGACGGTGGTGCCGGCCGGGGCGTCGTTCCTGTGGCTAGGCGGCGCTGCGAGCGCCGTGGGGCTGGCCCTGGCGGCTTTTCCAGCGCTGCCCTGGCAGATCCAGTTCCTGCTCTTCGCCGCGCTGGCGATCGCCGCCGTGGTCGGCGCGCGCGTCGTCGCCCGCCGGCCCGCCGGGGGCGACGACGGCCGGCCCGGGCTCAACCGCCGGGCCGAGGGGTACATCGGCACCGTGCACACCCTGGCCACGCCCATCGTCAACGGCCGCGGCCGCGCCGTGGTCGGCGACACCCACTGGACGGTCGAGGGGCCCGACCTGCCGGCCGGCGCCAGCGTGCGCGTCGTCGGCACCGACGGGGCCGCCCTGAAAGTCGAGAAGGCCTAGGTCGAGAAGGCCCAGGCGCCAGTCGCCCAGCCGCCCGGGCGCGCCGGACAGGTCGCGCTCCATCTCCGCCGCGCAGCCGCGCAGCCGTTGCGCCAGTTGCCGGAGCCGCGGGTCGCCGGCCGCACCCGCCATCTCCGCCGCCTGGGCGCCGATTCTGGCGAGCTGACGGGCGATGGCGTGGTAGTCGGGGATGTCCAGGCGGCTCGAATCGGCAACCATTGGTCGGATACCCTTGCGCGACGGCAAAACTTCTGCGCGATCATGCTCGCAGATGCGGGGCCCCCGGTGAATTACGCTTACGTCAGGTCGGATGCCTGCTTTGGTGCAATGCAGAATCCCCGCCGAAGGGCCTAATCCGCACCGGCCGGGTGGGCTTGGCGTGCGCCCGCCATGTCGGATTTATTACAACTGCGAAGCAATTGCGCCGGATCCTGCAACACGCCCGCAACACGGGCCACTTACCTTCGCGGCGATCGTGGGAGGAGCCGCAGCGGATGCCGGAGCTGAGCCGAGGGATCCTGGAAGACGCCATTCATATGGTGCACAGTTCGGAACGCCTGCAGGCCGACGCCAAGGCGCGGCTGATCGGCAAACTGCGCGTGCTGCAGGCCGGCGTGTGCGAAGGCCATGGCCACAGCCGCGGCGATTGCGCCGCCTGCCCGGTGGGCTGCGCCTGCCGCATCCTGGTGAAGCGCCTGTTCGCCGGCGATCCGCCGCACTGAAGCGGCGCGCCACCGTCAATCGATCAGTTCATCCAGCGTGCTGCGCACGACCTGCACGATCTCGCCGCCGCGGGCGCCGAGGTCGAAGTCGCGGGTGCCGACGATGATCGACAGTTCGTGCTCGGTCGTGGGGGCGAAGCGGGCGATTTCCGGCACCAGCTCGTCCGGCAGCACGCTGTCGCGCGACAGGCCGTCGCGTGCGGCCACCCGGTCGCGCCAGAGGTTGAGCGCGGCGGCGATCGCCGTTTCGATCTGCAGCGCCTCCTCCTTGCGGCGAAGGTCCTGGTAGAGCACCAGGATGCGCCACGCGCCGTCGGCATAGGCGGTGTCGATACGCTGCACCTCCACCGTGCGCAGGAAGGCGGACAGCATCGTCTGCGCCTCCTCGCGGGTGGCGTCGGGGATCTGGAAGGTGCGGATTTCCGTCGTCATGACCGTCTCGCCTCTGGCACCCGAAAAGCTTAGCGCGGCGAAGTTACCAAGAGATTTCGCATCCGACGCCCCGGGCCGGCATTCCGGCGGCGAAGAGTTAACCCTTCAGGCCACGCAGCATCGGCCGCCCCCATTGCGTTATCGGCGGCAGGTCCCTTCCCGCCGCCCCAGGGGGGTTCGCATGCGCACCACACGCCCGAACCACGCGCCGGCCCCCGCCCGCCGTCGGCGCCAGCTCATCATCGCCATGGCCGTCGCCTTGCTGTTCGCCACGCCGGTGCTGGCCGGATTCGGCGCCACCTGGGTCGGATACCGTCTGTACGACGAACCCTTCGTCTTCTTCAACCAGAACCGCATCGCCGCCATGGCCGACCGCGCGTGGCGGACCCCCGGCACCGCGGTGGTGGTGGCGCTGGGCGGCTCGCGCCTGCGCCACGCCACGCCGGACGAGGGGGGCATGGCCGAACTGGCGGCGCGGCACGGCCTGCCCCGGCTGGGCTTCCTGCGGATCGTCCATGATTCCGCCGACATCGGTGCGTTCGAGCCGCTGCTCGACCGGCTGGTGGCGCTCAAGCCGGCGCTGGTGCTGCTCGACCTCGACCTTATGTTCCGCGAGCGGCGGGCGCTCGCCACGTATCGGGCCTATCTCGACGTGCTGTACGGGGCGCTGGCGGAAGGGCGCGCCTACCTCCCGGACCAGGTCGCCATGCAGTACGCCCGCCCCTGCCCCCGGCGCGACGACCCGGCGTGGGCGGCCCAGGCGGACCTCGACACCTTCCTGGAGCAGGCGAACGCCGCCGCCAACGTCCGCGCCGATTCCCCGGCCTTCGCGCGGGTGCAGGCCATGGTGGCGCGGCTGCGCGCCGCCGGGGCGCGCGTGGCGCTGCTGCCGATTGCCGGCCCGCGCGCGGTGGAGGAGCGCGTGTACGGAGCCGGCAACGCCTATCTGCCCGGCGCCCTGGCGCGGGTGCGCGCCGAGACGGACCCGGAAGTCTGGCGCGCGCCGGCCGCGGGGGGCGACGAAGCCGACTTCTGCGACTTCGCCCACATGGTGCCGGAGGCGGCGGCGGTCTACGCCGACTGGCTCGCCGGGCGCATCGCCGCGGCCATCAGCGGGCCGGCCGTGGAGGCGGTGTCGCTGAAGTAAGCCGGGCGGTGGCGCCAGGACACGCGGCTGAAGCGATGCACCGTCCGTTCCGAAGGGTGCTGGACGGCTCGCGCGATTCACGACCATAGACAAAGCACTTCCGTAAGGTATTCAGCAAAGCGCCAATAAATCATCAAATGCCTTCCGAACGAGCACATGCAAAATATGCAGGCGGCCGCACCAAAAGGATGCTCGGCATTTAGTTGGGCTGGTGGATCCAATTGATGGATTCTATTGTGGGGCGGCAGATCTTTCGGCATAAATTGATGATCCCGGCGCGCCGATCAGACCAATCACGGATTATTCGCATGACCACAATCGACCAAACGGCTTTTGCACAGCTCGAGGCGGAAGAGCGCCTGATCAACCCCGTCCTGAAGGACAAGACGCACAAGCCGGGCCGCTTCGGTTTCCGTGGCACCCTCGCCGTCAAGCTGGCGGTCAGCGTGGCCGGTGAGAAGCGCCCGCCCGATCTGGCCGTCGACCAGGTGCAGGCCGTCGCCCACGCCGGCGAGCCGCACATCGCCTTCTTCGCCGCCTTCCTCCTGTCCTTCGCCGAGATCGTGCCGCTGACCGAACTGCTGGCCGACAAGGTCGGCCCGGAAGGCAAGTACTTCCTCTTCGTCGACAACTACCCGAAGAAGGCCAAGGTCAAGATCAGCACCGCCACCTGGCATATCCTGCCGATCGACGAAGCCATGGTGCACGCCGAGCTTCTCGAGCTTTTGCGCATCGACAAGGGCGACATCAAGAAGCTCGACACGGCCGGCAAGCTCGATTACTTCGCCGACACCGCGTTCAAATCGTTCGACGGCAGCAAGTTCGAGGAAATTACCATCGAGCAGGGTCTCGAGCGGATGGGGCCGGTGCGCGACAAGAACGAAGGCCGCCCGGTCTGAGGCACGGCCCCTCTCCCCTCCGCCCTCAACCGGACCTTTGGTCCGGCGAGGGCGGGGGGAGAGGTGGACGTGGGCCGGCTTACGCGGCGGCCGGGTACTTCTTCGCCAAGGCTTCCAGAGCGGCGACGTGCTCCGCCTCCTCGGCGGCGAACTCCTCGGCCGCCATGCGCACCTCGGGGTCCGTGGTATCGCGCGCGATGTCCGCATAGAAGGCGTGACTGCGCCGCTCGCCTTCGAGCGCCAGGGACAGCGCGTAGTCCACCGTCATCAGGTAGTGCGACGCCTCCATCGAGGTGGCCTCGGGGCTCTCGCCATCGGCCCAGTCGGGGACGATGTCGGGGATGTCGCGGAAGCCGGAGCGCGCCCGCGCCTCGGCCAGATGCTTGCGCGAGTACTCGGCCATCTTCGAGAAGAACGCCGCCACCTCCTTGTTGCCGTAGCTCTTCATCGCCTCGGTCAGGTCGGCGAAGCGGGTCGCCGCCTCATGTTCGAGTTTGACGGCGTGGGCAAGAAACTCGCCGATGTCGTTCATAGCGCTGCAACTCCGATGGGTGTGTGAGCATCGGCCGGGATGCCCCCACGATAGCGCGTCGCGGCCCCCGCGCCCACCCTCTTGCGGCGATGCGGCGACGATGCCGCGACCTCAGAAGCTCGTCGGCGCCTCGCGCTTGCGGCTGAGGACGACGTCGAGGCGCTGGAACATGTTGTTCTCCTCCTCGAACGACAGACGGTTGCCGCGCGCCGGCTTGACATCGGTGTAGAAGATGTTCGCCGTGCTGTTCAGCGCCGAGATGCAGCGCGCCAGGATCCAGTAAGTGCGCCGCGACGCCTTGAGGAAGGACACGAGGTTCTTCGGCTTCCCTGCCAGAAATTCGACGTGACAGGACTCGTAGTTCTTCATAATGGCGCGCGTCTCGTCGGCCGTCGAGGACAGCTTCTTAATGATGCGATCCTTGTACATGCCCATCTGTTCGAGGAAGGCGCGGTTGATGGCGGCGTCGAAGGGCACGGAGTCCTTGGAAGCGAACCAGCGCAACACGTCGGCCACCTTCGGCGCCAGCATCTGGAGTTGCACCTGATAGAAGGTGATGCCTTTCCAGGCGCTGAACACCAGCGGCGCGTCGTCGTGCGAAATGCCGAAGGCGGTGATGAAGTCGCGCGCCTCGGGCAGCGAGGGATCCCACAGGGATTCGACCAGCCGCTCCTTGTCCTTCACCGTGCGGTTGCCGGCGGCGAAAGCCTTCTCGATGATCTCCGTGATCTTGATGGAGATGGCCTGCCGGATACGCCGCACCTCCTGCGGGTCGAGCTGGAGGTATTCGGGATCGAAGCCGATGCGGTTGGCGTCCAGGCAGTCCTTCACCAGGAAGGGGTCGAGCGACGGCACGGTGTCGAGCAGATCGAGGATCTTCACGTCGCGCCGCAGGTCCTCGCGCTCGACCTCGGTCGCGAGGCCGAGGTATTCCTGGAGCAGCGCCTCGCAATTCTTCTGCCGCAGGTAGATGGCCGAGCCGCCGGCGCGCGGATGATCGCTGTCATAGGGGACATAGATGCCGGTCTCGATGGGCCGGAAGTCCTCCTCCTCCCCCGCGCCGCCGGCCCAGCCGCGCGGGGTGCTGGTCGGCATTTGTTCGGGAAAGTTCGGGTATTTGAAAAGAATGGCGCTGTTCAGGCCCTGCGCGGCAAACAACCGCTTTTCCGGCGGCGCCTTGCGCGACAACTCGATCAGGTTCATCGCCACGCTGGACCCGCCGAACAGAATGGAATCCAGAATCGGCGAGAAATTTTTGCTCTTGACGACACGCATGACGGGAACCTGGACCAGTCCAAAGCGACAGCGGCCGGCATGGTAGCAGAGCAATCCTTGCTGTCATCCCGAAACTTAGTTTCTGGCATCAACCGTGCCGCGCGCTTCCTCATTGATTTCAGCAGCGTTTCGCGCCAGCAAAGGCGGCCATGAGCATGCCCATCCTCTCCCCCACGCTCCCGATCGAGCCCGTCCTTCCCGAGCTGCTGTCCGCGCTGGCCGAACGCGGGCTGGCCGTGCTGCAGGCGCCGCCGGGCGCCGGCAAGACCACGCGCGTGCCGCTGGCCCTGCTGGACGAGCCCTGGCTGGCCGGGCGCAAGATCGTCGTGCTGGAGCCGCGCCGCCTCGCCGCCCGCGCCGCCGCGCGGCGGATGGCGGCGATGCTGGGCGAAAGCGTCGGACAGACGGTGGGCTACCGCGTGCGTCTGGACACCAGGGTGGGGCCGAAGACGCGCATCGAGGTGGTGACCGACGGCCTGTTCCTGCGCCAGCTCCAGGACGATCCCGCCATCGAGGAGGTGGGTGCGGTCCTTTTCGACGAGTTCCACGAACGCGGCATCGACAGCGACCTCGCCCTGGCGCTGTGCCTGGAAGCGCGCGGCGCGCTGCGCGACGACCTTCGGCTGTGCGTCATGTCGGCGACGCTGGACGGCGCGCCGGTGGCGGCCCTGCTGGGCGGCGCGCCGATGGTGACCAGCAAGGGCCGCGCCTTCCCCGTGGAGACACGCCATCTGGACGCCCCGGCGCCGGGTGTGCGCATCGAGGACGCCGTGGCGTCGACCGTGCGCCGGGCACTGGCGGAGGAGCCGGGCAACCTGCTGGTCTTCCTGCCCGGCGCCGGCGAGATCCGCCGCGTGCAGGCGCTGCTGGACGGCGCCGGCCTGGAGCCGAACGTGCACCTCGCCCCGCTCTACGGCGACCTGCCGGCCGACGCACAGGACCGCGCCATCGGCCCGACGCCGCCGGGCGTGCGCAAGGTGGTGATCGCCACCCCCATCGCCGAGACCAGCCTGACCATCGAGGGCATCCGCGTGGTGATCGACAGCGGGCTGATGCGCGTGCCGCGCTTCGACCCGCGGTCGGGCATGACGCGGCTGGTGACGGTGAAGGTCTCGCAAGCCTCGGCCGAGCAGCGCCGGGGACGCGCCGGCCGCCTGGAGCCGGGCGTGTGCTACCGCCTGTGGCCGGAACCGGCGCACCGGGCGCTGCCGCCCTTCACAGCACCGGAGATCCTTGACGCCGACCTCGCCCCGCTGGCGCTGGAGCTGGCCATGTGGGGTGTCGCCGACGCCAATTCCCTGACATGGCTCGACCCGCCGCCCGCGTCCAGCATGGCGCAGGCGCGCGAGCTGCTGCGCGAGCTGGGGGCGCTGGACGAGGGCGGCGCCGTCACCACGCACGGCCGCCGCATGGCCGGCTTCGGCGTGCACCCGCGCCTGTCGCACATGATGCTGGCCGGCAAGGAGCGGGGCCTCGGCGGGCTGGCCTGCCAAGTGGCCGCGCTGCTGGGCGAGCGCGACATCGTCAAGGCGCAGCCGGGCTTCCGCGACAGCGACCTGCGCCTGCGCGTGGAACTGCTGCGCGGCCTGGACGACGACGGCCGCTTTGGGGGCCGGCTGCGCACCGGGCGCGGCCTGACCGTGGAGCGCGGCGGGGCGCAGCAGGCGCTGAAGCAGTCCCGCCAGTGGATGCGGCAGTTGCGCGTGAACGCAGACGAGGGCGACGTGGGCTCGACGGGGTTGCTGGTCGCCTTGGCCTACCCCGACCGCATCGGCCAGCGGCGCAGCGGTTCGGGTGCCGGCGGGCAGGCGGCGCAGTATCGCCTGTCCAACGGCCGCGGCGCCTTCTTCGCTCAGCCGGAGCCACTGTCGGCCGAGGACTGGCTGGCCGTCGCCGACCTGGACGGTGCGGCGCGCGAGGCGCGCATCTTCCTGGCGGCTCCGGTGACGCAGGCCGAGTTGGAGGACGCCTTCGCCGGCCAGATCCGCAACGAGACCGTCGTCGCCTGGGACGGGCGCGAGCAGGCGGTGCTGGCCCGCCGCCGCCGCATGCTGTTCGCCCTGGCGCTGGAGGACAAGCGCCTGCCCGACCCGCCGACCGACGCGATCACGGCGGCCATGGTCCAGGGCATACGCGAGATGGGCCTCGCCTGCCTGCCGTGGAGCGACGAGTTGCGCAAGTGGCAGGCGCGCGTCTCTTTCCTGCGCCGGGTGGAGGGGGAGGAGTGGCCGGACGTCTCCGACGGCGCCCTGCTCGCCACGCTGGAGGAGTGGCTGGCGCCGTTCCTGTCCGGCGTGTCGCGCCGCGCCCACCTCGACCGGCTGGACCTCGGCGGCGCGCTCAAGGGCCTGCTGCCCTGGGCCATGCAGAAGCGCCTGGAGGCGGAGGCGCCGACGCACGTGGAGGTGCCCAGCGGTTCGCGCGTGCCCATCGACTACACGGCGGAAGAGCCGGTGCTGGCGGTGCGGCTGCAGGAGATGTTCGGGCTGGCCGAGACGCCGCGCATCGCCGGCGGCCGGATCCCGCTGTTGCTGCACCTGCTGAGCCCCGCGCGCCGCCCGGTGCAGGTCACGCGCGACCTCGCCAGTTTCTGGGCCAACGCCTACAAGGCCGTGAAGGCCGACCTGAAGGGCCAGTATCCCAAACACCACTGGCCCGACGACCCCATGCAGGCCGAACCCACCGCGCGTGCCAAGCCGCGGCGGTAGCCCGCTGGCGGGGCGGAGCATCAATCCTCATCCCATAAAATATTGGGAATAAGCTAATGGTTAAGTTTCTTAACTTGTTGGAAAGGGTGCTTCCCTACCGTCACACGGATAAGACAAATGGGGAGTGCGTTAGATGTCGTTCGGCAAGTTTTCGCTGGTCACCAAGCTGCTCGTCGTAATCGGTCTGGTGACGACCATCGGGTTGGGCGCGGGCGTGATGGTCATCACGGCCAAGAGCGGGGCCGAAACCGACACCCTGTCGTTCCGCGAGGGCGAACAGCTCGGCCATCGCTACGCCGCCATGGTGCAGCGCCAGTTGAACGACGCGATGGACACGAGCCGCTTCGTCGCCGCGTCCCTGACCAGCTTCCTGAAGACGGGCAACACCGACCGTAGCCAGCTCAACGCCTGGCTCAAGGCCATCACAGAGTCGAACCCCGACCTGCTGGGCGTCTGGGTGGGCATGGAGCCGAACGCGCTGGACGGCAAGGACGCCGCCTTCGTCAACGCGCCGGGCAGCGACGCCACCGGCCGCTTCCTGCCCTATTGGAACCGCGCGTCGGGCACCGTGGCGCTGGAACCCCTGGTCAGCTACGACGATCCCGGCCCCGACGGCGCGTACTATCAGATCGCCAAGCGCACCGTGAAGGAAGTGGTGGTCGAGCCCTATCTCTACACGGCGGCGGGCAAGCAGATCCTGATGATGTCGCTGGTGGTGCCCATCATCCGCGACGGCCGGTTCGTCGGCGCGGCCGGCGTCGACATTTCCACCGACGGCATCTGGAACCTGCTGAAGACGGCCAAGCCCTTCGAGACGGGGTCGGTCTTCCTGATCTCCAACGCAGGGCTGTGGGCCGCCTACAGCAACACGGACCACCTGGGCAAGCCGATCGAGGAGACGAACCCCCGCCTGAGCGCCGTCAAGCCGGCGATCCGCGCCGGCCAGCCGTACGAGCACTTCTCCGTCTCCGCCAGCCTGAAGACCGAGGTGAAGCAGCTTTTCCTGCCGGTCACCGTGGGTGCCTCCGGCACGCCGTGGTCCATCCTGGTGAATCTGCCGCTCAACCGGGTCGAGATCCCGAAGGTCGAGCTGCGCAACTTCATCCTGGCCGGGGGCGCCGGGCTTCTGGCCGTCCTGCTGGGCGCGCTGTGGATCGTCAGCCGCGAGGTGGTCGGCAAGCCGCTCAACCGCGCCATCGCGACGATCCAGGCCCTGACCTCCGGCAACCACGCGGTCGAGGTGAGCGACTGCAACCGCAGCGACGAGATCGGCGCCATCGCCAGCGCGCTCCAGCTCTTCAAGGAGAACGCGCTGCGCATGACCGAGATGGAGGAGCAGCGCCGCCAGGAGGAGCGCCGCGCCGCCGAACAGCGCCGGCAGGAGCTGAACCGGCTGGCCGACGGCTTCGAAAGCTCGGTCGGCGGCGTGGTGCGCAACGTCGCGGCGCAGTCCGACCAGATGCGTTCCAACGCGCAGGGCCTGTCGGCCATTGCGGAGGAGGCCGACCGGCAGGCCGTCGCGGTCGCCGCCGCCGCCGATCAGGCGAGCGCCAACGTGCAGACGGTCGCCGCGGCGGCCGAGGAGCTGGCGCGCTCCATCGCCGAAATCAACGAGCGCATCGCGCTGTCCTCGCGCATGGCGTCGGAAGCCGTGGGCGAGGTGGACAAGACCAACAGCACCATGGAAGGGCTCGCCACCGCCGCGCAGAAGATCGGCGACGTGGTCAGCCTGATCCAGTCCATCGCCAGCCAGACCAACCTGCTGGCGCTGAACGCCACCATCGAGGCGGCCCGCGCGGGCGAGGCCGGCAAGGGATTCGCCGTGGTGGCGAGCGAGGTGAAGCACCTCGCCAACCAGACCGCCAAGGCGACCGAGGACATCTCCGCCCAGATCGCCGAGATGCAGTCGGTGAGCGGGAACGCCGTCAGCGCCATCCAGTCGATCGGCCGCACGATGATGAGCATCAGCGAGACCGTGACGGCCGTCGCCGCCGCCGCCGAGGAACAGGGGGCCGCCACGCGCGAGATCAGCCGCAACGTGCAGCAGGCCGCCGCCGGCACCCACGAGGTGTCCTCCAACATCGCCGGCGTGACCAAGGCGGCGGGTGAAACCGGCAGCATGGCGGGTCAGAGCCTGACCGCGGCCGACGAGCTGTCGCGCCAGTCGAACCAGTTGCGCCAGGAGGTGGAGCGCTTCGTCGCCACCATCCGCACCGCCTGAACTTGACCTCCGTCGCCCGGCGCTCACGTCACTGGGCGGAGAGCGTCACGACGGAGGCGGAGCATGGGGTCGGCAGGGCACGACTGGAACACGGTTCCCGAGCGCGAGGCGGGGGACGGCGTCTGGTCGAAGACGCTGGTCGGCGAGGGGGTGATCTTCCGCCACCTGCGCCTGAAGGCCGGCACCGAGGCCGCGCCGCACGACCACCCGCACGAGCAGTGGCTGCACGTGCTCTCCGGCCGCGCCACGGTGCGCTGCGACGACGGCGAGCACGAGCTGCGGGCGGGCGTGATGCTGCACCTCCCCGCCCACACCCGCCACGCCGCCACCTTCCACGAGGAGACCGTGATGGTGGAGGTCAACGTGACGGGGGCGTGACCCGCGAACCTACGCCACCGCGTAGTCCCGCAGCCGCACCGGCTGGCGCCGGGCGCCCCAATCGCCCGGCCGGGCCTCGAACACGCCGGCCAGCGTCGTCCCGCAGACGCGGCAGGCGCCGTGCTCGTCCAGGGTCCAGTCGGACAGGGTGTAGCCGCTGCGGCCGATGAGCCGCGCGCCGCAGCCGGTGCAGTAGGTGGAGGAATGCTCCAGGTCCCGCACGTTGCCGACGTAGACGTGTTTCAGGCCGTTCGCCACGGCGATGTCGCGGGCGCGCAGCAGCGTGGCGTGCGGGGTCCAGCCCTTGTCGCGCATCTTGTAGTCGGGGTGGAAGGCGGTGAAGTGCAGGGGCACGTCGGCGCGCAGGTTTTCGGCGATCCAGGCGGTCATGGCGTGCAGCTCGGCGTCCGAATCGTTCTCGCCGGGGATCAGCAGCGTGGTGATCTCCACCCACACGTTGGCCTCGTGCACCAGGTACATCAGCGTGTCGAGCACCGGGGCGAGATGGGATCCCGTCACCTTGTGGTAGAACTCTTCCGTGAACGCCTTCAGGTCCACGTTGGCGGCGTCCATGTGGCGGTAGAACTCGGCGCGCGGCTCGGCGCAGATGTAGCCGGCGGTGACGGCCACGTTCTTCACGCCCTGCGCGTGGCAGGCCTGCGCCACGTCCACGGCGTATTCCAGGAAGATGACCGGGTCGTTGTAGGTGTAGGCGACGGAGCGGCAGCCGGTCTGCTTCGCGGCACGGGCGATCGTCTCCGGGCTGGCGGAATCGGCCAGCGTGTCCATCTCGCGGCTCTTCGAGATGTCCCAGTTCTGGCAGAACTTGCAGGTCAGGTTGCAGCCGGCCGTGCCGAAGGACAGGACCGGCGTGCCCGGCAGGAAATGGTTGAGCGGCTTCTTCTCAATTGGGTCGATGCAGAACCCGGACGAGCGGCCGTAGGTGGTGAGCACGAGTTCGTCGCCGCGCCGCTCGCGCACGAAGCACAGCGCCTGCTGACCGTCCTGAAGCTTGCAATGGCGGGGGCACACGTCGCACTGGATTCGCCCATCGTCAAGCGCGTGCCAGTAGCGGGCAGGATGGATGTGAGTCATCGAAAGACGCGTCCTGGAAAGCGTGCGGCACATTTCCTCTGGAAAAAGCCGCGGTGACACCCGAAGTCTGGTTTATCCTGTTCCGCATATGGTCATTGCCGCAGCGGTGTCCAAGCCATGACGACTCTTCACACCCCGAATCTTCGTCTGCCGGCGGTCGCCGGCGCCTTCTACCCCGCCGATGCCCAGACGCTCGCCCGTGTGGTCGACGACTGCATCGGCCGCGCCCGGATCGAGCCGGTGGAGGCCAAGGCCATCGTGGCGCCGCACGCGGGCTATGTGTACTCCGGGCCGATCGCCGGCACTGCCTACGCCGCCGTGCGCCACATGGCGGACCGCGTGCGGCGGGTGATCCTGCTGGGGCCGGCGCACCGTCACCCGTTCCGCGGCCTCGCCGCCCCCTCGGCGGACGGGATGGTGACGCCGCTGGGCGTCGTGCCGGTGGACCACGCGGCCATCGACGCCATCCTGGGCCTGCCCGACGTGCAGATCCTCGACCAGGCGTTCGAGGGCGAACATTCGCTGGAGGTGCACCTGCCCTTCCTGCAGCGGACGTTCCGCGACTTTGCCGTGGTGCCGCTGGTGGTCGGCGCCTGCGCGCCGCAGACGGTGGACACGGTGCTGGAGCGGCTGTGGGGCGGGCCGGAAACGCTGATCGTCGTCAGTTCGGACCTCAGCCATTTCCATGATTACGACACGGCGCGCGGGCTCGACCTCGCCGCCTCACAGGCCATCGAGACGGCGGCCCCGGACACGCTGAACGGCGATTACGCCTGCGGCTACAAGCCGGTGTCCGGGTTGCTGCTGCGCGCGCAAAGGCTGGACATGCGCGCCACCACGCGCGACCTGCGCAATTCCGGCGATACGGCGGGCGACAGGAACCGCGTCGTCGGCTATGGCGCCTACACCTTCGAATACGCCGAGAACGCGCGGCTCAGCGATGCCCACCGCCGGCAATTGCTGGACTGCGCGCACCAGTCGCTGCGCCACGCGGTGGGGCGCGGCCGGCCGCCCTCGGTGGCGGTGGAGACCTTCCCGCTGCCGCTTCGGGCGCTGCGCAAGACCTTCGTCACGCTGGAGATCGACGGGGATTTGCGCGGCTGCATCGGCACGCTGCAGCCGGTCAACCCGCTGATCAGGGACGTGGTCGAGAACACCTACAAATCGGCCATGCAGGACCCGCGATTCGGCCCGATGACGGCGGCGGAGGTGGACCGGGTGGATATCACCGTGTCCATCCTCAGCCACAACCGGCCCATCGCCTTCACCGACGAATCCCACCTGCTGGCGCAACTGCGCCCGGGCGTGGACGGGCTGGTGATCCGCGACCGCGGCCGCAGCGCCCTGTTCCTGCCCAAGGTGTGGGACGCCCTGCCCGACCCGCGCGCCTTTCTGCGCAACCTGAAGGCCAAGGCCGGCCTGTCGCCTGACCACGAGACCGGCACCCTCCAGGCTTTCCGCTTCACGGCCGAGACGTTCGGAACCACGGGGGCCCCGTAGGTCGGGTTGAGCGCAGCGAAAATCCAACATGTTTGCAATGCAGGACACGTTGGATTTTCGCCCGTGGCTCAACCCGACCTGCGCCTCCACTTTGTGCAGCGCACACTCCTTTTGCGATTCACCGGTTCTTAACAGCACGCTTGCAAACTAACCTTGTGCGACGTGTTCGCGGAGGTTGTCATGCCCGCCGTCATGGATGCGGAGCAGCGCCGGAAGTTGGAGGACGCCTTGCTGCGCAAGGCCGAGGCGCTGGTGCGTCAGCTCCGCCAGGCGGCCGAGACCGGCGACCCGGCCAGCGTCGACGCCCAGGCGGCGATGATGACGGAGCTTCTGAAGGCGCGCGAATTCCCCACCCAGCGTGCCACCGAATTCCGCGAGACCACCAAGACGATTCAGCGCGGCGCTTACCAGCTCAGCGTCGACACGCTGATCGGACAGGCCGAGCGGCGCGGCCACGCCGGTGACGACAAGGGCCGCAACGAGCTGATCTCGAGAGCCAAGGAGCATTACGCCAAGGCCGTGCGCTTCGGCGCCGACGAGGAGTTCCGCAGCGCCGTCGAACGCCGCGTGCAGGCGGCGCTGATGACCAGCAAGGACGGCATCGACGACCGCACCAAGCAGGCCGCCGCGCGCAAGCTGGAGCAGCACGACACCGGCGCCAAGGCGCCGGGCGGCATCGAGCGGCGGCGCTGCATCCGCTACATGGACCCGGTGATGACGGTGGACCTGGGCGGCCGGAAGTACCAGACCGTCAACTGGTCGATCCGCGGGCTGCTTCTGGAAAACTACCGAGGGGAAATGGAGCTGTCCCCGGGCGACCGCGTCAAGCTGGACATCCACTGCGCCGATATTCCCGACGCCCCCGGCACCGGCGGCCGGCAGGTCGCCCACGTCGTGCGCGTGGACGCGGAGCGCAACGCCCTGGCGCTGGACTTCCCGGAGATGAGCACGGTCATCCTCGACCTCGTGCACCGGATGAAGGACGCCGGCATCAAGCCTGAACCGGAGCGGTGATCGATATCGGGCGACGGAAGTCCACTCCGGAACCCTTCCAATTCAAAGCGAATGCATTTTAATTCTCTCATTTCAAAAGGGAAACGGCGGCACGCGCTTGCTCGGCGGCACCACGCGCATGTTTCAATGCACACATTTGCAATACACGCCCATAGCTACATTCATATGGATTCGAACGCAAACTTCCCCTATGAGTCGAATATTGGAGCCGGCCAGGAGTACTCCTTTTCAACCGGAAAAATGGGGAAGGTTCTGCAATGCGCGACTCCGTTCCGAAGGGCATGCCCCACACCGCCGCGGGCCACCGCGGGCAGCACCGGCCGTCTCCGATCTACCGTGAGTATTTCATGGACCTGCTGCCCTTCGAAGGGCACGCCGCCCGCGCCGACACACCGCCCCTGCCCCTGACGGCGGCGACGCCCACCAGCCCCCGCGATGGCGAGGCATAGGCGTCAGGGACGTCAGGGGCGTCACGCTGTGGCGTTGTTGGGCGCCGTGACGGCGTGTTCCTTGAGGACGGCCTCCGACACCGCCGACACCTCGATCAGTTGCACCTCGTAGCCCCAGAGGTTGGCGATGTGGCGCAGCACGGCCTTGGCGTCGCTCTCCTCCAGCAGCACGCCGTTGGTGACGCGGTGGTGCAGGATCAGCTTGCGGTCGCCGGCGAGGTCGACGTCGACGATCTGGATGTCCGGCTCCAGGAAGGCCAAATCGTACTGACGCGCCAGCAGCTTGCGGATGTGGCGGTAGCCGCGCTCGTTGTGGATGTGCTCGACCAGCAGGTAGGGGTCCTCGGCGTCGTCGCGCACGCTGAACAGCTTCAGCTTCCGGATGAGGTGCGGGCTGAGGTACTGGAGCACGAAGCTCTCGTCGCGGAAGTTGGCCCACGCCTCGCGCACCGCCGCGATGCCGTCGCCACGGCCGGCCAGGTCGGGAAACCAGTAGCGGTCTTCCTCGGTCGGGTTCTCGGCCACGCGCCGGATGTCCTGCATCATGGCGAAGCCCAGCGCGTAGGGGTTGATGCCCGAGAAGCGCGGGTCGTCGAACTCCGGCTGGAACACCACCGCCGTGTGCGAGTGCAGGAACTCCAGCATCGAGCCGTCGGTGATCAGCCCCTTCT
>DASPIO010000149.1:0-7377 GCA_035629155.1 Azospirillum sp. | reverse complement strand
CGTTGAAGGCGATCAGCCAGCTGATGATCACGCCGATCAGCAGCACCCACTTGAACAGGTCGAGGATGATGTAGAGGAGTTCGAAAAGCGTGACGATGAGCGGCTGCATGATCGGCCCGGCCTCCACCTGTGCGGTACGCGCCGCACCCTAAACGCCCGCCCGGATGCTGGCAAGGCCCCCGCCGCACGGCCGAGGCCAAGGCGAGGCCCGGGGTGGATCCGGCTTCTTCGCAAATGCGTTTTTCGGTGCTTGACACGGCCATGCCGGATGACCATTATCCCGCCCACGCCGGAACACGGTGCGGTGGGGCCGTAGCTCAGCTGGGAGAGCGACGCGTTCGCAATGCGTAGGTCGGGAGTTCGATCCTCCTCGGCTCCACCAATTCCTCCGGATCACGAAGAAGCGCCCGATGGGCGCTTTTTTCGTTTCCGCGCCTTTTTGCTCTTTGGCCGTCATCCCCGCGAAGGCGAGGATGACGAAAAATGAACGGGAAATGGCCTACGCCCGCACCCACGGCGTCAACCGCTGCTCGGCCAGCCGCACCAGCGCCGCCAGCGTGAAGTTGATCACCAGGTAGATCGCCCCCGCCACGATGAACACCTCGAACACGGCGTAGCTCTGGGCGATGATCCGGCGCGCGATGCCGGTGACCTCCAGCAGCGTGATGGTGCTGGCCAGCGAGCTGGCCTTCACCATCAGGATCACCTCGTTGCCATACGCCGGCAGCGCCTGACGGATCGCCACCGGCGCCACGATCCGGCGGAAGGTCAGCCAGCGGCCCATGCCGCAGGCGCGCGCCGCCTCCACTTGCCCGTGCGGCACCGACTGGATGCCGCCGCGGATGATCTCGCTGGTGTAGGCGCCGGTGTTCAGCATCAGCGCGATCACCGCGCACCAGTACGGCTCGCGCAGAATCGGCCACAGCACGCTCTCGCGAATCGCCGGGAACTGGCCCAGGCCGTAGTAGATGAGGAAGATCTGCACCAGCAACGGCGTGCCGCGGAACACGAAGACGTAGGCCCGCGACACCCTCTCCAGCACCCGGTTGCCGGACAGCCGCGCCAGCGCCGTGCCCGTGGCCAGCACCAGCCCCAGGATCTCCGCCAGCGCCACGAGCTGCAAGGTCAGCGGCACGCCGGCCAGCAGACGGGGGAAGGCGTCGGCCATCAGTTGCCAGTTCATCGCCTCACGCCCTCCGCACGCCGCGCATGGCGTGCCGCTCGGCCCGCTCGAACACCAGCGTCGAGAGCGTGGTGAGCAGCAGGTAGAGCACGGCCGCCGTGCCGTAGAACAGGAAGGGCTGCCGGGTCGAACCGGAGGCGATGTGCGCCATGCGCATGATCTCCGCCAGCGCCGTCACCGAGATGAGAGAGGTGTCCTTCAGGGTGAGCTGCCAGACGTTGCCCAGGCCCGGCAGGGCGAATCGCAGCGTCTGCGGCGCCAGGATGCGCACCAGGATCAGCCAGCGCCCCATGCCGCAGGCCCGCGCCGCCTCGATCTGGCCGAAGGGGACGGACTGCACCGCCCCCCGGATCACCTCCGTCGAATAGGCGCCGGAGATGAGGCCCACCGCAACCACGCCCACGGTGAAGGCGTTCGGCTGGATGAAGCCCTCATAGCCGAACACCCCCGCCACCGCCTGGAGCATGTTGCCGCCGCCGAAGAACAGCAGGTAGATGACCAACAGCTCCGGAATGCCGCGCACGACGGTGGTGTAGACCTCCGCCACCCCGCGCAGGAACAGGCTGTAGCTGAGCTTCGCCGCCGCCCCGGCCGAGCCGAACACCAGCCCCAGCAGGAACGACGCCACCGCCACGGCGAGCGTCATCGCCGCGCCGCCCAGCAGCTCGTCGCCCCACCCGCTGCTGCCGAAGGCCAGGAGGTCCAGCATCCCGAATCACCTTCCCCCGCCCGGGGGCGGGGGAAGGCCTTTCCCTATCCTTACTTGATGGAGATGTCGAAGCCGAACCACTGCGTGGACAGCTTGCCCACCGTGCCGTCGGCGGTCGCCTCGGCGATCGCCTTGTCGAACTTCGCCTTCAGGTCCGCGTCCGCCTTGCGCAGGCCGACGCCGACGCCGACGCCCAGCACGCCGCCGTTCAGGTTCGGCCCGAACAGCGCCATGTTCTTGGCCTCCTTGGCGATGGCCTCGACCGCCGAGCGGTCGCCGATCATCGCGTCGACCCGGCCGGATGCCAGGTCGATGCCGGCGTTGTCCAGCTTGTCGTAGCTGCGGACCTCGACCTTGGGCAGGTGCTTCTGCATGAACTCGGCATGGATGGTGGACACCTGCACGCCCACCGTCTTGCCCTTCAGGGCCGCGGCCAGCGCGTCGATCGCCTTCTGCTCGGCCGGCTCGACGGTGGTCAGGTCGATGCGGTCGATCTCGAACCTGGTGCCGGCCAGCGGGTTGTCCTTCAGCGTGGCGAAGATCACCGGGTCGCTGCCGTAGGGGCGGGAGAAGTCGATGACCTGCTTGCGCTCGTCGGTGATCGACATGCCGGCCATGATGGCGTCGTACTTGCCCTGCTGAAGGGCGGGGATGATGCCGTCCCAATCCTGCGCCACCACCTCGCACTCGGCGTTCATGCGCTTGCACAGTTCCTTCGCCAGATCGGGCTCGAAGCCGACGAGCTTGCCGGAGGCATCCGTGGCGTTCCACGGCGCGTAGGCGCCCTCCGTGGCGATGCGGATCTTCTTCCACTCCTTGGCGTCCGCGGTGCCGCCCGCGAAGGCCAGGGCGACGGCTCCCAGCGCCAACGCGACGATCGTCTTTCTCACCTGTCTCTCCATTTTTTGTTGTCCCTGTTCAGATCATTCTCAGCCCGGACCGGGCAGATGGCGCGCCAGGAACTGGCGGACCCGTTCCGAGTCGGGATTCAGCAGCACCTTGTCGGGCGGCCCCTGCTCCTCGATTCGCCCCTGGTGCAGGAACACCACCTCCGACGACACCTCGCGCGCGAAGGCCATCTCGTGCGTCACCAGGATCATGGTGTTGCCCTCCTCCGCCAGCTTGCGGATGACCAGCAGCACCTCGCCCACCAGCTCGGGATCGAGGGCGGAGGTCGGCTCGTCGAACAGCATCACCTTGGGCTGCATGGCGAGTGCCCGTGCGATCGCCGCGCGCTGCTGCTGCCCGCCGGAAAGCTGCACCGGGTACGACTCGGCCTTGTCGAGGATGCCCACCTTGTCCAGCAGCATCCGCGCCCGCTCCACCGCCTCGGCGCGCCTGACGCCCAGCACGTGCACGGGTGCTTCGATGACGTTCTGCAGGATCGTCATATGGGTCCACAGGTTGAAGCCCTGGAACACCATGCCGAGCCGCGTGCGGATGCGCTCCACCTGGCGCGGGTCGGCCGGCGTGGTGCGCCCGCCGCGGCCGTGCTTCAGCCGGATCTCCTCGCCGCCGATGACCACGCGGCCCTCGTCCGGCACCTCCAGCATGTTGATGCAGCGCAAGAGCGTGCTCTTGCCCGAACCGGACGAACCGATCAGCGACACCACGTCGCCCTCGTGCGCGGTCAGCGATACGCCTTTCAGGACCTCCAGCGCGCCGAAACGCTTGTGCAGGCCATCGATGCGGACGGCCTCGGGCGCGTTGGGGTCGGTCGGTCGGTGCATGCGGGGGTGCCGTGGTGGAATGCCGGTCGTCACACACAAGCTAGACCGGCAAATCCTTGATGCAAAGCGAAGAGTCGTCCGGCGCGCCACTTACCAGAGCAAGAGCACGAGCACCTGCGGCGCCAGGATGCGCAGGCACATCACCAGCGGGTACACGGTGGCGTAGGCCAGTGCCGGCGCCTCCGACGGCGACAGGGCGTTGGCGAAGGCCAGCGCCGGCGGATCGGTCATGCTGCCGGACAGCAGGCCGCACGCCGTCAGGTAGTTCAGCCGGCGCACCGCCATGGCGAAGAAGCCGACGACCAGCAGCGGCACCAGCGTGATCAGCGCGCCGTACAGCATCCAGCTCAGCCCCTGCCCCTCGACCAGCGTCTCGACGAACCGGCCGCCCGACATCAGCCCGACCACCGCCAGGAACAGCACGATGCCCATCTCGCGCAACGCCGTGTTGGCGGCCGGCGGCATGAACCACACCAGCGGCCCCAGGTGGCCCAGCCGCGACAGCAGGATCGCCGCCACCAGCGGCCCGCCCGCCAGCCCCAGCTTCAGCGGCGCCGGCATGCCCGGCACGTAGAGCGGAATGGAGCCCAGGACGATGCCCAGCGCAATACCGATGAACACCGGGATGAACTCCACCTGCTGGAGCCGGCGCTGCGCGTTGCCCATCAGCGTGGCGACACGGCCCAGGTCGGCCGGGTTGCCGATGGCCGTCAGGATGTCGCCGAACTGCAGCTTCAGCGCCGCCGACGGCACCAACTCCACGCCCGCGCGGTTGACGCGGCTGATCACCACGCCGTAGGCGTCGGCGACGTCGAGCTGGGCGATGGACTTGCCCAGCACGTGCGAGTTGGTCACCACCAGCCGGTCCCAGCGGATGTCCGTGCCCTTGGTGGTGAGGGGCTTCTCGTACTCCTGCCCCAGGTAGGCCTTGAGCCTCTCCAGCTTCGGCCGCGGCCCGACGAGGTGGAGGACGTCGCCCGGATGGAGGACCGTTTCGGGATGCGGCACCTGCAACGTGCCCTCGCGCAGCAGGCGCGAGGCGACGACGCCGTCGGTGCCCAGGACGTCCCTCAGCAGGGTGCCGGTGACGCCGGGATTGCGCACGGCCACGTCCAGCGTTTCCAGGTTCGCCACCTCGGCCCGGCGCCGCGCCTCGAAGGCGGCGGCCTCGCGCGCGGTGTCGACGCGGAACACGGCGCGCAGCACGCTCATGGTCAGCAGGATGCCGGCGATGCCGAATGGGTAGGTGACGGCGTAGCCGAGGCTGGGCAACGCCGTCTGATCGGCCGGGGCGCCGACGGCGGCCAGGATCTCCTGCGCGGCACCCAGCGACGGTGTGTTGGTCACGGCGCCCGAGAAGACGCCGAGCACGGCCGCCAGCGGCGCGCCGGTCACGAGGTGGATCGCCGCCGCCGTCAGGGCGCCCAGCACGACGATGGACGCCGCCATCAGGTTCAGCCCCAGCCCGGCGCGCTTCAGCGCGGCGAAGAAGCCGGGGCCGACCTGGATGCCGATCGTGTAGACGAACAGGATCAGCCCGAACTCCCGCACGAAATGCAGGACGTGCTGGTCGAACTGCACGCCCCCCACCCGCGCCAGATGGCCGGCGGCGATGCCGGCGAACAGCACGCCGCCGATGCCCAGCCCCACCCCCCTGACCTTGACGTGGCCCAGCGCCAGGCCGGCGACGGCGACGGCGCTGAGCGCCAGAACGGCGCGGGCGACGTCCGGCAGACCGTTGAACAGGTCGAGCAGAAGTTGCATGGGGACGGCGTCCTGGCTGCGCGGGTTGTTCCGCTATCAATGCGCCGGTAGCCGTTTTGGCACCCGCGCGCAAGAGGTGCGCTGCCCCCTGCGATCGACAAATCAAAATTTCGCCACTTTCTGGTCTTATCCAGGTCACAGGGGCCGGGCAGCATGCCCATGGATAGGATGCGCAGGCATCCACAGCCCCCACCACCTCTGGGCGCCGCCCGCGGCGCCCCCCAGCCAGGCCCCGGCTGGATAGGCGGCCACCGCGAGAGCCCCCTGCGGTGGCCGTTTCTTTTTACCCCTTATCTTATTGGCGCCACGCCGCCCTGTGGTATAGCTCCGGGGTCATCGACCGCCTGCCCCGCCCCCAACAGCGCCACGAAGTTCCCCCGCCCATGCCCGTTTTCGCCGGAACCGACCTGACCTGCCTGCGTGGCGACCGGCTGGTGTTCACCGGCCTGGACTTCCGCGTCGCGCCCGGCGGGGCGCTGCTGCTGCTCGGCCCCAACGGATCGGGCAAGTCCAGCCTGCTGCGCGTGATGGCCGGCTTCCTGCGCCCGTGGCGCGGCACCCTGGCCTGGGACGACCTGTCGGTCGCCGAGGAGCCGGACGGGCACCGCCGGCGCGTGCACTACGTCGGCCACCTGGACGCCGTGAAGCCGGTGATGACCGCGGCCGAGAACCTCGCCTTCTGGGCCTCGCTGGGCGGTGCCGCCGATCCGATGGCGCACGCCCTGTCGGCGCTGGAACGCCTGGGCGTGCCGCACATCGCGGGGGTGCCGGGCCGCTACCTGTCGGCCGGGCAGAAGCGCCGGCTGAACCTCGCCCGCATCCTCGCCGCCCCGGCGCCGCTGTGGCTGCTGGACGAGCCGACGGTGGCGCTCGACCGCGCCGCCGTGGCGCTGCTGGAAGGGATCATCGCCGAACATCGCGCCGGCGGCGGCATGGTCGTGCTCTCCACCCACGCCGACATCGCCCTGCCCGGCGCCGAGGAACTGCACCTCGACGACTTCACGCCACTGTCGGCCGACGACGAGGACGACGAGGACGCACTGCCCGAGGAGGACGCCGCATGAACCGGTTCCTGACGCTGGTCGGACGCGACCTGCGGCTGGCGTTGCGCCAGGGCTCGGACGCCACCATCGCGGTGATGTTCTTCGTGCTGTGCGTGGTGCTGTTCCCCTTCGGTGTCGGGCCGGAGCCGAACATCCTCGCCCGCATCGCGGCGGGCGTGATCTGGGTGGCGGCGCTGCTGGCCTCGCTCCTGTCGCTGGAACGCCTGTTCCTGACCGATTACGAGGACGGCTCGCTGGAACTTCTGGCGCTGTCGGCCCTGCCGATGGAGGCGGTGGTCCTGGCCAAGACGCTGGCGCACTGGCTGGTGACGGGTGTGCCGCTGATCGTCGCCGCCCCCCTGCTGGCGGTGCTCTTGAATATGGAGCCCGGCGGCTTCGGCGTCCTGGTGCTGACGCTGGCGGTGGGCACGCCGATCCTCAGCCTGATCGGCGCCATCGGTGCGGCGCTGACGCTGGGCGCCCGGCGCGGCGGCGTGCTCCTGTCGCTGCTGATCCTGCCGCTGTACATCCCCGTGCTGATCTTCGGCGCCGGCGCGATCGACGCGGCGCTGACCGGCCTGACGCCGCGCCCGCACCTGCTGCTGCTCGGCGGCCTGCTGGCCGGCGCCCTGCCGCTGGCCCCCTGGGCCGGTGCGGCGGCGCTGCGGCAGGCGATGGAGTAGGTCGGGCGCGGTCGCCCCGATTCGTATGCCCGCCTGATAAAGATCAAGGCGAAACCCCTCGCTCTCGGGCAGATGTGCGCCTATATCGACCGGACAGAACCGGAGCCTCCCCGGAGTACGCCGATCCATGCGCCTGGACTATTTCGCCAACCCCGCCCGCTTCCAGCGCCTGTCGGCGCTTCTGCTGCCGTGGTGTGCGGGGGCCACCGTCGTGCTGATGATCGTCGGGCTGTACCTCAGCCTGTTCGACAGCCCCCCCGATTAC
>DASPIO010000148.1:0-9602 GCA_035629155.1 Azospirillum sp. | reverse complement strand
GCTCGCGGCCGGCAAGCCCGGCAATCCAGGGCGGCTCAACGATCTGCGCCACATCATCTACAAGGCGGCGGATGCGCCGTGGCGGCGCGCGCGCAAGAATCTCGGGTTGATGATGCGCGAGGGGCTGCTCAAGGAGAACATCGACGGCGAGGCCCTGATGTGGGCGCACCAGCGCCTGATCGGCCGGCCCGAGCAGCGGCGCATCCTGATGGTGATTTCGGACGGCGCGCCGGTCGATGACAGCACTCTGAGCGTCAACAGCGGCCACTACCTCGAGCGCCACCTGCGCCAGGTGATCGGCGAGATCGAGAACCGCTCGCCGGTCGAGCTCCTGGCCATCGGCATCGGCCACGACGTGACGCGCTACTACCGCCGCGCCGTGACCATCGTGGATGCCGAGCAACTGGGCGGCACGGTGATGAACAAGCTGGCCGAACTCTTCGACGAGGATGACCGGCGGGGTGCCGGCGCGGGGCGGCGGCGAACGTAACCGAAGCGTCCGAACCGGAATACAAGGTTTCCACGGATTGCACGGATTTTTTGAGGCTTGCTGAATTCGCGCCGTTCAGAAAGCGCGATGCACAGCAAAAAAGATTTGTGTAATCCGTGCCTAAATCCGTGCAATCCGTGGAAACCTTGTGCGCGATGCCGTGGCTTCCCGAAACCTTGCTTACTGCAGGCTGCGCTGCATCTCTTCGAAGTTCTTGCTGAAGCCGTTCAGCGAGAAGTCGATGTCGCGCTTGCCCGCGCGGGTGAAGTTGACGCGCACCAGCACGGTCGAGCCATTCTTGAACTGGTCGAGGATGCGGCCCGACATGAAGTTCGGGAACATGCACATGTTGATCGTCGCGATGCGCGACTCGATGCGCGGCTGGCGGTCGACACGGATGGCGCAGCTGTCGATCATGCCCTGGCTCGACGTCAGGAACAGGTGGTAGTCGTTGCCCGTGGGGATGACGCTCAGCGCGATGAATCCCACGTCCTTGCCGTCGTCGAACAGGCGGTAGACCGCGAGACGGCAGGCGCGGGAGTCGGTCATCCGGTCGATGTCGCAGACGTTGGTCCAGGCGCCTTCCTGGCCGAACTCGGATGCTGCCTTGGCCACGTCGATGGCGGCGGCCGGCTGCGGGGAGAATGCGGACAGAAGCGTCGCACACACGGTCAGAACCATCGCCAAGCGCATTCCACCAGCCCCCTTTGCACCCGAAAGAAATACCACGCAGGCGCATGATATCCGTCATGCGCATACCCGCAAGCGTAGTCTTGCATATCCGGCGGGACGGTTGCCGAGATCACATGGCAGGAATCCGGTAACGGGCGTGCGTCAGAACGCCCCGAACAGGATGTCTTCGACCGCGAACGGCCATGTCGCCGGAAACGCCGTTTCGGCCAGCCCGGTCTCCAGGGCGGCGTCGCGCACGGCGCGGCGGTAGTTGCGCTCGACCAGCGCCTCCAGGTCGGAGCGCAGCATGGGGCTGGTGTCGAGGATATCCTCAATGCCGTCGCGCGCCTGGAAGACGGCGCGTCGCCAGCCCTCCGAACGACGCTCCGGCTGGAAGCGCCACTTCAGCAGGTGCTCGATGGCGGTCTTCAGCAGCAGACCCAGCGCGCGGCGTTCGGCGTGCACCATGGCCTCCAGCTCCCCGGCAAGCCGCGACGCATCGACGGCCGCCGCCGGCCCGGCCCGCAACAGGCCCGCCTGCTCCAGCAGCCAGGCGGCGTGGTCCCGCTCGTACAGCGGGCCGGCGAAGGGGACGAGTGCGTTCGACATGCGCCGCAGTGTGTCGGCGCGCACCGCCCGGCGCAAGGGCCGTCGATACGTATCCCACCGTTCCGGGACCAGCCTACGCCCCCCGGTCGTGACGGTCGTGCGGGGCGATCTCCTGGTCCGTTCCGGCGTTTCGACGCCGGCTTGCACGGATCAGCAGCGCGATCACCACGGCCAGCGCCAGCATCCCCAGCAGTTCCATCGCCGCCCTCCTACGACGCCCCGCCTTCGGCGAGGCGCAGGCTGACCACGCCGGCGACGATCAGCGCGATCCCCGCCAGCTTCAGCGGACTCACCGATTCGCCGAACAGGGCGATGCCGATGCCGGCGACGACCGCCGTGCCCACCGCCGACCACACGGCGTAGGCGATGCCGACCTCCATCGTCTTCAACGCCTGCGCCAGCATGGCGAAGGCGACAGCGTAGCACACCACCACCGTCACGCCCGGCCACAGGCGCGTCATTCCGTTGGACATCTTCATCGCCGTGGTGCCGACGATCTCGAAAACGATGGCGACGGACAGATAGATCCACCCCATTGGTCCCCCCTGCCGAAATGCCGCCCCACCCTGGCCGAGCGTATCGCCCGGAGCAACTGTCTCCGTCCCGTCACAAATCCGCAGGATGGCGGCAACAAATCGCCCGTAGTGTCGCGGCTTCCGCAATTTCCGATGGCGGCCCACGATGCCCGCGCTGTTGCCAGAGCTGCACGCCCAACCGGACGAGGAGCCGGCCGACACCCTTCTCGGCGGTGGCTGCGTCGCCGAGAAGTTGCGTACACTGCACGCCGAGATGCGGGTGTACCCGCTGCTCGCCGGCATCGACCGCATCGCCGCTGCCGTGTACGAACCGAAGGAAGGCACGGTGAAGGCCTTCGTGCACTCCAACGACGGGCCGAACCCGCTCGGGCGCTATACGGCCCGGCTGGACGCGTTTCCCGGGCTCGACGCCGTGGCGCGCGACGGCAGGCCGCTGGTGGAAAACGATCTGCAGACTGCCGCCCGGACCGACTTCAAGGCGGTGCCGCTGGTGCGTCACGGCTACCGGGCGCGCTGCGTGGCGGCGGTGCAGTGGCAGGACACGCTGTACGGCTTCCTGTTCTTCAACTCCTTCCAGCCCGGCTATTTCACGCCCGCGGTGATGGAGGCGCTGCGCCCGTTCCGCCGCATCGCCGCGCTGATGATCGCGCACGAGCTGTCGACCCTGCGCGCCATGCTGGCCGCCGTGCGCACGGCGCGCGCCATGAGCCTGTTCCGCGATCAGGAGACCGGCGGCCATCTGGAGCGCATGGCCCGCTACGCCCAGTTGATCGCCCGGCGGCTGGCCCCGGCGCGCGGTTTGTCGGACGAGTTCGTCGAGTACCTGTTCCAGTACGCGCCGCTGCACGACGTTGGCAAGGTGGCCGTGCCCGACCGCATCCTGCTGAAGCCCGGCCGCCTGACGCCGGACGAGTACGCCATCATGCAGACGCACGTGGCGCGCGGGCTGGAGATCGTCGAGGCGATGCAGCGCGACCACGGCCTGCACGGCCTGCACCGCCTGCCGCACGCCGACCTGCTGCGCAACGTCATCGCCTGCCACCACGAGGCGGTGGACGGCTCCGGCTACCCGCACGGTCTGGCGGGCGAGGCGATCCCGCTGGAAGGCCGCATCACCACCGTGGCCGACGTGTTCGACGCGCTGACCAGCGAGCGCCCGTACAAGGCGGCGTGGAGCAACGCCCAGGCGCTGGACTATCTGCGCGCCCACGCCGGCACGAAGTTCGACCCGGCCTGCGTCGAGGCGCTGGCCGCGCGCATGGACGCGGTGGAGGCCATCCAGACCAGCTTCCGCGACGAACCCGAGGCGGATGCGGCCACGTAGGTTGGGCGGGGCGTCAGCGAAGCCCAACCCATGAAACCCCTCAGCGGGAATTGACCGCGCCGCGGCTTCGCCCTAGGGTCCGGCTTTCCGGAAAAGTCCTTAGAGTAAAGGGTCTCGGGTGATGACGAGCGAGCGGGAACTGGCGTTGCAGGCGAAGGCGTGGCCGTTCGAGGAGGCGCGCAAGCTGGTCGCGCGCTTTTCGAAAACCCCGCCGGCCAAAGGCTACGTCCTGTTCGAGACCGGCTACGGCCCGTCCGGCCTGCCGCACATCGGCACCTTCGGCGAGGTGGCGCGCACGACCATGGTGCGCCAGGCGTTCCAACGCATGTCCGACCTGCCGACCCGGCTGTTCGCCTTCTCCGACGACATGGACGGGCTGCGCAAGGTGCCCGACAACATCCCCAACAAGGAGATGGTGGCGCAGCACCTGGGCAAGCCGCTGACCAAGGTGCCCGATCCCTTCGGCACGCACGAGAGCTTCGGTGCCCACAACAACGCGCGCCTGCGCGCCTTTCTCGACGGCTTCGGCTTCGACTACGAGTTCCAGTCCTCCACCGACTGGTACGCGTCCGGGCGCTTCGACGACGCGCTGCTGAAGATCCTGCGCCACTACGACGAGATCATGGCGGTGATGCTGCCCACGCTGGGCGCGGAACGGCAGCAGACCTACTCCCCCTTCCTGCCCGTCTCGCCCTCGACGGGGCGTGTTCTGCAGGTCCCGGTGCTGGAGCGCGACGCCGACGCCGGCACCATCGTGTTCGAGGACGAGGACGGCAAGAAGGTGGAAACGCCGGTCACCGGCGGGCATGTCAAGCTGCAGTGGAAGCCCGACTGGGGCATGCGCTGGTACGCGCTGGGTGTGGATTACGAGATGTCCGGCAAGGACCTGATCCCCTCGGTCGAGCTGGCCGGCAAGATCGTGAAGATCCTCGGCGGCCAGCCGCCCGAGGGCTTCAATTACGAGCTGTTCCTGGACGACAAGGGGCAGAAGATCTCCAAGTCGAAGGGCAACGGCCTGACCATGGAGGAGTGGCTGGCCTACGCCCCGCCGGAGAGCCTGTCGCTGTACATGTTCCAGAAGCCGAAGACGGCCAAGCGCCTGTATTTCGACGTGATCCCGCGCGCGGTGGACGAGTACGTCGCCTTCACCTCCAAGTTCCCGGCGGAGGAGCCGGCCAAGCGGCTGGAGAACCCGGCGTGGCACATCCATGACGGCAAGCCGCCGGCCGTGCGCGCCGACCTCAGCTTCGGCCTTCTGCTCAACCTTGCCGGCGTGGCGAACGCCGAGACGAAGGACGTCATGTGGGGCTTCATCAGCCGCTACGCCCCGGACGCCACGCCCGAAAACAGCCCGCTGCTGGACACGCTGGCCGGCTACGCGGTCCGTTACTACCAGGACTTCGTGAAGCCCACGAAGCAGTACCGCGCCCCCACCGACACCGAGCGCGCGGCGCTGGAGGACCTGCTGAAGCGCCTGGATCTGCTGTCCGACGCCAAAGCCGAGACCATCCAGAACGAGGTGTTCGAGGTCGGCAAGCTGCACGGCTTCACCGAATTGCGCGCATGGTTCCAGGCGCTCTACGAGATCCTGCTGGGCCAGACGACCGGCCCCCGCATGGGCTCCTTCATCGAGCTGTTCGGCATCGACGAGACCAAGGATCTCATCCGCGAGAAGCTGGCGTAGGGGAGGCGCGTCCCGTCGTCGCACCTCATGACGTCCGCGCACCGCACCCATTCGGAATTGGTGTTACCACCGCGGCCCTTCGAACCACTAAGTATCACGCAGCTACGGCACACGGTGCCGTGCGTTTCCTCCCTAATCTCGGGCCGCCGACCCTCCAGGTCGGCGGCTTTTTTTTGTTCGTACGCGGCACCCGTGTGACGGCCGTCACAGCGCCTTCGCGGGGATAAACATAAAATGCATGACAAATGCAAATCTTTCTCCTCCGACGGCCGGCGATCCCGCCGCCCGCACCACAGCCGAGACGACGGGACGAGCGCATGGCCGACACGTCCGACACGCCGCCGTTCGTGCGCCACCACCGCACCGCCCGCGCGCTGGTGCACACCCTGCACGAGGCGCTGGCTCCGCAGCTCGTCACCAGGGGTGCCCTGACACACGACGAGTTCGCCCGCGCCTTCGCCCGGCTGATGGACGAATGGCCCCGCGTACTGCCGCTGTTCGCCCGCACCTGCCGCGCCTGCACCGCCGGCCGGGCGGAGACGGCGCCGCCGCCCTCGTTCCATCCCGACGAGGCGGAAGGACGCCGGCGCGACTACGTCACCCGGCTGATGTTCTCCACCATCCTCTCCAAGGTGCCGGAGGCGCAGGACCCGATCAGCGGCGCCGTCTTCCCGCACGTGGCGGCGCCGGGCCTGCAGGCCAATCTCAACGCGCTGTTCTACGAGAAGGAATGGGAGGCGATGAACGCCGACGCGCTGAACATCTTCGCGCAGATCGGTACCGACCGCGACGAGGAGATCTGGGCGCGCGTCCACCGTCACGCCACGCTGCCGGTCCTCAGCGACGCGCTGTTCGTGCGCGTCATGCTGCGTTTCAAACAGTTCGCCTTCCAGCGCCAGTCGTTCATGCGCCGCATGGTGCAGACCCTGGAGAGCCGCCGCTTCACCTTCACCGAGGAGCATTTCAACGCGCTGTTCGCGGCCCTGTTCGACCACCTGCGGGACGACATCAAGACGGAACTCGGCCGCGCGCGCGTCGACGTGCGCTATGGCGACGAGACGGCCGGCAGCCTGCTGCGCATCTTCGCGGAGTTCGACAAGCTGCGCGAGGACCGCCAACGCCCGATCCGCGGCATCGGCGGCGCACGTCGCAGCACGCGATAAGTGCGCATTAGCCGCTCTTTAACCGGGCAGGGTTTCCGATAGTCCCGATGTCGAAGAGGCCATCATCCCTGGCACGGCTGCGGCCGCCCGCCACCCTTGACCAGCCCCGGCCCGATCCCGGCCGCACGGAGGCGCTGGCACGCGACACCGCGCGCGCCCTGGCTCACACCCACCCCGTGCGCCTGTTGCCCGGACCGGCCGGGGGCAAGGCCGACGACGGCGTAGCGCCCGAGTTGCTCGACTACCTCTTTGACGGCCCGGCGGAGCCGCTCCTGCGCGCCGAACCGGTCCGCCCAAACGCCGGACGCCCAGACGCTGGACGCCCAGACGCCGGGCGAGAGGTGGGCCGCGTGCTGGCCGAGTCCCGGCTGGCCGGCTGGGGCGACGACAGCGTGCGCGCCGTGCTGGCCACCAAGCTCTGCCGCCTCCTGCCCGACCTGCCGCCGGACGGTCGCGACACCGTCACCCAGGTGGCGCTGCGCGCGCTGGAGCAGTTGGCGCGCGATCACGTGGCCCACGTGCGCGCCGCCCTGGCCTCCGCCATCAAGGACATCGGCTGCGCGCCGCCCGCCGTGGTCCAGCGCCTTGCCCGCGACGTCGAGCGCTGCGTCGCGGAGCCGGTGCTGCACTGCTGCGCGACGCTGACCGACGCCGACCTGCTGGTGATCATCGAAAGCCAGCCCGCCACCTGGGCGCTTTCCGCCATCGCCGGCCGCGCGCGCGTCAGCGCGCCCGTCTCGACCGCCATCGTCGACACCGGCGACACGGCCGCTACCGGCGTGCTGCTCGACAACAGCGGCGCCGTCATTCCCGAGCCGACGCTGGAACGGCTGGTGGCGACGGCGGCGGAGCGCCCCGCCCTGCAGCCACGCCTCGCCCGCCGGCCGGCGCTGCCGCCGCGTCTGGCGGTGCGGCTGGCCGCCTTCGTCGACCAGTCGGTGTTGGAAATCCTGCGGGGCCGCCCGGACTTCGACGACGCCACCGCCGCGGAAATCGCCACCGCCGTCCGCCGCCGCGTCGACTGGATCGAGGAGCACGACCCGGCCGAACCGCCGGAGCGACGCGCCGTGCGCCTGCACCGCCAGGGCCGCCTGGACGAGACCGCCATCGGCGACGCCCTGTCATGGAACGAGGTGGCGTTCGTGCGGGCCGCGCTGGCGCTGTGCGCCGTGGCGCCGCCGGCCTCGGTCGACGCCATCCTCGACGCGCGCGACGCCCGCGCGGTCACCGCCCTGGTGTGGCGCGCCGGCTTCTCCATGCGCTGCGCCATGCAGGTGCAGGCCTGCGCCGCCGGCATCCCGCCGCGCGCCATGCTGAACGCCCGCCAGGGCACCGCCTTCCCCCTGACGCCCGGCGACATGACGCGGGCGCTGAAGACCTACGGGGTCACATGAGCGTCCTTGAAAGCCCCGCCATTGCCGCCGCGAGCGACGTCGGCGCGCTGGGCGTCGCGCACCTGAAGCGCCTGTGGTCGCGGGCCCTGGCCCACCCGCGCGACGACACGCCGGAGACGCGGACGCGCAAATGGCGGGCGCTGAACCTGCTGTTCAGCGGTCTGGAACTGGGGCTGGAGGAGACGCTGCGCCACCTGGGCACGACCCGGCCGAGCTTCGACGCGTTCGAAGCCTGGATCCTGGAGCGCAACGGCGGCAGCCTCGATCCGCGCACCGTCGCCCGCCTCAACGCCGCGCTCACCGGCCAAGCGCCACCGCCCGACGCGCGGGCGGCGATCGCCGCGGTCGACGCAATGCCGCCGGTGCTGAGCCCCGATGACCTCGCCCACTGGGACGAGCACGGCTGGGTCATCCTGCACGACGCCATTTCGCCGGACGCCTGCCGCGCCAGCGCTCAGGTCATCTGGCAGGCGCTGGACATGGACCCGGACGATCCCGCCACCTGGATCAGGCGCCCGCCGGTCCAGCAGTGCGTGTTCGTGCAACTGTTCCGCCACCCGGTGCTCGACGCCAACCGGCGCTCGCGGCGCATCCACAAGGCCTTCGCGCAACTGTGGGGCACCGCCGACCTGTGGGTGTCGACCGACCGCGTCGGCTTCAATCCGCCGGAACACGCGCAGGGACCGTTCCCGGGGCCGTTCATCCACTGGGACGTCAGCCTGGCGCAGCCCATCCCGCTCGGCATCCAGGGGCTGATTTACCTGACCGACACGGCGGCCGACCAGGGGGCGTTCGCCCTGGTGCCGGGCATGCACCGCACCATCGGCGCCTGGCTGGACGGGCTGCCACCGGGCACCGACGCCCGTGCCCACGCGGGGCAGCACCTGGAGATGACGCCGATCGCCGGCCGGGCTGGCGACCTGATCCTGTGGCACCACGCCCTGCCGCACGGCCCCACGCCCAACCGGGCGGCGCGGCCGCGCCTCGTCCACTACGTGAAAATGTTCCCGGCGGACTTCGGCTACAACCCGACATGGGTGTAAGGGCGCCGAGAGGCTCCGCAGGTTGGGTTTTCGCTGACGCTCAACCCAACCCACGGAATTCAGCCATCAATACGTCGTCAGCGGCGACCGGACGCGCGGGCCGCGGGGGCCGTCCAGGGGCGCAGCCGGGGGCACGTCGGTCGGGGCGCGGAACATCGCTTCCGGGTCGTCCATCGTCGGCGGCGTGACGATCTCTTCGGCGCTGCTCGGGTTGAAGGCGATCACCGGCTCCGTCAGCACGGCGCGGCAACGCTCGCGCTTGGTGGCCTCCTCGGGGTTGGCGGCGTAGTCGAACGGCCACAGCGCCATCAGCCACGGCGACTTGCGTTCCCACGACGGCAGCGACACCGCCGTGTAGTTGGACAGCGGGCGGCAGTTCTGCGACGCCACCACCTCCGGAACGCCGGTCACCTGCGCCGCGGCAAGTGCGGCATTGTAGTCCGCGACAGTTTGTCCCATTCCCTGCGCCGGCGCGATCAGCAGGGCCGCCAGGGCCAGCGTTGCTGCAGGTGCGAAGCGATTCATCGTGGAAATCTCCCATCGGCATTCAACTCGGCCGACGCCGGCCGCCGAACGCGGTGCAGCGTAACCGAAGTTGCGTTTCTCCGGAATCGATATTCCGTTCCGGGTACGTACTCCCCGTTGCCCTTGCCCTGGGGATGGATTCGCGCTAGGAACCCGCCACGC
>DASPIO010000147.1:0-9695 GCA_035629155.1 Azospirillum sp. | reverse complement strand
GCGTTGGTTGCTGCGTCGCAGCACCCGGCGTTTCGCCCGGGGCTCCCCCCCGGGAGCGGGTTTTCGGACCCGACGTCTCCCAGACGTGAAGCCTCCCTGTTCAACTCGCCGCCAATCCAATGGGTTGGCGGCGGTTTTTTTGTGCCCCCCGCCAGCGCCCGTCAGCAGCCGATGTCGGCGAGCCAGCCGCGGTATGCCAGCGCGTCGGCCTGGAACCCGCCGGTGGCCTCGGCCCCCGGGTTCTCGGCCAAGGCGGCGGCGTTTTCCAGGGCCGCGGCGGAACCGGCGAGGTCGGCCAGCGTGCTGGCGATGGCCAGTTCCATCGACACCAGCGCCAGCGCCCAGGTCGACCCCGCCATCACCACCACCGCCGCCGTCGTGATGCCGACGGACGACGGGCCGAAGCCGGGCACGACGAGGTAGGGGCCGGCCGGCACGCCCAGCGCGCACACGCCCTCGCTGAACCGCTTCTTCTCGGCCGGCAGGCGCACCGTTTGCGCCACATCGAACACGCCCAGCACCCCCGCCGTGGAATTCACCACGAAGCGCAGGGTCGAGCGCCCGGCCGCCATCGGGTCGCCGGCCATGGCGTGGCTGAGCGCCGTCACCGGCTCGGTCACATTGGCGTAGACGTTGCGCAGGGCGGCCGGCAGCGGGTCCGGCAGCGATCGCACCATCTCCAGCACCGGCCTGATCACCGTCGCCGCGAAGACCCGGTTGGCGTCGTACACCCATTCGTTGAAGCCGCCGGAATCGGCATCGGCGCGCGCCGGCCGTCCGGACGCCGACACCAGCAGCAGCACCAGCAGGGCAACGGGAAGGAGCGCCCTCATGACGGTCACCCCTTCGCATCCGACGGCGCCGGCTTCATCTCCAGCCCCGGCGACCGGCTCCGGACCGCGATGAAGCGCAGCACCACGTAGCCCGCCACGGCGGACAGCAGCGACCCGCTCAGCACGCCGATGCGCACGGCGGCGCCATAACCTTCGCCGGGGAACGCCAGGCCGCCGATGAACAGGCTCATGGTGAAGCCGATGCCGGTGAGCAGCGCCATGCCGTACACGTGCATCCAGCCCGCCCCCGCCGGCAGCGCGCCGACACCCAGCCGGACGGCCACCCAGGTAGCGCCCAACACGCCCACCTGCTTGCCGATGAACAGGCCCAGCGCGATGCCCAGCGGCACCGGCGCGAACAGCGCGTCGGCCGACAGTCCGGTCAGGGACACGCCGGCGTTGGCGAAGGCGAAGACCGGCAGGATGCCGTAGACGACCCAGGGATGCAGCGCGTGTTCCAGGGTGTGCAGCGGTGACGCGCCGTGCGCTCGGCCGGTGCTCAGCGGTATGGCGAAGGCCAGCGCCACGCCGGCCAGCGTCGCGTGCACGCCCGACTTGAGCACGCACACCCACAGGAAGATGCCCAGCAGGACATAGCCGGCCAGCCGCACCACCCCCATCCGGTTCAGCACGACCAAGCCCGCCAGCCCCACCCCGGCCAGCGCCAGCGAGACAGCCGAAAGCTCGGCCGTGTAGAACACGGCGATGATCACGATGGCGCCCAGGTCGTCCAGGATGGCCAGCGCCAGCAGAAAGATCTTGAGCGACGCCGGTGCCCGCGTGCCGAGCAGCGCCAGCACGCCGACGGCGAAGGCGATGTCGGTGGCCGCCGGGATGGCCCAGCCGCGCGCCGCCACCGGATCGCCGCCGGCGAGCGCCAGGTAGACGGCGGCCGGCACCACCATGCCGCCGACCGCCGCGATCCCCGGCAGCGCGGCGCGCGACACGCTGGACAACTCGCCCTCCAGCACCTCGCGCTTGATCTCCAGCCCGACCAGCAGGAAGAAGATCGCCATCAGCCCGTCGTTCACCCACAGCAGCAGGGGCTTGGCCAGCTTCAGCGCGCCGACCTGGACCACCACCGGCGTGTCGAGCAGCGCCGTGTAAAGGCCGCCCGCCGGCGAGTTCGCCAGCACCAGCGCCACGGCGGCGGCGATCACCAGCAGAATGCCGCCGGCCGCCTCCATGCGCAGGAATTCACGGATCATCGACAGCGGCGCCATGGCACTCTCCAGAACATCGTGAAGCGGAACGCGGCGCGGATCATTGGAACCACACGCCATAATACCGCGGATCCGCGTGCCGCACCTCCAGAAAGCTGTGGTTCGCGAGGGCGGGCTTGTGGATCCTGAACGTCTTCATGACGCTCAGGGTCGCCATACTCTCCAACGGCCCGACGAACGAAACGTCACCGTCCATGAAGGTGGGGGCCGCGATCCAGATTTCAGCCTGCCGGCGCGACAGCGCGAAGCAGCCGGCGTGCGGGTTGTTCGGGCGGGTGAAGACCACGGTTTCGCCCAGGAACTCCGCCTCCAGCGCCGGCCCGTCGTCCGGCTTGTGCCACGGCCGGGCGAACGTCCGCGAGGCGTGGACGTCGATGTAGACCTTGCCCGGCGCGCCGTCCCGCACCTCGTACCGGTTCGGCAGCAACAGGCGTTCGGAGCCGAACCGCGCGCCGAACCACGCCAGCTTGGCGAAGAAATGCGGATCGGTGATGACGATGTCGTCTTCGAGGTAGCAGATCCAGTCGTAGGCGGCCGCGTGCTTGTAGATCAGCCCGTGGCACACCAGGCCCAGCATGGCCGGGTCGTAGTCGACCAGCACCGGGGTGAACGCGCCGGCCGGCAGATCCGCCGCGTCCAGGCAGTGTGCGCCGGGAACCGCGGCCACGAACACGTCCACCACGACCCCGGCGGACCCGTTGGCGTGGACCAGTTCGCCCCGGCGCAGGTCGGCGATCGCCATCTGCCCCCGGCCGAAGGTGCGGTGCAGCGACAGTATGCTGTCGCGCAGGCACGCCGCCCGCGCCGCGCGGCGCCCCGATGTGGAGCCATACCGCGCGTCGCCATCCCCGCAATGGTGAGGCATGACGAACAGAAGGCGCATGCCCGCCCACCCCCGCTCAGATCCCGGCCGCTTCGGCCGGGGCGGGTTCCGGCGGGGCGGGCTCCGGTTTCGCCGTGCCGAGGAAGCCCAGGTTGGCGCGGCGGAGTGCCGCGTGCGTGCCGTCGTAGACGAACGGCAGGAAGGTCATCCGCCGCCCCGCGGTGACCGGACGCACGGCGTGCAGCAGCGAGCACGAGAACACCACCGCCCCGCCCGGCGGCGCGCGGAACAGGGCGTTGCCGTATTCGGGGAAGAACACCTCGCCTCCCTCGTACTCTTGGTTGAGGGCGACCGAGACGGCGAACTGCCGGTGGGCGGTGCCCTTGGTCGTGTTGTCCCTGTGCGCCCGGAAATGCCCGCCCTCCGCGCCGTCGTAACAGGCGACCAGATAGCGTTCGATGTGGGTGGCGCGAAACTGGTAGGCCTTGGCGATTTCGGGCAGGAGGCGCCGCCGCAGGCGCGCGCGCAGCGTCTCCTTCAGGGCCTCGTCCTCGATATAGCGGTCGCGGCGCACCTTCATGCTGGCGTTGAGCACGCCCACGGTGCGCCCGTCCTGCTCCGTCATGTGGCCGGACAGTTCGCCCCCCTGCTCGTCGTAGAACGCGATCAGGCGGGTGCAGAGATCGGGTTCCAGGATGTGCGGAACGACCAGGACCGGCGCCTGCGGCCGGGCCGGGGCCGGTTCGCCCAGCGGCGGCAGGCGGTCGAGCAGCGCGGCCAGCCGCGCCACGCACTGCTCCGGATCGCCCATCGGCAGCACGCCAATGACCCGCAGCCGCGGGTCGATCACGTAGACCAGCGGGGTGTAGGTGTTGGTGGCGCCGTGGCCCTGCGGCCGGCAGACGCCGTACAGGGCGCTGATCCGCTGGTCGGGATCGAAGAAGAAGCGCCGGCCGGGCACCCGGTCGCGCAGCCGCCCCTCGCTCTCGTCGGTCGGATCGACCGTCACGCCGAAGAAGGCCACGGTCCGGTCGTCGAAGCGGTGCGCGATGCCCTCGATGGCTTCCAGGAAGCGGCGGCCGAGGTCGATGCCCGCCGACACGAAAAAGCCGAGCACAAGATAGCGCCCGCCCATCGTGTCGAAATGGAACTGTGGCTTGGCGGGCGTGCGCCCGCAGAAATAGGGGCAGGGATCTCCGGGCAGGAGCATGGGCATTCCCGTTTCAGGTCATCGCCGCCTATGCTAGCGAAGCGCGCCGGACGGGCGCGCCTGTGAGGGCTCACAGGTAGCCGGAAGCCCGGGCGTCCGGTTCGATGGCCGCACCGCCTGCCCCCTTGCCCGCAACCGAAGAGGGTTTCCATCCGATGCGCTGGATCAGCCGGATGCCGCTGTCGGTGAAGATACGCGCCGCCTTCCTGCTGGTGTTCACCTTCACGCTGGCGGTGAGCCTGTTCAGCATTTCCGAGCTGCACTCGGTGAACGCGGCGGCGGACGCGGTGAAGACCAACTGGCTGCCCAGCACACGGGTGCTGGGCGACATCAACAACCACATGTCCGACCTGCGCACCACCGACGGCAACCGCCTGCTCGCCGCCACCCCGGCGGAAAAGGCGTGGGTGGAGAGGGAGGCCGCGTCGACGCTGGCCCTCGTCGACGCCAGCCTGCAGGCGTACGAACGGCTGCCGATCAACCGGGAGGAGGAAACCCTCTACGAAGCCTTCCGCAGGGAATGGCGCGCCTACCTCGACGAACGCCGCGCCATGATCGATGCCTTCGCCGCGGGCGAGACGGAACGCGCCGTCACCCTCTACCGCGAAAGCTCGCGCACCCTGTTCTTCGGGGCGTCGGACCGGCTGACCCGGCTGACGGACTTCAACCAGACCAACGGCACGGTCGCCGCCGACTCCGTCATCGACACGTTCCTGCACGCGCGCATGACGATCCTGCTGGCCCTGGCCGTGCAGTGCGGGCTGGTCGCCGCCGCGCTCGTGTTCTTCACGCGGCACATGACCGAGCCGATGCTGACCCTGGCCGGCGCCATGCTGGCCCTGTCGGAGGGGCGGCCGGCGTCCTTTCCGCCCTACGCCCGGCGCGGCGACGAGGTGGGCACCATGGCGCGCGCGGTCGACATCTTCCGCGCCAGCCAGGAAGCCCTGTCGGAAAGCCGCAGCCAGCTTCAGGCCCAGGCGGTGCTGCTGGAGGAGAAGCTGGCGCGAGAGCGCGAGCTGGCCATGCTCCAGCGCAACTTCGTGTCGATGGTGAGCCACGAGTTCCGCACGCCGCTCACCGTGATCGACGGGCAGGCGCAGCGCATCCTGAAGCTGCGCGCGCAACTGACGCCGGACGACCTCGCGAACCGCACGGGGCGGATCCGCGACGCCGTCACCCGCATGACCACCCTGATCAACGGCATCCTCCAGGCGGCGCCCATGGCCGACGGCGAACTGCCCTTCGATCCCGAACCCGCCGACCTCGCCCGCGCGCTGGCGGCCGTGTGCGAGCAGCAGGCCGAGGTGTCCGAGCAGCACCGCCTGTCCTGGGACTTCTCACAGTTGCCGGGGATGGTGGTTGTCGATGCAAATCTGTTGCAGCAGGCTGTCGAGAACCTTTTGAGCAATGCGGTGAAATACTCTCCTCCCGGAAGTGCGGTGCGCGTGCGCGGCTGGTCCGACGCCGGCCAGATCCATGTGGCGGTCGACGATCGCGGCATCGGCATCCCCGAATCCGACCGCGACCGGCTGTTCGAACGCTATTTCCGCGGGCGCAACGTCGGCACGCGGGCCGGCAGCGGCCTGGGCCTGCACGTGGTCCAGGCGATCGTCGCCCGCCACGGCGGGCGGCTCGACGTCGACAGCCGCGAGGGCGAGGGATCGACCTTCACCATGATCCTGCCGAAACGCACCCCCGCCACCACGGAAGCCCAGGCATGACCCAGACCACGCGCCTCCTCGTCATCGAAGACGACCGCGAAACGCTGGACCTGCTGGTGGAAGCGCTGGAGGAGGCGGGCTTCGCCGTCGACACCGCCAGCGACGGCGAGGCCGGGCTGGCGGCGATCCAGCGCCGGAAGCCCGACCTCGTGCTGTGCGACGTCTCGATGCCCGGCACGTCGGGCTTCGACGTGCTGGAGCGGCTGACGGCCGCCTACCCGCGCCACGCCGACATCCCGCTGGTGTTCCTGACCGCCCTGTCCGACCGCGAGAGCGTGCTGCGCGGGCGTCAGCTCGGCGCCGACGACTACGTCACCAAGCCCGTCGACTTCGAAATCCTGATCGAGGTCGTCAAGGCCCGCCTGAACACCGGCGTCGCCCGCGCCCGCAACGCCGCCACCACCCTGCTGACCACGCGGGAGACGGAGGTGCTGTCCTGGGTGGCGCGCGGCAAGGCATCGGGCGACATCGCCGTGCTGATGGGCATCTCCGAGCGCACGGTGAACTACCACGTTGAAAACGCCATGCGGAAGCTGGACGTCTCCACCCGCGCCCAAGCCGTCATGCGCGCCACCCGCGACGGCATCATTCGATAATAGCGCAACGCTCATAAATACCCTGTAAGAACTAGCAGCTACACGACGCACAGTATAACACGGCATATTCACGACATCCTGCCAAGCACACCTTCAGGCAACAGGGCAGGACCGCACCATACCTTACGGAATGACCATGAAACCCGTAATTTTTGCTTGCGCCACAGCCGTCTTCGGGCTGTTGGCGTCCGGCACCGCGTGCGCGGAATCCGGCCCCTACGTCCGTCTCGACACCGGCTGGTCGTGGACGCGCGACGCCCGCCTGCGCGATGCCGACCCGTCGTCACGCATCTGCAACCTCTGCACCGAGACGCTGAACGAGATCGGCTCGTCGGCGCTGCTGTCCGGTGGCGTGGGCTACCGTGTCAACGACCTGCTGCGCCTGGACGCGACGGTGACGCGCCGGGCCGGCTTCAAGCTGTCCGACGACTATCCCAGTTCGACCCCGCCCATCCACTACGAGGCGGGCGTGACCTCCTGGACCGTCCTGCTGAACGGCTACGTCGACGTCCCGGTGACGCTCGGCCCGGTCCGCCCGTTCGTCGGGGCCGGCATCGGCTGGTCGCGCAACAAGGTCGGGACGCTGGAGGCAAGCTTCCCCGGCTTCTTCGGCACCGCCGCCGGCGGCACCCGGAACCATCTGGCATGGCAGGTGACGGCCGGCGCCAGCGTGGCCGTGACGCCGGCCCTGGCGGTGGACTTGTCGTACCGCTTCCTCGATGCCGGCGACATCGGCACCGACCCGTCGATCGCCGTCACCAACCGCGGCCGCCCGCCGATCACCGGCAGCAAGGGGCGGCTGCAGTCGCACGATCTTCTGGTCGGGATGCGCTACGCGTTCTGACCAGCGGCGGTATGGGTGGCTCCATCCACGCCCTGCCGCCGACCGCCGGTGAGCCGGCCTCACCGGCGGTGGCCGGCCCGCCTCACGCCCACGCCCGCCAGCGGCGGGGCTCCTCCAGAAAATCCCGGCAGACGGCGGTGACCTGGTCCAGCGTGTCCTGCCTTGGCCGCGCCGCGGC
This sequence comes from Azospirillum sp., assembly GCA_035629155.1. Taxonomy (GTDB): domain Bacteria; phylum Pseudomonadota; class Alphaproteobacteria; order Azospirillales; family Azospirillaceae; genus Azospirillum. Next base: position 2,267 of record DASPIO010000147.1, on the reverse strand, counting down.
CGAGCGCGCGGCCGCCTGCGCCGCGGCGCCGATGACCGCGTCGCCCATCAGCCGCTCCAGCGATTCGCGGATCGTCTCGGGCGGCACCGTCCCGCGTCCGGGCAGGAGCACCGCGCTTCCCGACCGCAACAGCCCCCGCGCGGTGATGCTCTGCTCCAGGTTGACGGGCATGACGAGTTGCGGCACGCCCGCCTGCAAGCCCGCGTAGGCGGTGGCGAGGCCGCCGTGGTGGATCAGCGCGGCCGCCGCCGGCAGCACCGATTCCAGCGGCAGCGGACGTTCGTGGACCGTCGCGTTGGGCGGCGCCACGCGCGCCACCGCCTGCGGGTCGGCGCCGCCGATGTGGACGTCGCAAGCCACGCCCATGGCCTCCAGCGCCGCGAACGCGGCGTGGACCTGCGGATGGTTGACCGGCAGGTAGAGCGCCACGCCGCCCGTCCGCTCCGCCACCGGCGGGCCGGCGGCGATGCGCGGGACGTTGAAGGGCATGTGGATCGGCCCGCGCCGGTGCGGGCTGTAGGGGTCGAACGCCGCGATGGTGCAGACGAAGGTACGGTCGCCGGAGAACAGGTCGGCCAGGTGCCGCAACGACTGCCCCCGCCGCTCGCGGTGCAGCCGGCCGGCGACGTCCAGCAGTTCCGCCTCATGCATCCGACTGCGCTCCGGCAGCGCCTGGACCCACGGCCGCATCGGCGGCAGCGGTCGGCCGGGCGGCGGAACGGTGTAGCCGTTGCCAAGCACGACGCGCGGGACGCCCGGCGGTGCCGCGAGTGCCAGCGTCGGCGCGAAGTCGGCGACGATGAGGTCGGGCCGCACCTCGTCCAGCACGCCGTCCCAGCGGGCCAGGGCCGCCCGCAGCACCGCGGGGCGGTGAAAGTCGAGCAGGCGCAGCACGTCGGCGAAGCTGTCCGTCGGTACGTCGCGCACGCTGGGATCGGCGACGGGGCGCCACGTCTGCCCGGCCAGGATCGGCGTGGCGCCATCGGGGAACGTACGCGCCACGACCGGGCGTGCCGCATCCGGATCGGGCACGGCGAACGCCACCGTGTGCCCAAGCGCCGCGAGCCGGCCCGCGACCGGCAGAAGACGGTTCAGGTGCCCCAGGCCGGCACCGAATTCCCAGGCCAGCAGAACGCGCGGCATGGACAGCCCTTTCGAACGGGTGGGGGCCGGCACGGGCGGAAGCCGGCGGCCCGGCTCCCCGCAGTTGTAGTGCCTTGCCGGAACGGGCGGACCTGTCAGGGCTGACAGGGAGGCGACGGGTCGGATGGGCAGAGCCGCCGCACGAGGCGCTGAACGGCGGGTTCGCGGACGGCGGGATCGGCGTCGCGCAACGCGCGCCAGCCCTCGTTGGCGCCCTCAGCCTGCCAAGTCAGCGTCCAGCCGCACGGCAGCGTGATGCTCGCGTCCGGAATCGCGAACCGGCGGCTGGGCACAAGGATCATGGATGGCGCCTCGACACCGTGGCGGCGAACCTGACCGATGGTGGGATCGATCAGAATGTCGCCGACCATGCACACGAGGTGTCCTTTCCAGGCGCCCGGCCGTGTCAGCCGATAGGCGGGATGGCCGATTCCGAAGCGAACACGGCCGCGGCGCCCCTCGACCGCAGCGGCGGCCGGCCGCGCGGGAAACCCCAGGCGCGCCAGCGCATCCACCAGGACCAAGGTGGTGAAGACGCACGCCCCGCCGGCACGCTCGCTTCCGATCGCCTCGTACAAGAGCTGGTCCGTCAAGGCAATCCCCTGCGGAACAGCCGACCGGCAAGAGGCAACGCCGCAATCATCGGCGGCTATTTTCCTTGCTATGCTCATGCAGTCGTTAAAACAGGGTCAATGATGCGCAACAACTGTCACCATTTACAGGTCGATCCATCCAGAACCCTGGCAGTTCTTACAGGTCTACACGGCATATGACTCGTCAGATACAGTGCGCACCCCCAATGTGTTCTGGCAGGTCGCGTTCCAGCCCCGGTCGTTCGTCGCTGTCGTCCGGGGACGGAGGCGGACGAGGGCCGCCCCCGGCCACTCCCGGAGGCGGCCCTCGCGAGCGCGGAGAAGCCGGGACGAAAAAAGTGCGCGACCCGCGAATTCTATACTTGCCCTGCCGGCAGCGGCGCCGTATATAGGCGCTCCCTTGCGCGGGTGTAGCTCAGTTGGTTAGAGCGCCGGCCTGTCACGCCGGAGGCCGCGGGTTCAAGTCCCGTCACTCGCGCCAGTTTCTGCGGGCGTAGCTCAGGGGTAGAGCACAACCTTGCCAAGGTTGGG